>DSBO01000242.1 GCA_011046015.1 Thioalkalivibrio sp. | reverse complement strand
TCCACATAGCCATCACCTAACAATGCACGCATGCGCTTTGCCCCAATAAACGGCGGATTACCGACGATGTACTCCGCCGCCGGCCACTCGGCCTTGCGCGGGTTGTGGTAGCGGTAGACCGGGATGCGCTGGCTCTCGTCCGGTATCAGCTCGCCGGTAACCGGGCTCTCCTTGAAGCTGATGCCGTCCCACAGGGTAACGGGGTTGCCGTCGTCATCGAGCACCGGCTCACGGCTGTCGTATTCGATCAGCGCATCCCGGTTTTCGATGTTCCTGAAGTCGCGCAGGATGGGCTCGGGCAGTTCGAGGCGGCCGTGAATACGAAAGTGCCATTGCAGGTAGCCGATCCACAGCACGATCTCGGCGATGGCGGCGGCGCGGGGGTTTATCTCCAGGCCGAGGAACTGGTGCGGGTCGACGGTGAGCCCTTCGGTCTCCATGCCCATCTGGCCGCCGGAGACGTCGCTGATGGTATTGAGCACCTCGCCTTCGAGGCGCTTCATGTGTTCCAGCGCCACATAGAGGAAGTTGCCGCTGCCGCAGGCGGGATCGAGCACGCGGGTATTGCAGAGCTTATGGTGGAAGTCCTGCAGTTCCTTGAGTGCCTTGTCGGGCTTGTTCTGCTGCAGCCAGGTTTCGGCGGCGACCTGGATGGTACGCCACTCATCCCGCAACGGCTCGATGAGGGTGGGCATGACCAGCCGCTCGACATAGGCGCGCGGGGTGTAGTGGGCGCCGAGCTTGTGGCGCTCGCGCGGGTCCAGCGCCCGCTCCAGCAGGGTGCCGAAGATGGCCGGCTCCACCAGGCTCCAGTCGTGCTCGGCGGCATTGATGAGCAGGCCGATCTGTTCGCCATCGAGCGGGATGGGATTGATGTTGCGAAACAGGCCGCCGTTGAACTGCTGCAGCCTGGCGTTGAGCACGCCGCAATAGCCGCCGCTGTTCATGGCCTGCCACAGCGAGCCGATGGCGTCGGGGAAGTTTTCCGGTGTTTCCTGCAGCCGCTGCAGCAGGGCGGTGAACTGGCCGTTCGGGATGAGACCCACATCCTCGCTGAACATGGTGAAGAGGCAGCGCTTGAGAAAGTGGGCGACACGCTCGACATCGAAACCGGACTTTTCCAGCGAGCGGGCGAGTTCGGCCAGGGTGCGGCTGAGGGAGCGGGTGACGCGGGCGGCGTGTTTGCTCGGATCGAGCTGGTCGGGATCGAGCCAGAGGTGGCGCAGGCGCTGCTGGATCTCGGGCCTTTTCAGGTCCTCCAGGCGGATGCGGTGATGGCCGGGGTCGGGGTACGGCACGTAGCTGCCGCCGGAGCGGGTGAACTCGGCGTAGAGCTCCAGCGAACGGCCCACATCGGTGACGACGATAAAGGGCGGGCGGCCTTCCTCTGCTGGCAGGGCACGCACGTACTGGTCGGCCTGGTTCTGCGCGGCGAGCATCGCCTTGTCCCAGCCGGCCGTGTCGAGCCCCTTGCCGGTCTGCTTGGCCTCCAGTACGAAGCTGCCGCGGCGATAGAGGTCGATGTAACCGCGGTTGATGGCGCCGTCCGGGCGACGGATATCCACCCGGCGCTCGAAGACATAGGCGTTCTGTTCGTGGTTCTCCCCGGCAGGCTCGGGCTGCGGCAGGCCCAGCAGGGCGCAGAGTTCAGTGAGGAAGAGCTGGTAGTTGGACTTCTCGGTGCCATCGGCGCTCTGCCAGCGGGCGAGAAAGTCGTCGACTTGCTGTTCGGGGATGGACGCGTGGGGGGCCTGATCCATGGTGTCCGGCTGCCGTATTTTTATTTTCTGGGTGGGGCAATGCTACCACAGCCGTGTCGTGGCAACGGGCGAGCGCGCAGGCAGTGGACAGGTGGATAAACAGGGGCTCGGCTAGGGCCTTGGCGAGCCGGTGCAGGCAAAGGCCCCTGGAACAGTCGTCCAGCCGATTCAACGCCATGAAAGCGGGACGGAGTGTTACCGCACTTCCGCCTTCCCAACCCCTCGCCCATCCGAAGCAGCCTCCACCCGCCGCTTCTCCAGATCCCAGATCACCACATGCATATTCCCGTAGGACGAATCCAGCGGCTGCAGCTCATGCCCGCGCGACTGCAGTTCGAGCTGCAATGCATCGTCGAAGGCCAGCGGTTCGAACTGGATGGCGTCCGGCAGGAACTGGTGATGGAAGCGGCGGCGCTCGACCATGGCCTTGGCATCCCTGCCCTCGCTGAACTCCAGCGCGGCGAGCAGCACCATGGAGATGATGCGGCTGCCGCCGGGGGTGCCGACCACGGCGATGCGCTCGCCGTCGTCGAGGAAGGTGGGGGTCATGCTGGAGAGCATGCGCTTGCCGGGTTCGATGGCGTTGGCCTCCGCGCCGACCAGGCCGTAGACGTTGGGCACGCCGGGCTTGGCGGAGAAGTCGTCCATCTCGTCGTTGAGCAGGACGCCGGTGCCGGGCACCACCCAGGCGGCGCCGAAGGGGTAGTTGATGGAGAGCGTGGCGGCGACGCGGTTGCCGTCGCCGTCGATGATGGAGAAGTGGGTGGTGTCCTCGCCCTTGGGGGTGGTGTCCACGACGCCGGGCAGGAGGCTGCTGGGCGTGGCGCGGTCGAGCCGGATGCCGGCACGCAGTCCCGCGGCGTACTGCGGGTGGGTGAGGCGGCTCAGGGGCATGTCCACGTAGTCGGGATCGCCCAGGTACTCGGCGCGGTCGCGGTAGGCGCGGCGCATGGCCTCGACGATTACGTGGGTGCGGGTGGCCGCGTCCATCTGCTGCAGGTCGTAGCCCTCGAGGATGTTCAGGGCCTCGACCAGCACCATGCCGCCGGAGGACGGCGGGGCGGCGGCGGTGACGGTGATGCCGCGGTACTCGCCGTGGACGGGGTCGCGCTCGACGATCTCGTAGTCGGCGAGATCCTGCAGCGACCAGATGCCGCCGCCGGCACGCACGCCGTTGACGAGCTTTTCGGCGACCTCGCCCTTGTAGAACCCGTCGTGGCCTCTTTCGGCCAGGGCGCGCAGGGTGGCGGCGAGCTCGAGCTGGCGGATGACGGTGCCCTCTTCGGGCACGTTGGCGCCGCGCAGGAAGAGCCGGGTGGCGTCCTCCGAGGCGCGCAGGGCCTCGAGGCGGAAGCCGGCCATGCGCCGGTAGTGGGCGTCGACCGCGAAGCCCTCCTCGGCGAGCCGGATGGCGGGGACCAGGCTCTCGGCGAGGGGCAGCCGGCCGTAGGTCCCGGCCAGGTGGGCGAGCGCGGCGGGCTCGCCGGGGATGCCGGCGGAAAGCGGGCCGTCCACCGAGGCCCTGGGGATCACCTCGCCCTCGGCGTCCAGGTACATGTCGCGGTGGGCGGCGAGCGGGGCGCGCTCGCGCCCGTCGATCATGGTGGTGAAACCGTCCTCGGCGCGGTGGATGAGCCAGAACCCGCCCCCGCCGATGCCGGAGCTGTAGGGCTCGACCACGGCCAGCGCGGCGCTCACGGCCACGGCGGCGTCGAAGGCGTTGCCGCCGGCCGCCAGGATCTCGTGCCCGGCCGCGGTGGCCGCCGGGTGGGCACTGGCGATGGCATTGCGCCCCGGGCCGTCGGCCGCCTGCGCCGCGAGGCTGAACAGGACCAGGCAGAGGGCAAGCCCGCGAAGCAGGCGGCGTGAAAGCGAAAAGGCCCCGTGACGGGGCCTTTTCGTGTTCGGCGTACGCGAGAACATGATGACGGGCATCAGGCGCTGGTGAGCTTTTCGTACTTGGCCTGCAGTTCGTCGCGACTCTCTTCGTGCTCGGGGTCGACGAGGATGCAGTCCACCGGGCAGACCTCGATGCACTGGGGCTCGTCGTAGTGGCCGACGCACTCGGTGCAGAGGTTGGGGTCGATCTCGTAGATCTCGTCACCCGGGGAGATCGCGCCGTTCGGGCATTCGGGTTCGCAGACGTCGCAGTTGATGCATTCGTCAGTGATCAGCAGGGCCATGACATCACCTTTTGCGTAATTCAGTGTATTGCCAAATTCTAAAGCATCCGCGCCCGTAGTGCAGCCTCGACGTGGGCGTCGACGAAGTGTGATACATCGCCGCCCAGGGATGCAATTTCCCGCACCAGGCTTGAGGACACATAGGCGTACTCCTCGGCCGGGGTGAGGAACAGGGTCTCGAGGTCGGGCGCGAGGTGGCGGTTCATGCCGGCGAGCTGGAACTCGTACTCGAAGTCGGACACCGCCCGCAGGCCGCGCAGCACCACCCGCGCGCCCTGGGAACGCACGAAGTTGACCAGCAGGCCATCGAAGCCGATGACCGCCACGTTGGACTGCCCGCCCAGCGACTGCTCGGCCAGGCCGATGCGCTCGGCCAGCGGGAAGAACGGCGTCTTCTTGGCGCTGGCGGCCACGGCCACGATGACGTGGTCGAACAGGCCGGCCGCGCGCCGCACCAGGTCGGTGTGGCCACGGGTGATGGGATCGAAGGTCCCGGGGTAGACGGCGGTGATGTTCATGGCGCCTAGTATTCAGGCCGCGGGCCCGGGCTGCAAGCGCCGGTAGCCCGGGCGCTCAGTAGGGGCTGCTCGCCCTCAGGTCCGCCGCGCGGTATTGCAGGGCCTCGGCGTAGCCCTGCCGGTCGGCGATGTCGGCCTCCAGCGCACGCTGAGCGCGCACCAGGGACTTGATCTCGACGAGGAGGTCCGCGCGCTCGTGGGGGCGCAACCCGGGGGCGATGAGCAGGGCCTCGCGCTGGGCGATGGCCTCATCGAGGCGGCGGATTTCGCCATACAGCCGGTCGGCCTCGCGCCGCTCGGAGCGTGCGTCGCTCTCCAGCGCGTGGATGTCGCGCCCGTATTCGTAGGCCGGCAGGAAGTCATCGAGCAGATGGGCCGGGCACACACCGTGGTAGGCGGAGCCCCTGAGACCGGCCCAGTAACCGCCGTGTGGCTGACAGTAGGTTTCCAACCCCGCATCGCGGCCGGCGGTGTATGCGGCGAGGTCGGGCTGCACCCCGTGCTTCGCGCAGGCCTTGCGATGCGAGGCGAGGCGCGTGACCGGCTGGCCCTGAAGCCCATCTTCATAGCCGATGGTGTACCAGTCGCCGGTGCGGCATTCCGCCTCGTTGAGCGTGGCGCAGCCGGACAGGCCCAGCGCGCCCAGCATGACCAGGATAACGACAGGACGTACCGCATAAGCCGCCTTCAAACCCATACCCCCTTCCCCCATCGTGATTCACGCCACCGCATAGAGGCCGCGCCATTATCCGGCCAACAACGGGGACAGGCTAGCTCAGTCGCCTGAATCGGGGCTGACGCCGGATGCGTCAGGGGCGCGCGCCAGGTGATACCCGACCTGGCCGGCGCGGCGTGTCTTCAGCAACGTCCAGCCGTCGGGCAGGACCGGCTCGCCGAGTTCGGCCTCGGCCTCGATGTAGAGGTGCGCGCCGGGGGCCAGCCAGCCCCGTGCAAGCAGCGCCAGGGTCTCGGCCACCAGCCCCTGACCATAGGGCGGGTCCAGAAAGACGAGGTCGACGGGCTGCGGTGCGCCGGCCAGGAAGGCGCGGACGCTGCGGGCCTCGACGCGAAGGCGCGAGGCGTCGAGGGTGGCGGCCTGCTCTCTCAGGTGGGTGGCGATGCGGGCATCGGCCTCGACCATGACGACGCTGCGCGCCCCGCGCGAGGCGGCCTCGAAGCCCAGCGCGCCGCTGCCGGCGAACAGGTCGAGGGCACGCGCACCCTCGGTGACGCCCTGCAGCCAGTTGAACAGGGTCTCGCGCACCCGGTCGGGCGTGGGCCGCAGGCCCGGGGCGTGGGGCACGGGCAGGCGCCGGCCGCGCCACTGTCCGCCGATGATGCGCAGGCGCCCGGGGGCACCGGCGCGCGGTGCACGCCGGCCGGCCGCCGGCCTACTCGGCTTCCGGGCCACCGACGATGACCGTGATCATGCGCTCGGGGTCGAGCCGGCGGGCGAAGGCGTCGCGGATATCCGCGACGGTCACCGCCTCGATGCGGTCGGTGAAGCGGTCAAGGTAGTCCAGCGGCAGGTCATAGAAGCCGATCATGGCCAGGTACTGGACGATGTCGCTGTTGCTCGCCACGCGCAGCGGGAAGCCGCCCGTGATGTTGGCCAGCGAGGCGCGGTACTCCTCGGCGGCGGGGCCTTGTGCGACGAAGGTCGCCAGCGTCTCGCGCGCCACCTCCACGGCCTCTTCGGCCTGGTCGACGCGGGTCTGCAGGCCGGCGAGGAACGGCCCCTGCTGCGCCATCGGCAGGAAGTAGCTGTACACACTGTAGGACAGCCCGCGCTCCACGCGCACGGCCTTCGTCAGCCGCGAGGTGAAGCCGGAACCGCCGAGCATGTGGTTGCCGAAGTACAGGGCGAAGTAATCGGCATCGCCGCGGCTCATGCCGGGCGCGCCCAGGTAAACGTGGGCCTGCTCGGAGGGGAACGGGATGCGCAGGGTGCGGGCCTCGTCGAGCGTGGGCACGGGCGGCAGGGCCGGGGCCGGCTCGCTGGCCGCCAGACCGGCGCTGACACGGTCGGCCAGGGCCTCGGCAGCCGGCCGATCGAGGTCGCCGACGATGGCCAGCACGCCGTTGCGCGCCACGTAGTGGCGGGCGTGGAAGGCCACGAGGTCGCCCCGCGCGAGGCCCTCGATGGACTCGCGCGTGCCCAGCGGCGGGTGGGCATAGGGGTGGTCACCGTAGACCGCTTCGTACAGGGCCTTGCTGGCGATCTCGCCCGGGTCCTGTGCCTGCCGGCTGAGGGCGACGAAGGCCTGGCGGCGGGTGCGCTCGAAATCGGCCGCGGGAAAGCGCGGGGCCTGCACCACGGCGAGGAAGGTCGCCAGCGCCGGCTCGAACCAGTCGAGGTCGTTGAGGCTGCGCAACGACACCCAGGCCATGTCGCGCGCCGCGCCGGCGCCGTACTGAGCGCCCACGGACTCGAAGCGCTCGGCGATGGCGTCGGCGTCCCAGTCGCCCGCCCCGCTGGCGAGCAGCGCGTTGGTCATGCGCGCCAGACCCGGCCGCCCGCCGTCACGGGCACTGCCGGCGTCGAACACCAGGCGCAGGTCCACCATCGGCAGTTCGGGGGCCTCGACGTAGTACACGCGCAGGCCGTTGTCGGTCGTCCAGTGCTGGATGTCGGGCGCGGCCTGCGCGGGCAGCGCGATCAGGGCCAGCAGCAATACGGTCAGTCGCAGGATCATGCAGTCATTCCCTCGCATCGGTTCAGCGCAGGTGGCCGTCGAAACGGCTCGGCGGGTTGTCCGGGTCGATCGGCTGGGGGTCGAGATGCGCCACGGTCAGCCGGTCGTCAACGAGGTACTTGCGGGCCACGGCCTGCACCTGCTCCGGCGTGACGGCGCGGATGCGCTCGGCGTAGTCCTCGGCCAGGCGCCAGTCCAGGCCCACCGTCTCCAGCGTGCCGATCACCATGGCCTGATGCTGGATGGAGTCGCGCTGGTAGATCTCGCCGGCGACCACCTGCGCCTTCACGCGCTCGATCTCGTCCCCGGTCACGGGCGCCTCGCGCAGGGCGCGGATCTCGTCGCGCAGGGCGGCCTCGATGGCGGCGGCCGGCTGCCCGGGGGCGGGCGTGCCGTCGAGCATGAACAGGCCTTCCAGACGGCCGGCCGCGTTGTAGCCGGCACCCGCACTGGCGGCGATCTCGCGGCCGCGCACCAGATTGCGGCTCAGGCGCGCGCTGCTGCCACCGTCGAGCACCCCGGCCAGCACCTCCAGGGCATAGGGCTCCCATTCGGTCTCGGCGCTGAGTACGACCGGGACCTTGTAGCCCAGCAGTACGTAGGGCAGCTCGGCTGGCGCCTTGACCGTGACCCGGCGCTCACCCTGCTGGGGCACCTCCTGCCGCGGCTTGGGCGGGGCGACCTCGCGCGCGCGGATGGTGCCGTAGTAGCGGCGGGCCAGGCGACGCACCTCGTCGGGGTCGACATCGCCCACCACCACCAGGGTGGCGTTGTTGGGGGCGTACCAGCGGTCATACCAGGCCTTGAGGTCGTCCAGCGTGAGGCTCTCGAGATCCTGCATCCAGCCGATGACGGGGTCGCCGTAGGGGCTGTTGAGGTAGGCGGTGGCCTGGAAGCGCTCGTAGGTGAGTGCGGTGGGGTTGTCCTCGGTGCGCAGGCGACGCTCCTCCTGCACCACCGCGCGCTCGCGCTGAAAGTCGTCTTCCCGCATCAGCAGGTTGCGCATGCGGTCGGCCTCCAGGCGCATGGCGATCTCCAGCCGGTCGGCCGCCAGCACCTGGTAATAGGCCGTGTAGTCGCGGCTGGTGAAGGCGTTCTCCCGGCCGCCCTGCTCGGCGATGACCTCGGAGAAGGTCCCGTTCGGGTAGCGGCTGGTGCCCTTGAACATCATGTGCTCGAGCACGTGCGAGATGCCGGTGATGCCGCCGTATTCGTAGGAGGAGCCGACCTTGTACCAGACCTGCTGCACCACCACCGGGGCGCGATGGTCCTCCTTGACGACGACCTTCATGCCATTTTTCAGGATGAATTCGTGGGTGTCCTCGATCGACCGCCCGGTCTCGCCCGCGGCGGACAGGAGCGGCACCAGCAGGCTCAGGGCCAGCAGGACGGCCAGCAGGGCTTTTGTTCGCATGTTCGATTTCACCTTACAGGCTGGGGTGATAGCATTGGGTGGTCCTGAGCCGCGCGGAACATCCGTGCCGGCGCCACCTCTCACTTTGTTCGACCTGGCCGCGCCGCAATTCGGCGCGTCACGTCACTGGTAGACTGACACGCGCATGTTTGGTTTCGGAAAACGCGACAAGACCCCGGAAAAGAGCGGGGAGACCCAGAAGAAACCGGGCCTATTCTCACGCCTGAAGCAGGGTTTGTCCAAGACGGGCCGCGGCCTGACCGAGGGCATGGCCTCGATCGTGCTCGGGCGCAAGAAGATCGACGACGAGCTGATGGAAGAGCTCGAGGACCGGCTGCTCATGGCCGACGTCGGCATGGAGGCCACCCGGCAGATCATCGACGACCTCACCGCGCGCATGGCGCGCAATCAGCTCGCCGACGCCGACGCGCTGTTCGCGGCACTCAGGGAGGACATGACCGCCATCCTCGAACCGGTGAGCCAGCCGCTGACGATTGACGCGACCCGCCAGCCCTACGTGATCCTCGTGGTGGGCGTGAACGGGGCCGGCAAGACCACCACCATCGGCAAGCTCGCCAAGCGCCTGCAGGGTGAAGGCAAGTCCGTGATGCTGGCGGCCGGCGACACCTTCCGCGCCGCCGCCGTCGAGCAGCTCGAGGTCTGGGGCGAGCGCAACAGAATCCCGGTCATCTCCCAGGGCACCGGCGCCGATTCGGCCTCGGTGATCTTCGACGCCCTGCAGGCGGCGAAGGCGCGGGGCGTCGACGTGCTCATCGCCGACACCGCCGGCCGCCTGCACACCCAGTCAAACCTGATGGAAGAACTCAAGAAGGTCACCCGCGTGCTCACCAAACTCGACCCGAGCGCCCCGCACGAGACCCTGCTGGTGGTGGACGGCGGCACCGGGCAGAACGCGCTGAACCAGGCCCGCCAGTTCAACGAGGCCGTCAAGGTCACGGGCATCACCGTAACCAAGCTCGACGGCACGGCCAAGGGGGGTATCCTGTTCGCCATGGCCCGGCAGATGGGCACACCGATCCGCTTCATCGGCGTGGGCGAGTCCATCGAGGACCTGCAGGTCTTCGAAGCCGAGGCCTTCGTCGACGCCCTGCTCGCCCACGACTGATCCCCGACACCCATCGCCCATGATCCTGTTCCAGAACGTCACCAAGCGCTACCCCACCGGGCAGGAGGCCCTGGGGCAGATGAACCTCGAGGTGGACGCCGGCGAGATGGTGTTCCTCACCGGCCACTCGGGCGCGGGCAAGAGCACGCTGCTCAAGCTCATCGCCATGATCGAGCGGCCCACGCGCGGACGCATGGTGGTCAACGGCAAGAACCTGCACACCCTGACCCGGCGGCGCATCCCGCAGTTTCGACGCGACATCGGCATCATCTTCCAGGACCACCACCTGCTGCACGACCGCAGCGTGTTCGACAACGTGGCCCTGCCGCTGATCATCGCCGGCTACCGCCAGCAGGAGATCGGCCGCCGGGTGCGCGCCGCGCTCGACAAGGTGAGCCTGCTGCACAAGGAAAAGGCCTTCCCGGTCACCCTCTCCACCGGTGAGCAGCAGCGCGTGGGCATCGCCCGTGCCGTGGTCAACCGCCCCGCCATCCTGCTGGCAGACGAGCCCACCGGCAATCTCGACCCGGCGCTGTCGCGCGAGATCATGGGGCTGTTCGACGAATTCAACCAGGTGGGCACCACCGTGCTGGTCGCCAGTCACGACCTCGACCTGATCGCCCCCATGGGCAAGCGCATGATCTCGCTCAAGGGCGGCCGGCTGCAGGACGACGAACCCGCGCGGGGGGCCAGCGCATGAACGCACGCACCTCCCAGCGCAGGCCGGACGTGCACGCGCGCGCCAGCGCCTGGCTCCTGAGCCACGCCCGCTCGCTGGTGTTCAGCCTGGGCAAGCTCTATCGCACCCCGCTCTCCAGCCTCATGACCACGGCGGTGATCGGCATCGCGCTCGCCCTCCCGACCGGGATGTACCTCATGCTCTCCAATCTCGAGGCCATCAGTGGCGGCTGGGACGAGAGTGCGCAGGTCTCGCTGTTTCTCAAGCCATCGGTGAGCGACGAGCAGGCCGAGGAGCTCGCGCGCCAGATCCAGCGCCGCGACGACGTGGGCAGCGCCCAGGCCATCGGCAAGGCGGCCGCGCTGGCGGAATTTCGCGAACTCTCGGGCTTCGGCGCCGCGCTCGACGCCCTCGACGGCAACCCGCTGCCGGCGGTGGTGGTGGTCCAGCCGGGGCTGGCGCTAAAGGACCCGCTGCGCATCCAGCAACTGGTCTACGACCTGGAGAGGGAGCCGGGCGTGGAGCGCGCCCAGCTGGATCTGCAGTGGGTGCAGCGACTCTACGCCATCATGGAGACGGCGCAGCGCGGCGTGCTGGTGATCGGCATCATGCTGGGGCTGGCCGTGCTGCTGGTGGTGGGCAATACCATCCGCCTGGACATCCAGAACCGGCGCGACGAGATCGAGGTGGCCAAGCTCATCGGGGCCACCGATGCCTTCATCCGGCGCCCCTTCCTCTACGGCGGCATCTGGTACGGCGTGATCGGCGGCCTGCTCGGCCTGATCATGGTGGAGGCCGCGCTGGGCTTTCTCGCCGCCCCGGTGAACCGCCTCGCCGGCCTGTACGGCGGGCAGTACCAGCTGCTCGACCTGGGGGCCGGCGCCGCCTTCTCCGTGCTGCTGATCGCCATGGCGCTGGGCCTGGGCGGATCCTGGCTGGCCGTGGGACGGCACCTGAGCGACATCGAGCCCCGCTAGGGCCGCCACCGCGGGACGGGTTCACAGAATTCCGCCGCGCCCCTTGGGTCCGGTCGGCCGCTGCCCGTACAATGGCGGGCACACGATAATAAGAAACAACACAGGCATACCACTACCCATGGCAGCGCCACGAAAAATCATGCTCGTGGACGGCTCGGACGCGACCCGCAAGATGGTCGGCCAGCTCCTGCGCAAGCAACTCCCGGATGTGGACATCCAGTGCTTCCACAGCGCGCGGGAGGCACTGGCCACGCTCACACTGGAACACTTCGACCTCATCAGCACCGCCCTGGTCCTGCCCGACATGGACGGCATGGCCTTCACCGAGGCCCTGCGCGGCGTCAACGGCCACGAGGCCACGCCGGTGATCGTCATCTCGGGCGACGCCGCCGGCCGCCAGACGGAGCAGCAGTCGGAGATCACCGCCTTCTTCGACAAGTCGCAGGGCATCAAGGCCCTGGTGGACTTCATTGCCGAACACCTGCCGGCCCCGTCCGCCCTGCCCGACAACCCGCGCGTGCTCTACGTCGAGGACAGCATGACGGCCGCGATGGCCGTCAAGCGCAGCCTCGACACCCAGGGCATCGCCGCCGACCACGTCATGACCGCCGAGGAGGCGCTGGAGCGGCTGACCGCCGGCGAGCAGTACCACCTGCTGATCACCGACCTGTTCCTGCCCGGGCGCATGTCGGGTACGGACCTGGTGCGCCGCGTGCGCCACGCGCTGCACCTGGCCCCCGAATCCCTGCCTATACTGATGATCACGGTGGGCGGCGGGAGCGACGCCGACTACGCCCAGCTGCTGAAGGGCGGGGCCAACGACTACGTGGTCAAGCCGCTGTCCGATGCGGTATTCATGGACAAGATCCGGGCCCTGCTCGCCACCCAGTCCTGAGGCCGGCCACGGGGAACCCCGCGGTGATTTAGCACTCCAACTCGCAGAGTGCTAAAATATCGCCAGACATCGATTTTGGGGGATACATGACGTTGAACAACCCTGCCTTGATCACGACTTCCGGGCAGCTGCCGGCGCCCGTCGGCAACCTCGACAGTTACATCCAGGCCGTCAGCCGGCTGCCGGTGCTGAGCGCGGAAGAAGAACGCTCGCTGGCGGTGCGCCTGCGCGAGTTCAACGACCTCGATGCCGCCCGCACGCTCGTCATCCACAACCTGCGCTTCGTGGTGCAGGTGGCCCGCGGCTACAGCGGCTATGGCCTGCCCCTGGGCGACCTCATACAGGAGGGCAACATCGGCCTGATGAAGGCCGTCAAACGCTTCGACCCGGACATGAAGGTGCGCCTGGTGTCGTTCGCCGTGCACTGGATCCGCGCCGAGATGCACGAGTTCATCCTGCGCAACTGGCGCATCGTCAAGGTCGCCACCACCAAGGCCCAGCGCAAGCTGTTCTTCAACCTGCGCGGTGCAAAGAAGCGCCTGGGCTGGATGAACCGCGCGGAGGTGGAGACCGTGGCCCGGGACCTGGGCGTGAAACCCGAGGAGGTGATGGAGATGGAGGCGCGCCTGAGCCATCACGACACCGCCTTCGAGGCCCGCGCAGACGAGGATGACGACGCCCCGATGGCCCCGGCCTCGTACCTGGCGGCCGACGAGGATACCGACCCGGCCCGCCAGGTGGAGCGTGACGACTGGGACCGCCACAGCCGCAAACGCCTGACCCGCGCCCTGGGCGAGCTCGACGAGCGCAGCCGCGACATCCTCGCCAGCCGCTGGCTCGCCGAGGAAAAGGCCACCCTGCACGAGCTGGCGGACCGTTACAGCGTCTCCGCCGAGCGCATTCGCCAGATCGAGAACAACGCCATCCGCAAGCTGCGTAGCGCCTTTGCGGCCTGAGGCCGTTCGGCCACGCCGGCGCCATCGCCGACCCCGGAACGAAAAACGCCCCGCGATGCGGGGCGTTTTTTTTCGTGATATGCGCCGCTTAGCCGGCGATGATCACGGAGAAGAAGCTAATCCAGGACCAGACGATCAGGGCGATCGTGAGCGTCAGCGGCAGACCATTGTATAAACTGAACACGGCTATTCACCTCTGTTTCGTGCAGGAATACTGGGGCGCAATGCTACGCGATCACTCATCGCGCTTCAAGTCGCCCCCGTTGTCCGGGCGCGGACGCCGCGGGATCATGGGGTCGTCGTCGTCCATGAGGATGCGGTGGGCCGGGCCTTCCAGGTCCTCGAACTGCCCGCTCTTCACCGACCAGGCGAAGGCGACCACGGCGATGACCATCACCACCACGCCCAGCGGGATCAGCAGATAGAGTATCTCCACAGGCCCTCCTCAATCAGTGTCGGTTGCCGGTGCCGGCACGCGCTCGCGCCGGGCCATCTGTGGACCGAGGCGTAGCGCGTTGATCACCACCAGCAGCGAGCTCAGCGACATCCCGAGGGCCGCCAGCCAGGGCGTGAGCAGCCCGGTGGCGGCCACCGGCAGTGCCACGCCATTATACCCGAGGGCCCAGGCGAAGTTCTGGTGGATGATGCGCACGGTGGCGCGCGCCTTGGTCACCGCGGTGACCAGTGGGGAGAGTCGGCGCGAGTACAGCACCATGTCGGCACTGGCGTGGGCGAGCTGGGTGCCCTCGGCCATGGCCACCGAGACCTGCGCCTGGGAGAGCACCGGTGCGTCGTTCGCCCCATCGCCCACCATGGCGACGACGGCACCGCCCGCCTGCAACGCCCGCACGCGCTGGAGCTTGCCCTCGGGGGTGAGCGCGCCCTCGAATGCCTCGATCCCGAGGCGGCGGGCGATGGCGGCCACCGTCGCCGGGGCATCGCCGGAGTAGAGGTGCACGCGCAGGCCGCGCGCGGCCAGTGCCGCGACGGTCTCGGCGGCGTCCTCGCGCAGCCGGTCGGCCAGCAGGAACGCCGCCAGCAGGCGGCGCTCGCCGCCGAGCAGCACCAGGCTCGCCTCGGGGTGCGCGGCGCTCATCGCGTCCAGGCGGGCCTGTTCCCCGGCATCGAGGCCGGCGAATTCGGCGACGAAACGCGGCGAGCCGATGCGCAGGCGCGCGCCTTCCACCACGCCCTCGATCCCGTGGCCGGGCGAGGCCACGACGTCGAGGGCGCGCGCCACCGGCTTGGCGCCGCGGGCGAGCACTCGGGCCACGGGATGCTCCGAGTCGGTCTCGAGCGTGGCCGCGAGCCGCTGGCAGGTGTCCGCGTCCTGCCCGTCAAACACCTCTACGCCGACGAGGCTCAGGCGCCCCTCGGTAAGCGTGCCGGTCTTGTCGAAGACGATGTCCGTGGCGCGGGCCAGGGTCTCGAGTGCGTCCCCGCGCGTGGTCAGCAGGCCCTCGCGCATCAGGGCCCCGGTGGCGGCGGTGATGGCGACCGGGGTCGCGAGCGCCAGGGCACAGGGACAGGTGGCGACGAGCATCGCGACCACCACCCAGAAGGCGCGGTCGGCGTCGATCCACTGCCACCAGACCAGCCCGACGGCGGCGGTGAGCAGGAGCACGGCGGCGACGAACCAGCCGGTGCCCTGCTCGGCCAGCCGCGCGATACGCGGCCGCTCGGTCTGGGCGCGCTCCAGCAGGCGCTGGATGGCCGACAGCGTGGTCTGCTCGCCTACCCGCTCCACGCGCATGATGAGCGGGCTTTCCACATTGAGGGTACCGCCGGTCAGGGGATCACCGACGACCCGCGCACGCGGCAGGCTCTCGCCGGTGAGCATGGACTCGTCGATGCTGGAGCGCCCCTCGGCCACCACGCCGTCGGCCGGGACGGTCTCGCCCGGCCGGATGCGCACCAGGTCGCCCGGCGCGAGGTCGTGCACCGAAACCAGCTCGTCGCCGTCGGCGAACAGCCGGGTGGCCATGGGCGGCAGCAGCCGGTTGATCGCCTCGGTGGCCTGGCCGGCGCGCTGGCGGGCACCCATCTCCAGAAAGCGCCCGGCCAGCAGGAAAAACACGAACATGGTGACGGACTCGAAGTACACCTGGCCGCTGTGCGTGACGGTGGCCCACGTGCTCGCGAAGTAGGTACTGAGGATGGCGAGGCTCACGGGCACGTCCATGCCGAAGTGCCAGCGGCGCAGGTCGCGCCACGCCGAGACGAGGAACGTGCTGCCGGAGTAGAACACCACGGGGGTGGCCAGCACCAGGCTCACCCAGCGCATGAACTGCATCATGTCGGTCTGGGTCTCGTCGCCCTCGCCGATATAGAGCGCGACCGCGAGCATCATCACCTGCATCGCACCGATGCCGGCAACCGCCAGGCGTCGCAAGGCCACGCCCCGCTCGCGCTTGTAGATCTCCTCCTGGCGCCCCGGATCGAAGGGGTGGGCATAGTAGCCGATGGCCGCGATCGCCTCGAGGATCTGGCTCAGGTGGATGCGGCTGTCATCCCAGCGCAGCCGCGCCCGATGCGTGGAGTAGTTGATGCGAAAATCGATCACCCCGGGCAGGCTGCCCACGTGGCGCTCGTTGAGCCACACACAGGCGGCGCAGGTGATGCCCTCGAGGATCAGGGCCGCCTCGCGCAGGTTCTCGCCGGCTTCATGGACGAAACTGCGCTGGAGCTCGGGGTGGTCGTAGAGGCTGAGGTCGCGCAGCTCCGGCGGGACCAGGTCCTCGGCCGTCTGGGCGCGATCGGTGCGGTAGCGGTAATAGTCGGTCAGGCCGTTATCGACGATGGCCTGGGCCACCGCCTGGCAGCCGGTGCAGCACATGGGCCGCGACTCGCCTTCGATTTCGACCCGCAGCTCCACCCCGGGCGGGACCGGCTGGCCGCAGTGATAGCAGTCTGTACGCAAGGAGTCGGTCATGCCAGGCGGGTGGCGGGCCCACGCGCGTTGCCCGGGCCCGGCCCCGCCCGGCGTGTGTTACTCGCCGCCGGCGGCCGCAAGCGTCGTGGTGCCACGGCTTTCATGCAGGTCATCCCCGCGCTGGACCGTGATCACCACGCTCCATATTCCGGCGAGCGGGAGGCTGACCTCCTGCTCGTAGACGCCCGCACCCTGCTCGCGCAGCAGCACGCTGGCGTCCTGGCGCTCATCGGAGGGACGCAGGAACTCCACGCCCACCTCGGCACCCTCGATCGGCTGGCCGTCGCGGTCCCGCACCTCGACCCGGAACGTCGCCGGGCTGCCGGCCACCGGTTGCGTGGTCCAGCCGCGGTGGAGTTCCCAGCCCCGGGCGCGCTGCTCCTCGAGCTGCACCAGGTAGTCGTTGTACAGGGCTTCTTTCTTCTGGTAGTCGTGCGCGACGGTACCGGGGAAGAACGAGGTAACCACGCCGCCGCCGGCCTGCGGTTCGGGGAGCAGCAGGCTCGCCATCTTCTGGCTCATGCCCTTGTCGGAGAGTGTGATGATGGTGGCGTCCACCATCACCAGGCCGATGAAGAACAGCACCAGCGCCAGCGGCCCCCAGTGGAACCACTTGCCCTGCCGCTCCTCGTGGGTGCGCGCCTCCCAGGCCGCGGCGATGATGCCCAGGCCATAGGGGGTGATGACGTAGAGGGCGATATGAATCGCAAACACATCCGCGCCGGGCCAGGAAATGATCGACACCGGCACGTAGATACCGATGACGGCGAAGATCACGATGATGGCCACGTGCTTGCCGCTCAGGCGCGCGAACTTGTACAGCAGTACGAAGGCAACGAACGTCAACGCGACGCCGACACCGAGACTCACCAGCAGGTTGGAAAACATCTAGTTAACGCTCTGGATCAGGGGGTGTGGAAGCGTGCATCCACCGCTATCGGTGCCACGTCGTCACGCCCCACCGGGGTCAGGACGAACTGGAAGTCACGCTGCGAGGGGCCGGGACCCGCCGGGCGCGGCGCGATCACCTGCAACAGCAGACGGGCACTCTTCTCCGCCTCGACGGCAAGCACCTCGATGCGCCCGGTCTCGAGTTCCGCATCTGCAAGCCCTTCGACCGAGACAACCAGATCGAGTTCACTGGTCGTCTTGTTGTTGGCCTTGAGTTCGTAGGTGTTCCGAATGCGGCCATCGGACAGCTGCACGTAGAGCGGCTGGCGAATCTGGCTGACGCTGGCGTCGTACGGCGCCTGCGAGGCGACGTTCCAGACCAGGGTGCCGGACAGGATCGCGAGCACCAGGCCATAACCGATGGTCTTGAACTTCAACAGGCGCGTCTTCTTGCCCTCCAGCGCGTGCTCGGAGGTATAGCGGATGAGGCCGCGCGGCCACTCCATCTTGTCCATGATGTTGTCGCAGGCATCAATGCACAACGCACAGTGGATGCACTGGTACTGCATGCCATTGCGGATGTCGATGCCGGCCGGGCAGACCTGCACGCAGTAACCACAGTCGATACAGTCGCCCACGCCCTTGGCCTGGCGCTCCTCGCGCGTCTTCAGCCCCTTGCCGACCTTGGCGCGACCGGCCGTACCCTCGCCGCGCGTTTCGTCATAGGAGACGATCAGCGTGTCCTTGTCGAACATGGCCGCCTGGAAACGCGAGTAGGGGCACATGTACGTGCAGACCTGTTCGCGGGCGAGACCGGCCATGACGTAGGTCGTCGTCATGAGAAAGAAGGTGGCGCCGTAGGCGGCAAACGGTGCCTGCCCGGTAAGGAAGGCGACCGCGAGTTCCGGCGCGTTCCCCCAGTACATGGTGAAACTGAACCCGGTAACGAAGGCGACCGCCAGCCACAGCAGATGCGTGCCGCCGAGTTTGGCGATCTTCTCTCCGTTCCACGGCTGTTTCGCCAGACGTATGCGCGCCGGGCGCTCGCCCTGTACCAGCTTCTCGATAGCGATAAAGACGTCGGTCCAGAGGGTCTGGAAACAGAAATAGCCGCAGAATACGCGGCCGGCGATGCCCGTCACGAAAAACAGCAGAAAGGCCGCGATGGCGAGCAGCCATGCGAGCCAGAAGATGTCCTGCGGGTGAACAATGAGATCGAAGAGGTAGAAGCGTCGGCCCGGGAGATCCCAGAGCACTGCCTGATCCGGCCCGACGGGACGCTCCCAGCGCAGCCAGGGAAGGAGGAAATACACGCCATAAGCGAGGGCAAGAATGCCCCACTTGAGTCGCCGGAAACGCCCCTTGACCGAACGCGGGTAGATGGGGATACGCTTGGCGTAAAGCTCGACCTGCTCTTCTGAACTCATCGCCTCGACCAGTTGGAGCGGCGGAACGCCGGGGGGAGGATGGTGGCGCCCAACGGGCGCCACCGAGACTTCTGCTACTTATTCGCCGCCAGACAGGCTGTACACGTAGGCGGTGAGCAGCTTGATCTCGCCGTCGGACAGGCGCCCTTCCCAGGCCGGCATGTGGCGGGAGATGCCGTTGGCGATCACGTTGCGCACGGCCGCGTGCTTGGCCTCGTAGCCCTCGGCACCCGGCACGTTAGCCACCGTCCAGATGGAATCGGTGAGGTTGGCCGAACCGACGGATTCGAGACCGGTACCGGCGGCGGTGTGACAGTAATAGCAACCGCCTTCCTCGCCCTGGAAGATCTTCTGGCCCATGGCCACCTGCTCGGCATCGCCTTCGTGACCGGACAGGCTCAGGGTATAGGCCGCCACGGCGTCCAGCTGCTGCTCGTCGAAGGTCGCGGCGAACGCCGGCATGAAGCCCATGCGGCCGTGACGCAAGGTTTCCTCGATCTTCGCGGTGCTGCCACCCCACAGCCAGGCGTCGTCGACCAGGTTCGGGAACAGGCCGATGACACCCGTGCCGCCGGCACCGTGACAGGCCGCGCAGTTGTCACCAAACAGCCCCTTGGCGTAGGAGCGCATGAACGCGGACTTGTCCGGATCGGACAGGATTTCGTCATAGGACGCACCGATGATCAGGTCCAGGTATTCACGCTGCTTGACCGCGCCGTCCGAGAACTCCATGTCATAGGCGAGCTTGGCACGAGTGTTCCAGTGCGTGGTCACCGTTTCGCCGGCGTCATTCGTAAACGTGATGTTGTTACCGAACCCCTTGGTGAACGAGGTACCCACCGGCCAGGTCGGATAGATGAGCCAGTACACGATCGCGAAAACAAAGGTCGCGTAGAAGGCCCATACCCACCAGCGGGGCAACGGGTTGTTATATTCCTGCAGATCACCGTCCCAGGCATGACCTGTCGTCTGCACGGCACCGGTTTGCTTATCAGTCGCGTTGCTCATGATTGCTTTCCGCCTTCTTGTCTACGTCGGCACCTTCCTCATCTTGCAGAGGAATGTACTTGTAACTTTCGAGTCGCTTCGAACGTCGCTTGCTGGCATACACGTAGAGGAGAATCCCCACGTACGTGGTGAAGAAAATCACCAGCGCGACGATCTTGCTGTTACCCATCTGGGTGATCCAGTTCCACAGATCCTGCAACGTGTTCACCCCTTCAAATCAGGGCCGCCACGCAGGCGGCCCGGTTCGCGATCAACGGAACTGGACGAAATAGTCCTCGTCGTACCGGCTGAAGTCGACCATCGTACCCAAGACCTGCAGGTAGGCGACGAGCGCCTCCATCTCGGTCACACGACCGGGAATACCGTCGTAGTTGCCCGCCTGGGCCTGGGCCAGCAGATTGGCCTCGGCGTTGTTGATGTCCAGCAGCCTGGCGACATCTTCACCGAACTTCTCGACGTTGGCCTGGTACTCGTCATCCGTCAGGGAGTACGGCACGCCGACAGCCTTCAGCGCACGCATGCGGTTGGCGATGTCGGAGTAGGCCAGGTCGTTCTCCAGCAGCCATGGATAGTTAGGCATGATGGACTCCGGGACCACCGAACGGGGCGCGACCAGATGCTGGACGTGCCACTCGTTAGAGTACTTGCCACCCACGCGAGCCAGATCCGGACCGGTGCGCTTGGAGCCCCACTGGAACGGGTGGTCGTACTGCGACTCGGCCGCCAGGGAGTAGTGACCGTAGCGAAGATCCTCGTCGCGGAACGGGCGGACCATCTGCGAATGACAGGTGTAGCAGCCCTCGCGGACGTAGATGTCGCGACCGCGCTGCTCGAGGGGCGTGTACGGACGCACGCCCTCGACCTTCTCGATGGTCTCGTCGATGTAGAACAGCGGAACGATCTCGACCAGACCGCCGATGCTGATCGCGAGCATGGTCAGAACCAGGAGCAGACCCGCGTTCGTTTCGATACTTTCGTGCTTCATCATGGTCTTACAACTCCCGAATTAAGCGTTGGCCATCTTGGCGGCGATCTTGGCTTCGATCGCGGCCTGCTCGCGCTTGGCAGCGCGCACGGTCATGTAGAAGTTGTACGCCATGATCACGGCACCGGTGAGGAAGAACATGCCACCGATGGCGCGCACCACGTACGGGCCGTGCAGGAAGGTCACGGATTCGACGAAGGTGTAAGCCAGGTTGCCGTACTCATCGAAGGCGCGCAGCATCAGGCCCTGACCGATACCGGCGACCCACATCGAGGTGATGTAGAGCACGATGCCGATGGTGGCCAGGAAGAAGTGCACGTAGATCAGCTTGACGCTGTAGATCTTGGTATCCCAGAGGCGCGGCACCATGTGGTAGAACGAACCGATGGACACCATCGCCACCCAGCCCAGCGCACCGGAGTGTACGTGACCCACGGTCCAGTCAGTGTAGTGCGACAGCGCGTTGACGCTCTTGAGCGACATCATCGGACCTTCGAAGGTCGACATGCCATAGAACGACAGCGAGGTGATCAGGAACAGCATGATCGGGTCGGAGCGCAGTTTGTCCCAGGCGCCCGACAGGGTCATGATGCCGTTGATCATGCCACCCCAGGACGGCAGCAGCAGCAGGATGGAGAAGGTCGCGGCCAGCGACGAGGTCCAGTCCGGCAGTGCGGTCCAGTGCAGGTGATGCGCGCCCACCCACATGTACAGGAAGATCAGCGCCCAGAAGTGGATGATCGACAGGCGATAGGAGTACACCGGGCGACCGGCCTGCTTGGGCACGAAGTAGTACATCATGCCGAGGAAGGCCGCCGTCAGGAAGAAGCCCACCGCGTTATGACCGTACCACCACTGGGTCATGGCATCCTGCACACCCGAGAACAGGCTGTAGGATTCCAGGCTGAACAGGGAGACCGGCACCGCCAGGTTGTTGAAGATGTGCAGCAGCGCGGTGGCCAGGATGAAGGCCAGGTAGAACCAGTTCGCCACATAGATATGCGGCTGGGAACGGCGGCGCAGCGTCTGGACGAAGACCCAGAAGTAGACCACCCAGGTCACGGCGATCAGGAGGTCGATCGGCCAGATGAACTCGGCGTATTCGCGACCCTGCGAGTAACCGGCCATGTAACCGACCACGCCGAGCACCAGGGAGAGGTTCCAGCCCCAGAAGGTGAAGCCGGCGAGCGCGTCGCTGTAGAGACGGGCCTGACAGGTACGTTGCACCACGTAATAAGATGTGGCGAACAGGGCGTTACCGCCGAAGCCGAAGATCACGAGCGTGGTGTGCACCGGACGCAGGCGCCCGAAGGTGATCTCCGCGATGTCGAAATTCAGGAACGGCCAGGCCAGCTCGCTGGCAATGTAAACCCCCGCCCCCATGCCCAGTACGGCCCAAACAACGGCCATAATGGCGAATTTCTTGATGATTTCGTAGTTATATTGGTCTGTCGATGTTACTGCCGAGTGCGCCATCGTGTGCCCCTTAAAGCCTGGTGATACGTCCAAAAGGCAAAAATTTAGCCTGCGAAGCATACAGAAAAATTTGCAAATGGCAAATCAAGGCCTAGCAGGACAGTAGGTTATAGGATGCCCGCAAGCATCCTACAACCCCGGCGTGACAGCGTTATTGAGGCAGATCAGATTTGGGCGATACGATCGCTCAGAACGGGGAGAAAGCGGTCGATGATCAGGAAGGCGAACAGGACCATGAGGTAGACGATTGAAAACACGAAAGTTTTGATCGCATCGCGGGGGTCGCGGGAGCGAAGCATGCGCACGGCATGGTGGACGAACACGCCGCCCAGCAACAGGGCACCCACCAGGTAGAGCACCCCGTTCTCGCCCATCAGGTAGGGCAGCAGGGTCACCAGCACCAGGAGGATGGTGTAGAACAGCACGTGCCAGCGGGTGAACTCGTCACCGTGAGTCACGGGCAGCATCGGGATCCCGACCTTGGCGTAGTCCTCCTTGCGGTAGATGGCGAGCGCCCAAAAGTGGGGCGGCGTCCACGTGAAGATGATGAGAAACAACACCAGCGCGTAGGCGTCGACCTGGCCGGTGACCGCCGTCCAGCCCAGGAGGGGCGGGGTGGCGCCGGCGGCGCCGCCAATGACGATGTTCTGCGGGGTCGCCCGCTTGAGGAACATGGTGTAGATGAAGGCATAGCCGACCAGCGACAGGAAGGTCAGCACGGCGGTGATGGTGTTGACCTGCAGCACCAGGATGGCCATGCCGATGGCGCCAATGGCACCGGCGAAGGTCAGGCAGCGACGCACATCGAGGTGCCCCGTCGGCAGGGGCCGGCGCTGGGTGCGACGCATGACGCCGTCGACGTGTCGATCGACCACGTGGTTGATGGCGGCGGCGGAACCGGCCACCAGGCCGATCCCCAGCGTGCCGAACACCAGCGCGTTCCAGGGCATGGCCTCCGGCGAGGCCAGAAACATCCCCACCCAGGCGGTGAACAGCATCAGGGCCACGACCTTGGGCTTGCACAGTTCGAGGTAGTCACGCCAGTGGGCCCATGGGCCGGTATTCAGATGGAGTGCGCGAATCAGTGACGACATGGTTCTAACCTCGCTGTTCGTAGGACGAAGCCCCCGCCCGCAGGATGGCGGCGAGCAGCGTGAGGAGGGCCAGCAGCAAGACGGCCGCAATCGCGTTGTGGGCGACGGCCACCGGCAGGGGGAGCTGGAAGACGATGTTGGAGATGCCGAGCAGCACCTGTGCACCCAGCGCCACCAGCACGGCCAGGGCCACCCCGCCGAGGCCGTGGTCACGGCGTCCGAGCAGCAGTACCAGTGCCAGCAGTCCGAGATAGGCGGCGGTGACCAGGGCGCCCAGGCGGTGCGAGAAGTGAATGGCGGTGCGCGCAGGATGATCCAGCACGCCGAACTCGTAGTTCACGCCGAGCCCGCGCCACAGCACGAAACCGTCACGAAAATCCATGTCGGGCCACCAGCGTGCCTGGCATTGGGGGAAATCGGGGCAGGCCAGGGCGGCGTAGTTGGAGCTGGTCCAGCCGCCGAGCGCGATCTGCCCCGCCAGGATGACGACGCCGATGGTGGCCCAGGGCAGAAAGCGCCGCGCGCCCGGTCGGGCGAGCAACGGGGTGGGTCGCCCCCCGACCGCCAGCCACCACAACAGCGACAGCGTGGCGAAGCCGCCCAGCAGGTGCCCCATCACCACCACCGGCTTCAGCTGCAGGGTGACGGTCCACATGCCCAGCAGGGCCTGGAAGATCACCAGCCCGACCAGCAGCAGCGGCAGCAGTACCGGCTGGCTCGGGTGCCGGCGGTTGACGAGCGCCAGCACCGCCAGCCCCAGGATCAGCAGGCCGAGGGTTCCGGCGAAGTAGCGATGCACCATCTCCTTCCACGCCTTGGGCGCCTCCACCGGGCGCTCGGGGAACGCGGCGTTGGCACGCGCCACCTCGTGGTCGGCTTGGGGCACCCCCAGGTGCCCGTAGCAGCCGGGCCAGTCGGGACAGCCCAGGCCGGCATCGGATAGACGCGTATAGGCACCGAGAATCACCACCACCATCGCGAAGAAGGTGGCGAACAGCGCGAGACGACGAAACCAGCGATGCAGATTGTCGTTAGCCAACTTTGGACACCTTCAGCAGACGTTTGAGGTCCTTCATGAGGCCCTTGGCGGTGGCGCTGTCGTCGTAGCCGAGCACCAGGTTGCCCATGGGGTCGACGAGATAGAGCTGCTGCGTCGGCAGCGCGGCGAACCCGGCGGGGTTCGCCCCCAGACGCGCCACCGTCATCCCCGGGTGCTCGCGGATGAGTCGCTCGCCGGGGTGCGCGGCCGGCGAGGCCTCGAGGTAGACGCGATGGATGCGCGGCGCGTCGCGACCCAGCGCCAGGCGCGTCTGCCGCGCTTTGAACAGGGCGGCCTCGC
>DSBO01000021.1 GCA_011046015.1 Thioalkalivibrio sp. | reverse complement strand
GCGGCAGGGCGGTCACGCCCTGCCGCCCGCGCAGATGGTTGGAGGGAAAGTCGCAGACATAGGCATGTACCCGGCCCGCGTCGATCGCCTCCAGCACCGCCTCCTCGTCGACGATGCCGCTGCGTGCGAAGTTCAGGATCACCACACCCTCGCGCATGTCGCGCAGCCGGTCGCGGCTGATCATGTGCCGGGTCGCCTCGACCAGGGGCACGTGAAAGGTCACGAAATCGGCGCGCGTCAGCAGCTCCGCCACCGTCGCGGCCTGCTCGACATCCGATGACAGTTGCCAGGCGCGCTCCACGGTGATGCGCGGATCATAACCGACGACGCGCATGCCGAGGGCACGCGCCGCGTTGGCCACCTGCACGCCAATCGCGCCCAGCCCCACCACCCCGAGCGTGCGGCCCGGCAGCTCGAAGCCGGCGAACTGCTTCTTGCCGGACTCGACCTGCTGATGAATTTCCTCGTCGCTGCCGGACAGGCCGCGCGCGTAGTCCCAGGCCTGGCAGATCTGGCGCGCGGCGAGCAGCATGCCGGCAATCACCAGTTCCTTCACCGCGTTGGCGTTGGCCCCCGGCGCGTTGAACACCGGAATCCCCCGCGCGCTCAGTCGTTCCACCGGAATGTTGTTCACCCCGGCACCGGCACGCCCCACGGCCTTGAGCCCTACGGGGATGTCCATGTCGTGCATGTTGAAGGAGCGCAGCAGGATCGCGTCCGGGCTGGCGAAATCCGAGGCCACCTCGTAGCGGTCGCGCGGTAGCCGTTCCAGGCCCCGGACCGAGATGTTGTTAAGCGTGCGCACTTTGAACATGGCCTGCTCCCGCGCGATGCCGGCCTTCAGCCGTGACGCTTCTCGAAGTCGGCCATGAACTCAACCAGCCGATCCACACCCGCCTCCGGCATGGCGTTGTAGATGCTCGCGCGCATCCCGCCCGCCGAGCGGTGCCCCTTGAGGGTAAGCAGGCCGATGGTCGCAGCCTCGCTCAGGAACACCGGGTCCATCGCCGGATTGGCGAGCGTGAACGGCACGTTCATCCAGGAGCGGCAGGAGGGGTCGACCGGATTGGCGTAAAACGGCGAGCCGTCGATGGCCGCGTACAGCTTCTCGGCCTTGCGGCGGTTGATCTCGGCCATGGCCGACAGCCCCCCCTTGTCGCGGATCCACTCGAACACCAGACCCGCCAGGTACCAGGCATAGGTCGCGGGCGTGTTGTACATCGAATCGTTCTCGGCATGCACGGCATAGTCGAACATGGTCGGCGTGCCCGGCAGGGTCTCGCCGATCAGATCCTCGCGGACGATCACCAACGTGAGCCCGGCAGGGCCGACGTTCTTCTGCGCGCCGGCGTAGATCACGCCGAACTTCGAAACGTCGAGGGGCCGCGAGAGGATGGTCGAGGACATGTCGGCCACCAGTGGCACGTCGCCGGTCTTGGGAATCCAGGGAAACTCCACGCCGCCGATGGTCTCGTTGGGGGTGTAGTGCACGTAGGCCGCGTCCGGATCCAGCGACCAGCTGTCGAAGGCCGGTACGCTGTGAAAGCCATCGGCCTCGCTGCTCGCCGCCACGTTCACCGTGCCGTAACGCCTGGCCTCGGCGATGGCCTTTTTCGACCACGCGCCGGTGTTGATGTAGTCGGCGCCCTTCTTCCCGCGCAGCAGGTTCATTGGCACCATGGCGAACTGGCTACTGGCCCCGCCCTGCAGGAACAGCACCTTGTAACCGGCCGGGATGCCCATGATTTCGCGCAGGGTGGCCTCGGCCTTTTCGGCAATGGACATGTATTCCTTGCCGCGATGGCTCATCTCCATCACGGACATCCCGCTACCCTGCCAGTCCAGCATCTCCTCACGAGCGCGCTGGAGCACTTCTTCCGGCAGCATCGCCGGGCCGGCACTGAAATTATAGGGTCGTGACATCGCGAGTCTCGTCAATGCGTCCGTTTTATAATCAGTTGTCGTCGTCTACGTCTTCGGCATCGGGCTCGGCGGTGTCGTCAGCGGCATCCCCGACGGCATCATCCGTCGTGTCTTCGCCCTCGCCGCCTTCCTCGTCGCCCTCCTCCTGCAGGCTCTCGATGCGCTCGACCTCGACCAGCTGCTCATCCTCACCCAGGCGGATGAGCATCACGCCCTGAGTGTTGCGCCCCATGCGCGAGACGCCGGCCACGGCAGTACGTACCAGCACACCGCCGTTGGTGATGAGCATGATCTCGTCTTCCTCGCCGACCAGGGTGGCGCCCACCAGTTGACCATTGCGCTCCGTGGTGGCGATGGCCTTGACGCCCTGCCCGCCGCGACCCTGCTGCGGGAACTCGCTGACCGGGGTGCGCTTGCCGTAGCCGTTTTCGGTACCGACCAGCACGTCCCAGTCGCCCGAGACGATGATGAGCGAGCGCACGCGCTCGTCCTTGCCGATCTTGATACCACGCACGCCGCAGGCAGTGCGGCCCATCGGGCGCACGTCCTGCTCATTGAAGCGGATGGCCTTGCCGGCGCTGGAGAACAGCATCACGTCACGCTCGCCCTCCGTGATCGCCACGCCAATGAGCTGGTCGCCATCACGCAGGTCCACGGCAATGATGCCGCTGGAGCGCGGGCGCGAGAAGTCCACCAGGGGGGTCTTCTTCACGATGCCGCTGGAGGTCGCCATGAACACGTACTGGCCCTCGGTGAACTCGCGGATCGGCAGCACGGCATTGATGCGCTCGTCCGGCTCCAGCGGCAGCAGGTTGTTGATCGGCTTGCCGCGCGCGGTGCGGCTGGCCTGCGGCAGCTGGTAGACCTTGAGCCAGTAGACGCGGCCGCGGCTGGAGAAACAGAGAATGGTGTCGTGGGTGTTGGCCACGAACAGCTTGTCGATGAAATCCTCTTCCTTCATCGCCGTGGCCGCCTTGCCGCGCCCGCCGCGCTTCTGCGAGCGGTAGTCGGTGAGGGGCTGGGCCTTGGCGTAACCCGCGTGCGAGAGGGTCACGACCACGTCCTCTTCGGAGATGAGGTCTTCCAGCGAGAGGTCCTCGTAGCTCTGCACGATCTCGGTGCGGCGTGTATCGCCGTACTGGTCGCGGATCTCGATGAGCTCGTCGCGGATCACCTCCATGAGGCGATTCGGGTCGGCGAGGATGGCGAGCAGGCCCTTGATCTTGTCCAGCAGCTCGGCGTACTCGCTGACGATCTTGTCCTGCTCCAGCCCTGTGAGACGGTGCAGGCGCATGTCCAGGATGGCCTGGGCCTGGGCCTCGGAGAGGTGGTAGCCGTCGTCCAGCAGGCCGAAGCCGGGCGCGAGGTCCTCGGGGCGCGAGTCCTCGGCACGCTCCAGCATGGCCGTGACCATGCCCGGCGCCCAGGCGCGCGCCACCAGCGCGGCCTTGGCCTCGGCCGGGTTCGGCGATTTCCGGATGAGCTCGATGACCTCGTCGATGTTGGCCAGCGCCACCGCCAGGCCTTCCAGCACGTGGGCGCGCTCGCGCGCCTTGCGGAGGTCGTAGATGGTCCGACGGGTGACCACCTCGCGGCGGTGGCGGATGAAGGCCTCGAGGATCTGCTTCAGGTCGAGCAGCTTCGGCTGCCCGTCGACCAGCGCCACCATGTTGATGCCGAACACGTTCTGCATCTGGGTGTGCTGGTAGAGGTTGTTCAGGATGACCTCGGAGACCTCGCCGCGCTTGAGCTCGATGACCATGCGCATGCCGTCCTTGTCGGACTCGTCGCGCAGCTCGGAGATGCCCTCGAGCTTCTTCTCCTTCACCAGCTCGGCGATCTTCTCCAGCAGCCGGGCCTTGTTGACCTGGTAGGGCAGCTCGGTGACGACGATGCTCTCGCGGCCCGTCTTCTCGTCGGTCTCGACGTGGGCGCGGGCACGCAGGTAGATGCGGCCGCGGCCGGTGCGGTAGGCCTCGTGGATGCCGCGCGCACCGTTGATGATGGCCGCGGTGGGCATGTCGGGGCCTGGCAGGTATTCCATCAGGCCGGCGATATCGATGCTCGGGTCGTCGATCAGCGCCACGCAGGCGTTGACCACCTCGGTAAGATTGTGCGGCGGGATGTTGGTGGCCATGCCCACGGCGATTCCGGCCGAGCCGTTGACCAGCAGGTGCGGGACGCGCGCCGGCAGCACGGCCGGCTCGTGCTCCGAGCCGTCGTAGTTGGCGACGAAGTCGACCGTCTCCTTGTCGATATCGGCCAGCAGCTCGTGCGCGATCTTCGCCATGCGCACTTCGGTGTATCGCATCGCTGCCGGCGAGTCGCCGTCCACCGAGCCGAAGTTGCCCTGCCCGTCGACCAGCATGTAGCGCATGGAGAAGGGCTGGGCCATGCGTACGATGGTGTCGTAAACGGCCGTGTCGCCGTGCGGGTGGTACTTACCGATGACGTCACCGACCACGCGCGCGGACTTCTTGTACGGCTTGTTCCAGTCGTTGCCGAGCTGGCTCATTGCGTACAGGACCCGCCGGTGCACCGGCTTGAGCCCGTCGCGGACATCCGGGAGCGCCCGCCCGATGATTACGCTCATGGCGTAATCCAGGTAGGACTGGCGCATTTCGTCTTCGAGATTTACGGAGAGAACTTCTTTGGCGAATTCGGCCATCGTGGGAGATCAGCTCGACTGGCTTATTTGATTATGAAGCGCGAATCTTACCATACGCCGCCCACCACGTCATTGGATGAAAAACGCCTGAGATCGAATCTGAGGGCGTCTCAGCGAGAGTCAAGGGGCGCGATCCCGGTCGACCGGAGGGCTGGCGGGATCAGCGCCCGCCCATCAGCCGCGCCATCTTCTCCCCGTCAGGCCACGCCACTACCCCGCGTTCGGTGACGATGGCGTCCACCAGTTCGGCCGGGGTCACATCGAAGGCCGGATTCCAGGCCCCCGCCCCCTCGGCTGCCACGGACTGGCCATTGAGCGAGAGCACCTCGTCCTCCGCGCGCTGCTCGATGGGGATGTCCGCACCGGTGGGGGTGTTCATGTCCACGGTGCTGGTGGGGGCGACCACCATGAACTTCACGCCGTGGTGGCGGGCGTTCACCGCCAGGCTATAGGTGCCGATCTTGTTGGCGACGTCGCCATTGGCGGCGATGCGGTCCGAGCCCACGATCACCCAGGAGACCTTGCCCTGGCGCATGAGGCTGGCGGCGGCCCCCTCGCAGATGAGCTTGACCGGGATGCCGTCCTGCACCAGCTCCCAGGCGGTGAGGCGCGAGCCCTGCAGCCAGGGGCGGGTCTCGTCGGCATAAACCTGACCGATGCCGCCACGGGCCACGGCGCTGCGGATCACGCCCAGCGCGGTGCCGTAACCGCCAGTGGCGAGCGAGCCGGTGTTGCAGTGGGTGATCAGGTCGCCGCCCTCGATCAGCGCCGCTCCGAGCTCGCCCATGCGGTAGTTCGCCGCGATGTCCTCCTCGTGGATGCACCGCGCCTCGGCCAGCAGGGCCGGCTCCGGATCGTCGGCACCCAGCTTGTCGATGACGTTCCTCATGCGGTCCAGCGCCCAGAAGAGGTTCACCGCCGTGGGCCGCGAGGCCGCCAGCCTCTCGAGGTCGGATTCGAGCGCCTCGCGCCAGCCGGCGCCGGCCTCGGAAAACCGGCGTCGGGCCGCGATCACCACACCGTAGGCGGCCGCGATACCGATGGCGGGTGCGCCGCGCACCACCATGTCGCGTATCGCCTGCGCGATCTCGTCCACGTCCTCGTAGGCATTGAACTGGCTGCGCGCCGGCAGCAGGCGCTGGTCCAGCAGCTCCAGGTGGTTGTCATGCCAGCGCACGGCGCGTACGGTATCGAGACGGGTTTCAGCAGTCATGGCGGTCTTCGGGCAGCGAGTGAAATCAGGGTCGCAGTATCGCAAAGGCGGGCCCGGGTTGCCATGCGGCATCAGGGACGCCGGTATAGAACCCGGCCCACACTTTCCTTCGGCCCCAGGGCAGAACCCCCAAACAACCAATAATACGTGCGAGGCCCCCCATGTTCGGTACCGAGCTGAATATCGATTTCAATGCCCTCCTCGAACAGTACGCCATCCCCTGGGGCATCCGGCTGGTCGTCGCACTCGCAGTCCTCCTCATCGGCCTCTGGGTCGTGCGCATCGCCGTCAAGATTTCCCGCCGCCTGATGACCAAGGCCGGCGCCGACCCGATGCTGAGCAGCTTTCTCGGCTCCCTGCTCCGGGGCCTGCTGGTTCTTGCGGTGGTCATCGCCTCTCTCGATCAGCTGGGTGTCCAGACCACCTCGCTGATCGCCGTGCTCGGTGCCGCCGGCCTGGCCGTCGGCCTGGCCCTGCAGGGTTCTCTGTCGAACTTCGCCGCCGGCATCATGCTCATCGTCTTCAAGCCCTTCAAGGTGGGCGACTTCATCGAGGCCGCCGGCACCGCTGGCGTGGTCGAAGAGATCCGCATCTTCAACTCGATGGTGCGCTCGCCAGACAACCGTGAGATCACTATTCCCAATGGCCAGATCTACGACGGCGTGATCGTCAACATCACCGCCCGCCCGCATCGCCGCATCGACCTCGTCGTCGGCATCAGCTACGACGACGACATCCGCAAGGCCCGCGAGATCGTGGAACGCATCCTGAAGGACGACGAGCGCGTCCTGGAGGATCCGGCGCCCAGCGTCGGCGTGATGGACCTGGCCGACAGCAGCATCAACCTCTATGTCCGCCCATGGGTGAACAGCGCCGACTTCTGGGTCACCCGCGGCGATCTGCTGGAGCGCATCAAGACCGAGTTCGATGCCGCCGGCATCACCATTCCCTTCCCGCAGCGCGAGATCACCCTGCACCAGGCAGACTGACCCGGCTATCCTGCAGCAAAAACCGGCCGCCGCTTGCGGTGGCCGGCGCGTCAAGGCTATCTTTCGCGGATGCAAGCCGTCGACACGTTGATCCATGCCCGCTGGGTGATCCCGGTCGAGCCCCGCGGGCTCGTGCTGGAGCACCATTCCGTCGCCGTCCATGACGGGCGTATTCAGGACATTCTCCCCACCGCCGAGGCGCGCGAACGCTATGCCGGCAACGTGGTAAAGGAGCTGCCCGACCACGCCCTCATCCCCGGCTTCGTCAACGCCCACACCCACGCCGCCATGACCCTGCTGCGCGGGCTGGCCGACGACCTGCCGCTGATGGAATGGCTCAAGGGCCACATCTGGCCGGCCGAGTCGCGCTGGGTGAGCGAGGAGTTCGTGCACGACGGCACCCAGCTGGCCATCGCCGAGATGCTGCGTGGCGGCATCACCTGCTTCAACGACATGTACTTCTTCCCGGACGTGGCGGCGCGCGCCGCCATCCATGCCGGCATGCGCAGCGCCATCGGCCTGATCGTCATCGACTTTCCCAGCGCCTGGGCGGCCGACGCCGACGACTACCTCGCCAAGGGACTGGCCCTGCGCGACGCGCACAAGGGCGAGTCGCTGATCAGCACCACGCTCGCGCCACATGCGCCCTACACGGTCTCCGACGAGCCGCTCAAGCGCATCGCCACCTTCGCCAACGAGCTCGAACTGCCCATCCACATCCACGTTCATGAGACTGCCAGCGAGGTGGAGCAGGCCATGGCGGCCACCGGCAAGCGTCCGCTGGAGCGTCTGCAGGACCTGGGCCTGGTCACGCCCAACCTCACCGCCGTGCACATGACCCAGCTCACCGACGACGAGATCGAGCTGATGGCGCAGACCGGCGCCCACGTCATCCACTGCCCGGAATCCAACCTGAAGCTCGGCAGCGGTTTCTGCCCGGTGGCCGACCTGCGGGCGGCCGGTGTGAACGTCGCCATCGGCACGGACGGCACGGCCAGCAACAACGACCTCGACATGCTCGGCGAGATGCGCACCGCCGCCTACCTGGCCAAGGGCGTGAAGCGCGACCCGGCCGTGCTGCCCGCCGCCGAGGCGCTCTACATGGCCACCCTCGGAGGCGCGCGCGCCCTGGGCCTCGCCGAGCGCACCGGCAGCCTCGAGGTCGGCAAGGAGGCCGACATCACCGCGATCAACCTAGGCGACCTCGAGACCCAGCCCCTCTTCCACCCGGTTTCCCAGATCGTCTACGCCGGCGGGCGCGACAAGGTCACCGACGTCTGGGTGGCCGGTCGCCACCTGCTCAAGGATCGCGCCCTGACCACCCTCGACGAGGACGCCCTGCGCCGCAAGGCCGCCGCCTGGCGCGCGCGCATACACGGCGCGTGAGCCCTATCCGGCCACCTGTTACACTAGCCGTTTGATCACTCCAGAGAAGGATCGGACGCGCATGAGTGACAGCGCCCTCAACGTCGATCACAACGAAATCAGCAAGTTCGAGGAACTGGCCCATCGCTGGTGGGACCCGGACAGCGAGTTCAAGCCGCTGCACGACATCAACCCCCTGCGCCTGGATTACATCGATGCGCGTGCCCGCATTGCCGGCAAACAGGTGCTCGACGTGGGCTGCGGCGGCGGCATCCTTGCCGAGAGCATGGCCCGGCACGGCGCCGAGGTCACGGGCATCGACATGGGCGAGGCGCCGCTGTCGGTGGCGAAGCTGCACATGCTCGAATCCGGCGTGAAGGTGAACTACCGGCGCATCACCGCCGAGGAGCTGGCCGAGGAGTGCCCGGCATCCTTCGACGTGGTCACCTGCATGGAGATGCTCGAACACGTCCCGGACCCGGGCTCGGTGATCCGCGCCTGCGCGCGCCTGGTCCGGCCCGGCGGGCATGTGTTCTTCTCCACCATCAACCGCAATCCCAAGGCCTTCCTGTTCGCCATCGTCGGCGCGGAGTACCTGCTCAACATGCTGCCGAAGGGCACGCACGAGTTCGCCAAGTTTATCCGCCCCTCCGAGCTCGCCACCTGGGCGCGGGCGGCCGAACTCGATGTCCGCGACATCACTGGCATGACCTACAACCCGCTCACGAAGAGCTATCGCCTGGGGCGTGACGTGGACGTCAACTACCTGATGTACACCTGCAAGGACTGACCATGGCGCAGATCCGTACCGTCCTCTTCGACCTCGACGGCACCCTGCTCGATACCGCACCGGACATGGCCGCCGCGCTCAACGCGGTGCTGGCCGAGGAGGGCTTTCCGCAGCTGCCCTTCGCGCACATCCGCGGCCATGTCTCGCACGGCAGCAACGCACTGGTGAAGCTCGGTTTCGGCCAGGAACAGGACGAGGCCGACTTCCAGCGTCGCCGCCAGCGCTTTCTCGATGTCTACAACGAGAACCTGCACCTCGACACCGAGCTGTTCCCGGGCATGGCCAGCCTGCTCGCCTACATCGAGCGCCATGGCATGAACTGGGGTGTGGTCACGAACAAGCCGGCCTTTCTCACCGACCCGCTGATGGCCTCCCTGGGGCTGGCCGCGCGCGCCGCCTGCATCGTCAGCGGCGACACCACCGACGAGCGCAAGCCCCACCCCAAACCCATGCTGCACGCCTGCGAGCTGGCGGGGAGCCACGCCGACGAGTGCGTGTACGTGGGCGACGCCAGTCGGGACATCGAGGCCGGCCGCCGCGCCGGCATGGCCACGCTGGTCGCGCTCTACGGCTACATCAACGAGTTCCAAAAACCCGAGGAATGGGGCGCGGACGCGATGATCAACGAGCCGCGCGAGATCCTCGACTGGCTGCTCGAGGCCGATCCGCAACGGGCTGCCCTGTAATGCAGGAACTCGATCTCGACCCCATCCTGCTGATCACCGCTGGCCTCGCCCTGCTCGCCGGGCTGCTCATCGGCTACCTGGTCGCGCACCTGCGCGCCCATCGGCGCCAGCTCGAGCAGCACGAGCAGATCGTCCACCTGTCCAAGGACCTCGAGCACGAACGTGCCGGCAGCGCCGAAAAAGTCGCCCTGCTCGACGAGGCACGCCGGCAGCTGGCCGACTCCTTCGCCGCGCTCTCCAGCAAGGCACTCAAGGACAACAACGAGGAATTCCTGCGCCTGGCGCGCGAGAATCTCAAGCAGTTCCAGAACCAGGCGAAGTCCGAGCTGGACCAGAAGGAAAAATCCTTCGAGACGCTGATCAAGCCGATCCGCGATACCCTGGAAAAGACCGAGCGCGAGCTGCGGCAGATGGAAAAGGAGCGCCAGCAGGCCTTCGGCTCCATCAGCGAACACCTCAAGCAGGTGGCCAGCGACCACCAGCAGCTGCGCATCGAGACGCAGAGCCTCGTCAAGGCACTGCGCCGGCCCGAGGTGCGCGGGCAGTGGGGTGAGATGACACTACGCCGCCTGGCCGAGCTCGCCGGCATGGTCGAGTACTGCGACTTCTACGAGCAGGAACACCGCACCGGGGCGGAGGGCGCGCTGCGCCCGGACATGATCGTGCGCATGCCGGACAACCGCGAACTGGTAGTGGACGCCAAGACCTCGCTGGACGCCTACCTGGCCGCCATGGAAACCGACGACGAGCGCGAGCGGGCCGAACACCTCAAGCGCCACGCCCGCAAGATGCGCGACCGCATGAAGGAGCTGGCGAGCAAGGGCTACTGGAACCAGTTCAAGAACTCGCCGGACTTCGTCATCCTGTTCATTCCGGGCGAGCAGTTTCTCTCCGCCGCCCTGGAGAACGACCCCGCGCTGCTGGAGGACTCGCTGGCCAACCGCGTGATCCTCTCCACGCCCAACACCCTGATCGCGCTGCTACGCGCCGTGGCCTTCGGTTGGCGCCAGCAGGCCGTAGCCGAGAACGCCGAGCACATCCGTGAACTCGGCGAGGACCTGTACAAGCGCGTCGCCACCTTCACCGAACACATGAGCCGCATGGGCCGCCAGCTCGGTTCCACGGTGGAAAGTTACAACAAGGCGGTGGGATCGCTGGAACGCAACGTGCTGCCGGGTGCACGCAAGTTCACCGAACTCGGCATCCATGCGAAGAAGGATGTCACCGAACTGGACCCCCTGGAATCCGCCGTGCGCTTGCCCCAGGAATAGACGAACCGTTCAGCCATGTCCGACGATCAACGCGCACACCCCCGCATACCGTTGCGCTTCAAGGTCAAGGTGCGCCACGGGGAAGGCATCCCGGTGCAATTCATCGGCTGACCATGTACCTGCTGCAGACCCTGGGATTATTCGTGCTCACGGCACTCGCCGAGATCGTGGGCTGCTACCTGCCCTACCTGTGGCTGAAGAAGGACGGTCCTGTCTGGCTGCTGGTCCCTGCCGCGTTCAGTCTCGCCCTCTTCGCCTGGCTGCTCTCGCTGCACCCCACCGAGGCCGCCCGGGTCTATGCCGCCTATGGCGGCGTGTATGTAAGCATCGCCATCCTCTGGCTGTGGCTCATCGACGGCGCCCAGCCGACGCGCTGGGACCTGGCCGGCATTGCGCTATGCCTGGCGGGCATGGCCGTCATCATGCTCTGCGCACGCCAGGCCTGAGCCCTTCCCGGGCCCTAGTCGTACTCCCGGTCCTTCCACTGGCGAATGGCGTAAAACACCTCGCGCGCACCACGCAGCGGCTGCCCGGCATGTGCCTCGGCGGCCGCGATCACGGCCGGCTCGGAAAGGCGCATGAAGGGATTGGTGGCCAGCTCCTCGGTGAGCGTCGAAGGCACGGTGGGGCGACCGTCGTGGCGCAGCGCCAGGGCCCGTTCCTCGCGGGCCAGCAGGACGGCGTTGTCAGGCTCCACCCACTTGCCGAAACCGAGGTTATCGAGCGTGTACTCATGCGCACAGTACAGCAGCGTGTCGCCCGGCAGAGTGGCGATGCGTTGCAGGGAGTCGGCCAGCTCGTCGTGCGTGCCGTCGAACACACGGCCGCAGCCGCCGGCGAACAGCGTGTCGCCACAAAACAGCGCCCCGTGACCGTAATAGGCGATGTGCCCGGCGGTGTGGCCCGGCACGTCCATCACCTCGAACGCCGCTCCGATCGCCGGCAGCTCGACCACATCGCCATCCTGCAGCGGCACGTCGATGCCGGCAATACGCTCACGGGCCGGGCCGTACACGACGAGTCCGGGAAACGCCCGCTTGAGCTCGGCCACCCCGCCGACATGGTCACCATGATGGTGGGTAATGAGTAGCGCCACCGGCTCGATGCCTTCGCGCGCCAGCACGGCGAGCACCGGCGAGGCATCGCCCGGGTCGACGATGGCCGCCCGTCGGCGATCCGCGTCGCAGATCAGCCAGATGTAGTTGTCGTTGAACGCCGGGACCGGAAGTATGTCGAGTGCAGACATATCGCCCTACTTCGACTCGTCCAGTGCGCGCTGCACGGTGTCGCGCGTGCTGTCGACCGCGCCCTTGAGGTGCTCACTCACCGTCTTCTTCTCGAACGGGTTGGCATAGACCGGCCGTTCACGGCCGATGTTGACGCCGAACCACAGCCCGACCAGCAGGCCGACGACGACGCCCAGCACCAGTCCCTTCAACCATTTCATCAGTATCCCCTCCGAAAATGCAGCCTTTGTGGTCAATGTGAAGATTTTAGGGATAATAAGCCGCTCTGCCCACTCGAACCCGTCACATGTCCCGCATCGACCGACATACGCGCACTGCCTACCGCGACTGCATGCGCATCGCGCGCGGCCATTACGAGAACTTCCCCGTGGCCTCCTGGCTGCTGCCCCGACGCATCCGTTACCCGGTGGCCGCGATCTATACCTTTGCGCGTCGCGCCGACGACCTGGCCGATGAAGGAACGCGACCGGACGACGAGCGCCTGCGCGAACTCGATGCCATGGAGGCCGCGGTCGATGCCGCGGCGAGGGGCGAACCCGGTGACGATCCGCTGTACGTTGCGCTGGCCGACGCGATCCCCCGCCACGGGCTGCCGGTATCGCTGTTTCACGACCTGCTCGATGCCTTTCGCCAGGACGTGACCAAGAAGCGCTACGCCGATTTCGGCGAGGTCATGCAGTACTGCCGTCGCTCGGCCAATCCGGTCGGCCGCCTGCTCCTGCACCTGACCGGCAACGACGACGAGAAGAACCTCGCGCTGAGCGACGGCATCTGCAGCGCGCTGCAGCTCATCAACTTCTACCAGGACCTCGTGCAGGACTACGAGGAGATGGGACGCATCTACTTGCCGCAGGACGAGATGGAGCGCTACGGCGTTACCGAGGCGCACCTGCACGAGCGCCGCTCGGACGTCGCCATGCGCCGCCTCATGCAGCACCAGTACCAGCGCGCCGACCGCATGATCCGTGCAGGCGCCCCCCTGGGCAGGCGCCTGCGCGGTCGTTTCGGCTTCGAGATCCGCATGATCATCATGGGCGGCGCACGCATCGTCTATCGCCTGAAGCAGCAGGACGAGCTCTTCAGCCGCCCGCGCCTGCGCACGCGCGACTGGACCAGCATCGTAAAGGGGGCGCTGTTCCCGCGCTAAGTACGAAACCCTGCACTATTCTTCGGTCATGAGCCGTCAGAACTGACCACACCCCTATGGGCATCATCGAAGGACTGGGACGTAGACTTGGCCGCCGGCTGGCGGCCTACCTCAACCAACCGGCAGGGCGGTATCAGCCTTTCGCGGTACACGAACCTGGCCAGCTTGCGGACTGGCTGCAGCCCGGCGACGTGCTCCTGGTCGAAGGCAACCGTCGCATCTCCACCGCTATCAAATACCTCACCCAGTCCACCTGGTCACATGCTGCCCTCTACATCGGCGACGCCATTGGCGAACGTACCATCGACGACGAACCGCTCTGCCTGATCGAGGCCGACCTGCAACAGGGCGTGATCGCCATCCCGTTGTCCCGGTTTCGCGGACTCAATCTGCGCATCTGCCGCCCGGTAGGCATGACATCGGCGGATCGCACGACCGTGATCACCTTCATGGTGAAGAGCCTGGGCAAGTCCTACGACCTCAAGAACATCTTCGACCTGATGCGCTACCTGCTCCCCGAACCGCCCGTGCCGCAGCGCTTTCGCCGGCGCATGCTGGCCCTGGGCAGCGGTGATCCGACGCGTGCCATCTGCTCCACGCTCATCGCCGAGGCCTTCCAGGCAGTGCGCTACCCCATCCTGCCGAACCCGATCCATGGCGATGCCGATGACACCGACGTCATACTGGAAATCCGCCATCACTCGCTGTTCACCCCACGCGACTTCGACCTCTCGCCGTATTTCCGGGTAGTGAAGCCATTCATCGAGCACGACTTCGACTACCAGCGCCTGCGCTGGGCCGGCGACCAGCCTGCCGCTGGGGACTGAGCCGGTCCCATGCCTGTGGTAGCATGGGCGCTTTTCCGACGCAGCCCACGCCATGACAGCCGAGCGCATCCACTCCCCCAACGACTATTGCCAGGAGCGAGCCGCCAGCAGTGGTTCGAGCTTTTATTACAGCTTTCTCTTCCTGAACGACGAGCAGCGCCAGGCGATCACCGCGCTGTACGCCTTCTGTCGCGAGGTCGACGACGTGGTGGACGAGTGCAGCGATCCGACCGTGGCCCGAGCCAAGCTGGAGTACTGGCGAGGCGAGATCGCCAGCGCCTTCGACGGCACGCCGCAGCACCCGGTCACCCGCGCCCTGCAGCCGGCGCTCGCGCGCTACAACCTGCCGCAGGAATACTTCCAGGAGATCATCGATGGCATGCAGATGGACCTGGACTACGACTCCTACCCATCGTTCACGGAGCTCTCGCTCTACTGCTACCGCGTTGCCTCTGTGGTCGGCCTGATGGCTGCCGAGATCTTCGGCTACGAGGACCGCGCGACGCTGCGCTATGCCAACGACCTGGGCCTCGCCTTCCAGCTGACCAACATCTTGCGTGACGTGCACGAGGACGTGAACCGCGGGCGCATCTACATCCCGCTCGACGAAATGAAGAAGTTCGGCGTCTCGCCGGGCGACCTCACGCTGCCGCAGACCACGGAGAACCTGCGCAAGCTCTTCGCCTTCCAGGCCGAACGCGCCCAGAACTACTACGACCGTGCCTTCGGCCACCTGCCGGAGGGCGACCGCTGGGCGCAACGCAGCGGCATCATCATGGCCGCGATCTACCGCAGCACGCTACATGAGATCGAGAAGGACGGCTTCCACGTGCTGGAGCACCGCATCAAGCTCACCCCCCTGCGCAAGCTCTGGATCGCCTGGCGCACCGCACGCCAGGAAAAGAAGCGCCACCGCCGCTACCAGCGCAACCAGGGCAAGTAGCGCCAGGCCATGCACGCCCCGGTAGTCATCATCGGCGCCGGCTGGGCCGGCATCGCCGCGGGTGTGGAGCTCGCGCGTCACGGCCTGCGCGTCACCCTGCTCGAATCGGCCGGCCAGCCCGGTGGTCGCGCGCGCAGCGTCGAGATACACGGGCTGGTGGTGGACAACGGCCAGCACCTGCTGATCGGCGCCTATGGCGCCACGCTCGCCCTGCTCCGCCACCTCGGCATCGCCGAGACCGCGGTGCTCGCCCGCCTGCCGCTGCAGCTCGACGTGCGCCGCCCGGATGGACCCGCCCTCGCCCTGGCCGCGCCCCGCCTGCCCGCGCCGCTGCATCTGCTGGTGGCACTGCTGCGCGCGCGGGGTCTCTCCTGGGCCGAGCGGCGCAGCGCACTTGCCGGTCTGCCGGGGCTGATGCGCTGGGACGAGTCGCCGGACATCAGCGTCTCGGGCCTGCTCGAACGCTACGCCCAGCCCGACACCCTGCGTCGCATGCTCTGGGAGCCCCTGTGCGTCGCCGCGCTCAACGTCGCGCCCGGCCAGGCCTCTGCCCGGGTGTTCACCCGCATGCTGCGCGAGAGCTTCTCGACCACCCGCGCCGCCTCCGACCTGCTCATCCCCCGTCGCGCCCTCGGCGAGGTCGTTCCGCAACCCGGCGCCGACTACATCCGCCGTCACGGCGGCGGCGTGCATTACGGCACACGCTGCCGGGCGATCACGACCGGCGAGGACCGAAACCTGACGGTGTGCACGGACGCGGGCCGGTACGCCGCCCAGGATGTGGTGGTGGCCACGGCGCCGGTCGCCGCCCAGCGCCTGCTGGGCGAATTCGCAGACACGGCGGCGGAACTGGGGCGGCTCAATGCGCTGGGGGACGAGCCGATTGCGACCGTCTACCTGCAGTACCCGCCGGACACGCGCCTGGACACCGCCATGACCGGTCTCGCCGGCGGCATCGTGCAGTGGGTGTTCGACCGCCGGGTAGCGAACCAGCCGGGGCTGCTGGCGGTGGTCATCTCGGCCAGCGGGCCGCACACGGCGATGGATACCGGTACGCTGGCCGAGGCCGTGGCCACCGAGCTGGCCGGCGTGTTTCCCGGACTCGGTATGCCGGAATGGACGCGGGTCATCCGGGAGAAACGCGCCACGTTTCGCTGCACCCCGGGCAGCGATGCGCTGCGCCCGGCCAACGCGACGACACATCCGGGCCTGTGGCTGGCCGGTGACTACACCGACACCGGCCTGCCCGCAACGCTCGAAGGCGCGGTGCGCAGTGGTTTAGAATGCGCCCACGCCATCCTCAACACACGCGAGATCGAGATCAAGGCATGCTGAGCATCGATGAACTCAAGCACTACCAACCCGCCGCCGACCTGCTGAAGGATCGCGTGATCCTCGTCACCGGCGCGGGCGACGGCATCGGCAAGGCAGTCGCCAGGGCCTGTGCGTCCCATGGCGCCACCGTGATCCTCCTGGGCAAGACCATCAAGAAGCTGGAGATGGTCTACGACGAGATCGAGGCGGCCGGGGGTCCGCAGCCGGCCATCTACCCGCTCAACCTCGAGGGCGCCACGGCCAAGGACTACGACGACCTTGCCGAGAACATCGACCAGGAATTCGGCCGCCTGGACGGACTGGTGAACAATGCCGGCTGGGTCGGGACGCTCACCCCTTTCAAGCTCTATGATCCGGAGCTGTGGGGCCGCGTGATCATGACGAACCTGCACGGCCCCTTCCTGCTCACCCGCGCCTGCCTGCCGCTGCTGGAACAGGCCCCGGACGCCTCCATCGTGTTCTCCAGCCAGGACTGCGACAAGGCCTTCTGGGGCGCGTTTGGGGTGGCCAAGGGTGGCCAGCAGAGCATGATGCAGATCCTGGCCGCCGAGTACTCGGGCGAGCGCCGCATGCGCGTCAACAGCATCGACACGGGCCCGGCGCGCACCCAGCTGCGCATCATGAATTACCCCGGCGAGGCCCCGGCCAGCCTGCCCGCCCCGGAAGAATTCGCCGGCGCCTACGTCTACCTGCTCGGCCCCGAGGCCGGCGAGCTGCGCGGGGAGAACCTTCGCCTGTACGAGTCCCCCGCCAGTTGACTTCAGACATGAAACAGGCCGGACATTGTCCGGCCTGTTTCATGTTCGGCTTTCCGCTTGCGCGTCAGTCCATCAGGTTGACCTCGACCCCCTGCTCCCGCAGGTGCTCGGCGCGCTCGTCGATGAAACGCTGCAGCTCCGGCTGTTCCTCGTAGGCCCCGGAGGCCACGTAGTCCATCACCGACTGCGTGTGGAAGGACTTCAGGTAGCCGCCGGTGCGGAACACCTCATCGCCGCTGGCATCGAAGAACACCATGCTCGGCGCGTAATGCACATTGAGCTTCTGGGCCCATTCGCGCACGCTGGTTCGCTCGCCCGCGGGCGTGATCACCGGGGTGTCGGCCCACATATCGACCACCAGCGTGTCGAATTCGCCCAGCAGCGCCTGGCTCTCCTCGCGTTTGAGGATATCCTGGTGCAGCTCGTCGCAGACGGCGCACTCCTTCTGCTCGAAGAACACCAGCAGCGGCTTGCCCGCGCCCAGCGCGGCCGGACGCAGGTCGTAAGGCTGGCCGACGGTGCTCACCTCGGTGTGCAGGCGGCCCGAGGCGGCCTCCGGCGCAGCCTTGGCCATGTACTCGCGGAACGGCAGCTCATTCTCCTTCTTCAGGCCGACGTAGTCGAGCGCCGCCATGAACTTGTGCGGGGCGTAGTAGCCGTTGATGCGCAACACCACCTCGCCCTGCTCATCGAGGAACAGCAGGGTCGGCGTGAACATCACCTTCTGCTGCACCGCGAACTGCTTTTCCGTGGTGTGCTCGCCATCGAGACCGGTGACCTCACGGTCCCCCCACATGTTGATGGCGATGGTGTTGAAGTGCTTCCGGGTCTTGTCGGCGATGTCCTTCTGCCCGAAGTTGTCCTGCAACAGCTTGGCGCAGTAGGGGCAGCCATCCTGATAGAAGTACAGCAGCAGCCGGCGATCCTCGGCGGCCGCCTCCGCCACATCCTCACGCAGGTCGAGGAACGACTCGGTAAACCAGGCGGGCTTTTCCTCGTACCCCGGGTTCACGAAGCCGGGGGCAAGCTCGCCCTCTCCCGCGGCCCAGAGCGCGGGCGCGCACAACATCAACAACCCCCACGCCACGATACTCAAACTCTTCATCATGTCCTCCTCCACTTCGTACATCTTGTTGTTTTATGCGGGCATCATAGCCCCAATGATTGCGACAATTCATCTCCGCGAGCGTTCCCCTGGCATTGCGGACGGCGAAACAGCGCGGTCGGGTCGCCCCCGTCTAAGTGGTCCGCGCACCGGGCGATCCGGCCGCCGGGCAGGATCGCTGCAGGCCACATTCCCCGCAGCGCGGCCGCGGCCGGCAGACATCCTTGCCGTGGGCCACGATCAAGGCGTGATACTCGTTGAACAGCGCCACATCCGGCGGCAGCACGCGCTCGAAGGCATGGCGCAGGGCCTCGTAGCCTACGTCCGGCGCGCACAGTCCCAGGCGCGAGAAGAGCCGCCGGGTGTAGGCGTCGACCACGAACACCGGCCGTTCGAAGGCATATAGCAGGATGTCGTCGGCCGTTTCCGGCCCCACTCCCTTGACCGCCAGCAGCCCATGGCGCAGCCTGTCGGTGGGCCAGCGCCCCAGGGCCTCGACGCCGCCGGCATCGAGGATCCAGCGGCACAGGGCCTTGAGGCGGGTGGCCTTGACGTTGAAGTAGCCCGAGGGTCGCAGTAGCCGGGCGAGCCGGTCGTCGTCGCAGGCGAGGATGTAAGCGGCATCGAGCAGGCCGGCGGCCCGAAGGTAGTCGATGGCGCGCTCGACGTTGCGCCAGGCCGTGTTCTGGGTGAGCACGGCCCCGACCATGATCTCGAAGGGGGAGTCGCCGGGCCACCAGTGCTGTGGCCCGTGCTGGGCGAGCAGTCGGTCGAAGACCGCGCGCGCCTGGCGCGGGGTCACTTCCGGCCTCGACCCCAGGGGTTGGGGTTGGACTTGCCCCGTGCGCGCGGGCCGCGCTCGGCGGTGGACGGCGGGCGCGAGCTCGTCGCCCCGGGCCTGGGTTTCGGCGCCACGTACTTCAGGCCGGCCGCCTCGTAGAGCAGCCGCATCTCGCGCGGCTTGAGGTCCACCCAGCGGCCCGGCTTGAGCGAGCGCTGCAGCTCGATCGGCCCGTAGCGTACCCGGATCAGTCGGCTCACGGTCACGCCCTGCGACTCCCACAGACGGCGCACCTCGCGCTTGCGACCTTCCCTGAGCGTCACGCGAAACCAGGTATTGGCGCCCTCGCCGCCGGCCCGCTCCAGCGTCTCGAACGCGGCGCGGCCATCCTCCAGCTCCACCCCGGCCAGCAGGCGCTTCATCATGGCATCGTCCACCTCGCCCAGCACGCGCACCGCGTACTCGCGCTCGATCTCGCTGGAGGGGTGCATCAGGCGGTTGGCGAGTTCGCCGTCGTTGGTGAACAGCATCAGCCCCACGGTGTTGATGTCCAGTCGGCCCACGGCCACCCAGCGGCTGCTCTGCATGCGCGGCAGGTGGTCGAACACGGTGGGACGGCCCTCGGGGTCGTCGCGGGTGCACACCTCGCCCACCGGCTTGTGGTAGGCGATCACGCGCGCCTTGAAGTGCGCCACCTTGGACAGCGCCACCGGCTCGCCGCGGATGGCGATCACGTCCGTCTCGCTGGCATGGTCGCCCGGGGTGGCCACCTTGCCGTTGATGGTGATCTGTCCCTGCTCGATGAGGCGCTCGATCTCGCGGCGCGAGCCATAGCCGGCGCGGGCCAGCAGTTTTTGCAGTCGTTCAGCCATGTCATGTCTTGTCGGTAGCGGGTGGGGCCGGCTGCGCACCGCGGGCGAATTCGCTAGTATGTGGTGTAACCGTCCCCGAATGCCCGGCAGAATAACATCATGACGAACGCACGCGAATTCATTCCGCTCACTATCGCCGTCCTCACCGTCTCCGACACCCGCACCGAGGCTGACGACACCTCGGGCCGGACACTGGCCGAAAGGGCCATCGAGGCAGGGCACCACCTGGTGGAAAAGACCATCGTGCCGGACGACGTCTACCGGATCCGCGCCACCGTCTCGCAGTGGATCGCCGACCCGGGCGTGCAGGTGGTCCTCACCACCGGCGGCACCGGCGTCACCGGTCGCGATGGAACCCCGGAGGCGATCAAGCCGCTGCTCGACAAGGAGATCGAGGGCTTCGGCGAGATGTTCCGCATGCTGTCCTACGAGGAGATCAGGACCTCCACACTGCAGTCGCGCGCCATTGCCGGCGTGGCCAATGCCACCTACCTTTTCTGCCTGCCCGGCTCGTCCGCTGCCTGCCGCACCGGCTGGGATCGGCTTATCAGGGAACAGCTCGACCATCGCACCACCCCCTGTAACCTCGCCATGCTGATACCGCGGCTGCAGGAGAGCTAGGTCGCCCGCAACAGCCGCGACCACCATCACCCGGAGAACCGACATGCACGCCCGAGCCCGACTGATCACCGCCTGCCTCGCCGCGCTCCTGGTCACTGCGGCCGCGCAAGCCGAGGCGCCGCGCCCCATCGCCGAGGGCCATACCCACTACAACTGGAATCAGCACGAGACCCTGCCCCCCGACGAAGCCGTGCAGCGGCTGAAGGACAACAACGTGGTCTTCGTGGTGGTGGCGAGCTCGCCGCCGGAACTGGCGCTGAAACTGCGCGAGGCGGGCGGCGACTGGATCGTGCCCATCTTCAGCCCCTATCTCACGCCCACCCACCGCCACAACTGGTATCAGGACCCGAAGGTGCTCGAGCAAATGGAGGCCGGGCTCGCCTCCGGTGAGTATCACGGCATCGGCGAGGTACACATGCTGCCGGGCCTCGGGCCGCGCACCAACCACCCGGCCTTTCTCAAGACCCTGGACCTGGCGCGCCAGTACGACGTGCCCTACATGATCCACACTGACGCCTCGAGCTATAAGTACCTGCTGTCGATCTGCCAGCAGCACAGCGACGTGCGCTTCGTCTGGGCCCACGCCGGCGGCATCCTGCCCCCGGAGCAGGTCGGCGCGCTGCTGGAAGGCTGCCCAAACGTGGCGATCGACCTCTCCGCGCGCGACCCCATGCGCCACACCGAGACGCAGATCATCGACGAGACCGGCAGCCTGCTGCCTGGCTGGCGCGACCTCGTGATCCGATATTCCGATCGCGTCATCGTAGGTGCCGACCCCGTCTGGCCCGTATACAACAAGCACGCCTGGGACGAGCCGGACACCGGCTGGGACAAGCTCGAGTTCTTCCTCGATTTCCACCGCCGCTGGATCAGCGATCTGCCCGAAGAGATCCAGGACGACATCCAGGTGGAGAACGCGAAGCGGATTTACACGCCACGCCGATGAGGCATGAGGGTGAGGATATCGACGACAGAAGCCACCTGTTCCTCACGCCTCACACCCCACCCCTCATACAGGAACGACTATGCAGCCCACGGAACAGGAACAACCGGTTCACTGGCACAACCTCGACGGCGACGCGGTGCTCGAGCGCATCGAGGGCAGCGCGCTGGGGCTGAGCCAGGCGGAGGCCGAACGGCGCCTGGCCGATCACGGGCCCAACCAGCTGCCGGCCGGTCCGCGGCGCAGCCGCCTCGCCCGTCTGGCGACGCAGTTCAACAACCTGCTCATCCAGGTGCTCATCGCGGCCGCCATCGTCACGGCCTTTCTCGGCCACTGGGTGGATACCTGGGTGATCCTCGGCGTGGTGGTGGTCAACGCCGTCATCGGCTTTGCGCAGGAGGGCAAGGCGGAGAAGGCCCTGGAGGCAATCCGGCACATGCTCTCGCCGCGGGCCTCGGTTACCCGCGACGGCCAGCGACGCACCGTGCCGGCAGAGGAGCTGGTGCCGGGCGACGTGGTGCTGCTCGAGCCGGGCGACAAGGTGCCGGCCGACCTGCGCCTGCTGCGCGCGCGTAACCTGCGCATCCAGGAGGCCGTGCTCACCGGCGAGTCCGTGGCGGTTGAGAAGACGACCGAGACCACGGCCCTCGACGCGGACCTCGGCAACCGACACGGCATGGCCTATTCCGGCACCCTGGTCGCAGGCGGCCAGGGCCTGGGTGTCGTGGTCGCCACCGGCGCCGACACCGAGATCGGTCGCATCAGCGGCCTGCTGTCACAGGTCGAGGACATTACCACCCCGCTACTGCAACAGATGGCGCGCTTCGCCCGCCTGCTCGCGCTGGTGATCGTCGGCATCGCCGCGCTGGTGTTCGCCTACGGATACCTTCTGCAGGGGCGCGACGCCACCGAGATGTTCATGACCGTGGTGGGCCTCGCGGTGGCCGCCATCCCCGAGGGGCTGCCCGCCATCCTCACAGTGACACTGGCCATCGGCGTGCAGCGCATGGCGGGACGCAACGCCATCATCCGCAGACTGCCCGCGGTGGAGACCCTGGGCGCGGTCTCCATCATCTGCTCGGACAAAACCGGCACCCTCACGCGCAACGAGATGACCGTGCGCACAGTGGTCACCGCCGGCCAGGTCTTCACCGTGAGCGGCGCGGGCTACGATCCGCACGGCGGCTTCCGTACCGATGGCGGCGAGATCGACCCGCAGGGCCGTCCCGCCCTGCGCGACACCCTCCGCGCCGCCGCCCTGTGCAACGACGCCTCGCTCAGCCGGAGTGAAGAGACCTGGCAAGTGGACGGCGATCCCATGGAAGGCGCCCTGCTCATTGCCGCCATGAAGGCCGGCATGGAGCTCGCCACCGAGGCCGAGCGCCTGCCGCGCACCGACGTCATCCCCTTCGAGACCGAGCACCGCTTCATGGCCACCCTGCACCACGACCACGAGGGCAATGGCTACATCTTCATCAAGGGCGCGCCGGAACGCATCCTCGACATGTGCGATGTCCAGCAGGACGGCGACGGCACGGCGGCGCTCGACCGTGCGGCCTGGGACCGGCAGATCGAGACCATCGCCGCCGAGGGTCAGCGCGTACTCGGCATCGCCATGCGTCGCGTCCGCGCCGATCACCGCGAACTGAGCTTCGACGACCTCGCCGGCGACGTCGTGCTGCTGGGCCTGCTCGGGCTGATCGACCCGCCCCGCGAGGAGGCCATCGCGGCCGTGCGCGACTGCCAGTCTGCCGGCATCCGCGTGAAGATGATCACCGGCGACCACGCCCTCACCGCACGAGGTATCGCGCGCCAACTGAAACTGCGCAATGCCGACGACGTCGTCACCGGGCACGACCTGGAACGGCTCGACGAGGCCGGACTGGCGGGCACGGCGCCCCGCGTCGACGTCTTCGCCCGCACCACGCCCGAGCATAAGCTGCGACTGGTCACCGCCCTGCAGGCTGCCGGACACGTCGTCGCCATGACAGGGGACGGCGTCAACGACGCCCCCGCCCTCAAGCGCGCCGACGTCGGTGTGGCCATGGGCCGCGGCGGCACCGAGGTCGCCAAGGAGGCCTCCGAGATGGTGCTCGCCGACGACAACTTCGCTTCGGTCGCCCAGGCGGTGCGCGAGGGCCGCACCGTCTACGACAACCTGAAGAAGGCCATCCTGTTCCTGCTGCCGGTCAACGGCGGCGAGTCACTCGCCATTCTGCTGGCCGTGATGGCCGGGCTCACCCTGCCGATCACCCCGCTGCAGATCCTGTGGGTGAACATGGTCAGCTCCGTGGGCCTGGCCATGGCGCTGGCCTTCGAGCCACCCTCGCCCAACGTGATGAAACGCCCGCCCCGCCCACGCGACGAGCCCATGCTCTCCGCCTTCCTGCTCTGGCGCATCAGCTTCGTCTCGATCCTGTTCGTCACGGGCGTGTTCGGCATCTTCGCCTGGAGCCAGCTCCATGGCTCCACGCTCGAAGAGGCACGCACCTACGCCGTCAACACCCTGGTCGTGATGGAGGTCTTCTACCTCTTCAGCATCCGCTACCTCGACAGTAGTTCGATCGGCTGGCGCCAGATCCGGGGCACCCGCGCCGTGCTCATCGCGGTAGGTATCGTGGCTGCCCTGCAGCTCGTCTTCACCTACGCCCCCTTCATGGAGACGTTCTTCGACACCCGTCCCGTCGACTTCATCCACGGTGTCGAGATCATCGGCATTGGCGTGGCGCTGTTCGCGCTGCTGGAGCTGGAGAAGTGGGTACGGCGACGGTGGAACGCGCGGCGTGAGAAGGGCGGCGACTGAAGACGTGGGGCCGCTTTGCACGTGTTCTCCCCTCTACCGGCGCCAGACACTCAGTCCACGAGCCGGATGCGGTCCGCCTCCGAGCCCACACCCCAGTCGTAGAACACCACCTGTTCGTGGCCATCACCGTCATTTGGCGCAATACCGCGCGCCAGGCGCATGACGTGGGCGGGATCATCGCTTTCCGGCGACTGCCAGGTCCCGTCCGAGCAGATCACGATGCGTTTCATAAGCAGACCTCCTGTCGCGTGTTGTCTTCCTGGGCATGCGCCACCGGGCGGCGCAGACTACAATCCGCCGGGCCGATCGTATGCCACATCCGCAGCGACGGCCAAACCGGTTGGCCCGGTCCCGGCGACTTGCGGCATACTGGGCGGAAACTTCGTATCGCCAGGCCACCCCCGTGAACCTGATCCCCGTCCTGCAAACCGTCCTGCCTGTCTTTCTCATCGTCGCCCTGGGTTATGGCTACGGCCGGCGCTTTCACACCGAGATCGACACGTCCAACCGGCTCAACATGGATGTCTTCACCCCCGCACTGATTTTCAGCGCGCTCTCGGCGCAGGGTTTTCATCTGGCGGATTACTCCGAGCTCGCCCTGGCAGCCGCGCTGGTGGTTCTGGGGTCGGGTCTCTTGGCGCTGCCCTTCGTGTGGCTTCTCAGGGTGCAGTGGAAGACTTTCCTCCCGCCGATGATGTTCACCAACAGTGGCAACATGGGCATCCCCATCCTGCTGCTGGCCTTTGGCGAGGCGGCCCTGCCCGCGGCCATCGTGCTGTTCATCGTGGAGAACACGCTGCACTTCAGCGTGGGCTTTTACATGATGAATCACCGCGAGCGCGTTTGGCGCATGCTGCGCAATCCCATGATCGTGGCGAGCCTCGCCGGCATCGCGGTGAGCCTTTCCGGGTTGGCGGTGCCACAGGTGATCGCAGTGCCCGTGGAGATGGTCGGGCAGATCGCCATCCCGCTCATGCTCTTCACCCTGGGCGTGCGCATGGTGGATGCGGATTTTTCGGACTGGCGGCTGGGGCTGTGGGCGGCGGTGCTGGCGCCGGGCAGCGGTCTGCTGATGGCCCTCGCGTTACAGCCCGTCATCGGGCTGTCCACCCAGCAGTTCGCCTACCTGCTGATCTTCTCCGCCCTGCCCCCGGCCGTACTCAACTACATGGTGGCGGAAAAATACGGCCAGGAGCCGCGGCGCGTGGCCTCCATCGTCTTCATCGCCAACTTGGCGAGCATCGTGACGCTCTCCCTGGTGCTCGCCTGGGTATTGTAGTCAGGCACGACGCCGCAACAGCGGCGCCATCGCCAGCACGCCGAGCACCGGGCCGGGCAGCAGCAACCAGCTCACATAGACCCCGAGCGTGTCCCACAGGCCCGAGACCAGCGATATCGCCAGGGCGGTCAGGGCAAAGCCGATACTGTTCATGATGGCCAGCGCACTGGCGACGCTCTCGGGCGGGGCGTGCTGCGTGGCCAGCGCCGAGTACTGCGCCGAGTCGGCGATCACGGCAAAGCCCCACACCAGCAACGCGGCGAGCAGCAGGGGGGCTGGCAGGTCCTGCAGCCAGGGATAGACCAGGCAGAGGATGCCGGAGAGGGCCAGCGCGATCACCGCCACCGGGGCGCTGCCGATATGTCGCCCCCAGCGCCCCGCCAGCACGCAACCCAAGGCACCGATACCGATCACCGCAAAGGCGAGCATCGACAGGGCCTGACGCGGGGCCTCGGGATAGAGGC
>DSBO01000026.1 GCA_011046015.1 Thioalkalivibrio sp. | reverse complement strand
GCGCTCCACCGTTGCATGGCCGTCGGCCATGCAACGGTGGAGCGCTGCCATGCTCGCCTGCAGGCGAGCGGGCACCGTCTGGACGACTACACCACGCCGGCCAGCGCCACCGACGTGCGTGACCTGATGCGGGCACTCGACGCGGCCTGGGGCCATGCACCCGGGGCGGCGCACTGGAACCTGTATGGCGTCTCCTATGGCACCCGCCTGGCGATGGAGGTGCAGCGCAGCCACCCGGAACGCGTGCGCAGCGCCGTCCTCGATTCCGTCTACCCGCCGGACGTCGACTCCACCCTGGCCTGGCCCGGGCTGTTGCAGGACGCCGTCGAGCGCCTGTTCACGGCCTGCGAGGCCGACCCGGCCTGCCACGCCAGCCACCCGCATCTGCGGCAGCGCTTTCCGGCCCTGCTCGAGCGCCTGGCCCGACGGCCGCTGGCCCTGTCCCTGCCCGACCCCGGAACCGGCGATCCGCTTTCGGTACAGGTCAACGACGAACGCCTGCTGTACGTGATCTTCGACACGCTCTATCAATGGGACGCCATCGGCGAACTGCCTGCCGCCATCGATGGGCTCTGGCGTGGCGACAGTCGCCGCCTGCAGCCGCTGGTCGCGCGCCACGCGGGCAGCGTGCTGGACCCGAGCTTCTCGGATGCCGTCTACCTGTCGGTGGAATGCCACGACGCCCACCCCTTCGACCGGCAGCGCTACCTGAAGGCCGTGCATGATCACCCGCTGTCGGCCCCCTACACGCGGGCCGGGGCGGACCACGATGTCTGTGAGTTCTGGTCGTCCGGCCGCGCCCCCGACGCCTTCTTCGAGCCGGTACGCTCCGACCTGCCTACCCTGCTGCTGGCCGGCGAGATGGACCCCGTGACCCCGGCCGCATGGGCGGAAGCTGCCGCGGCCGGCTACCCCAACGGGTGGTTGCTGCGCTTTCCCGGCATCGGCCACAGCGTGCTCGACAGTGACGAATGTGGCGTGACCGTGGTGCGCCGATTCCTCGCCGATCCCAGCCGGCCAGTACAGGCGGACTGCATGCAGTCCCTCGCCCCGGTACAATTCGCCCCCTGACACCGCAACCGCGCGATACCCATGACTGAAACCCCGAACGAACAGCCGCTAGTCCACCTCACCGTGGGCGACACCGAGGTCGTGCTCCTGGGCACCGCCCACGTCTCGCACGCCAGCGCCGAGGCCGTACGCGAACTCCTGGACCAGGACCACTTCGACGCGGTCGCCGTGGAACTCTGCCCGAGCCGCCAGCAGGCCCTGTTTGACCCGGACCACCTCTCGCGACTGGACCTGTTCCGTGTCATGCGCGAGGGGCGGGTGCCCATGGTGATGGCCTCGCTCGCGCTGGGCGCCTACCAGCAGCGCCTGGCAGACCAGTTCGGCATCGAACCAGGCGCCGAAATGAAGGCCGCGATCGAGACGGCCCGGGCGCGCGGCCAGTCGGTGTGGCTGATCGACCGCGAGATCGGTACCACCCTCAAGCGCGTGTACCGCAACGTCTCCTTCTTCCGGCGCCTGAGCCTCATCGGCGGCCTGATCGGCAGCGTCATGTCACGCGAAAAGGTCGAGGAGGCCGAGATCGAGCGGCTCAAGGAAGGCGACATCCTTGAGACCACCTTTAGCGAATTCGCCGAGCAGGCGGAGGAACTCTACGTCCCGCTCATCGACGAGCGGGACCGCTACATGGCCGCGCGGCTGCGCGAGGAGATCGAGGCAGAGCATCCCGCGCGGGTGCTCGCCGTGGTCGGGGCGGGACACCTGAAGGGCATCGCGAACTATCTGGCGGCGGCGGACGCCACCCCCGGGGACACCCGGCGCGAGCTCGAACGCCTGCCGGCGCCCAGCCGGTGGCCACGGCTCATCCCCTGGTTCATTGCCCTGCTGGTGCTGGTGGGGTTTGTACTGGGCTTTCGCGAGAGCCGCGAGCTCGGCTGGCAGCTCGTGGGAGACTGGGTGCTGATCAACGGCGGCCTGGCGGGCCTGGGCGCCCTGCTCGCCCGCGGCCACCCGCTCACCGTCCTGACCGCGGTGGTCGGCGCCCCGCTGACCTCGCTCAACCCGGCCATTGGCGCCGGCATGGTCTCCGCCTTTGTGGAGACCTGGCTGCGCAAGCCGACCATGGCCGATTTCGCCGAACTCAAGCGCGCCACCACCCACCTGGGCGGCTGGTGGAAGAACCGGGTCGCCCGCATCCTGCTGGTGTTCTTCCTCACCACCATCGGTTCGGCGGTCGGTACCTACCTCGCCGGCTTTCGCATCTTCGAGCGCCTCACCGGCGCCTGAGGCGACCGATCAGCCCACGCGCCCGGATGACGACAACCCGAAGCGGTCACGCAGGATATGGCGGATCGTGGCCATGGCCCCGTCCTCGGACAGCGGCTTGATCACGTAACCCAGGGCCCCCTCGCGGATCGCCTGGCGCATGCGGTCGGCCGTGTCGTCGACGGTGATCATCACCACTCCGAGGTCGGGACGCTCCCGATGAAGGTGTCGCAGCACCGCCATGCCGCTCTCATCGGGCAGGTTGATGTCGAGAAAAACGATGTCCGGCACCAGCCGGGCGGCCAGTGTCCGAGCCTCACGGGCACTGGCCGCCTCGCCGACCACCTCATAACCCTCGATCTCGAGCATCAGCCGCAGAATGCCACGGGTCATCGTGGCGTCGTCCACGATCAACACCCGTACCCTTCCCTGTTGCTCCATCACATGCTCCTTATCGGCCCATCATCACAGTAACGACGGCGCCGCGCCGGTTGCCCCGCCGCGGGCAGGCCTCTTATAGCACACAGGACCAGGGGAACCGCGCGGGAGCAGTGGACGATCAGGGCCTCGCGGCCGCGGAACGCGAGGCGTCCTCGATGAAGTTCTCGATGACCTCGGTGGGCAGCCCACCGGCCTGGTAGCCGCGCAGCTGTCCCTTCGGATCGAACAGCAGAAAGCTCGGCGTGCCGATGAAGGCATTCCCCGAGATCGAGCGATACAGCCGGGCGACCTCGTTCGCATCGCCGATGAGCGTGGGGAACTGCACCTGGTGGCGTTCGATGAAGGCCTCGGCATCGGCCTGGCGGTCCGGGCCGTCGATGGAGATGCCGAGCACGCGCGCGGTCCGATCAGCATTGAATTCGTGGAAGTCGACGTACTGGTGGGCCACGCGGTTGCAGGCGGGACACCCCGACTCCCAGATCATGACCACCAGCCAGCGGTCGTCCTGGCCGACGTGATCCTGGAGGCTGGCCGGCTGCCCGTCCAGACCCTGCAACGCCTGTGCGGCGGACATGAACAGGAAGGCACCCAGCAGTGCGGCAAGAAGCATGGCTTTCATGACAGACTCCGGCAAGATGACATGATCCGGAAGATTGGACCCGCCGGTACGGCGGAGGTTCGGCGCCCGCCGGGCGGTGGGCGCCGGAATGTCACTTCTCTTCGAAGGCGTAGGCGATGAGGTCGGCGGCGCCTTCGACACCCGCATGCCCCAGGCTGATGGTACCGCGCCCGGCCAGCGGGAACTCGTCATCCTGCACCAGGCACACCTCGGGACCGTTCTCGGCACGCACGTAGGTGCCGTTGCGGCTCTGGTCGATGAGCACGAACTTGCCCTTGCGATACAGGATGCGCACATGCACCAGCGACACGTAGGGCTCGTTGACGACCAGGTCGCAATCCGCATTCCGGCCCATGGTGAGCACGCGCATGGCCGGCGTCATCACGACCTCGCCATCGCCCATGCGCAGCACGAGCCGGGAATCCGGGTTGTAGAGCGCGCGCACGCGCGAAACGTCGCTTTCGGCCGTCTCCTGGTAGCCGGACTCGAAGGAACCGCTGCTGACTGACTTCGACATAGGTCGTCCCCTGTGATGTTCGTTCGGCCATTCCGGCCACGACGCCGACACGGCCGGCGTCTTACGGTAAAGGAAGATAACAGCGCCGCCTGCACTTCGTCATGAACAAAGTCACAGTTCCGGCGGCTAGCTCAGGTCGGCCGAATGCGGAAGTTTAACGTCCCCCAGAGGAACATCAACCCGCCAATCATCAGGGCGTACATGTCGCGGAACGTGAACAGGAAACGCCGGGTGCGGGTATTCTCGATCTCCGGCACGCCGAACCGCGCCGGGATGGTCTCCTGCACCCAGCCGCGCTCGCCTTCGCCGACGATCACCTGGTTCCACACCACACCCGCCTGTGCCCGGGTTTCGGTCCGCAGCAGCAGGTTGCCGCGATCCACGGTGGTGATAATGCGCGCGGTGGGCTCCACCCGCTCGAGCACGATGGCGTCGTGCAACACCTCGACGAACTCGTGGCGTGACTGGTACAGCACCTCGTCCAGCGACGAGGTCATGTCGGGGGGCAGATACTGACTCGGCAGCAGAAAGCCGAAGAATCCCAGTGCGAAACCGAACCCCCCCTTCAGCAGGCGCAGCGCGAACGGCGGAATGCGCCGCAGGCGCGAGGCCAGCAGCACTGCGTAGATCGCCAGGGCCGCGCCCAGCACGGGCAGCAGCGGGTGTGCCTGAATGAGCAGCAGCGGATTCAGGGTAAGGAGCGCGAAGCTCTCAAAATCCGCGATCAGGTAGCGCAGGTAGTTGGCGTAGAGGAAGTACAGCATACCCAGCGAGGCCACGGCATACAGGAGCAGCTCGCGCTGCTGGCGTGGCCCGACCGGCAGGAACGAGGTGAAACGCACGTTCTCCAGCATGTCCTGGGCATGCTTCCATTCGCAGCGCATTACCGTCATGGGCTCGCGCTTGCCCTTGAAGATGAACTCCCCCTCCTCGACCAGGAAATAGCCCTTGTCCTTGAGCGTGGCGGCCGTGGACTCGGAGAGCAGGATCTCGTCGCCCTTGGCCTCGTTCTCGATGCGCGAGGCGACATTGACCACGTCGCCGAACACGTCGTTGTGTTCGACGATGGCCATACCGGTGTGGATGCCGATACGCACCCGGATGTAGAAGTTCTCGTCCTGGTGGCGCGCGCGGTACAGCGCCTGCTGGATGCCGATGGCGGCGCGCACCGCGTCTTCCGGGCTCTTGAAGGAGGCCATGATGGCATCACCGATGGTCTTGATGACGCGTCCGCGACAGGCGCGAATGACGGGAAACAGCAGGCGATTGTGCTTGTCCACCATCAGGCGCCCCTCGACGTCACCGCGGATATCCCACAGGTAGGTGGAATACTCGATGTCCGTGAAGAGGATGGTCACCTCTCGGCGGGAGCGCTTGATCTGTCGGGCGATGCTCGCGGCAATCGCCTTATCATGTGCATCCATGGTGAAAACGTGATGGTGATGGGCGGTGGTCGTCTGCATCCCTGCACGATGCGGGAACGCACGCCGCACCGGAATGGGACAATCCCCCGCCCTGGTTATTCTTGTTGTTCGACCGCCCCGTCCCGCGGACCGGCCTCATAACCCGATTATTCTCAGGGTTTCGGCACGTACCATGCCGAAGAAGCATGCCCGGGTCAAACGGATGATGCGTCCGGCGACCGCGTTAGTCCCCTATGCCGGCTGCGGCGGGCGTTCTGCAAAGTAGGCCTTGAGGAACTCGTCGAAGGGGGCCTGGGGCTCGGCCTCCAGCGCCGCCTGTTCGGCCAGCGAGTCGACGGCCAGGCGCTCCAGCAGGGCCTCGGCCTCGGCGCGGGGCGGAAGGGCGTTGAAGTATTCGCCATGGGCCTGCGACATGCGCCGGGCAAAGTGGTAGAAGCCCTCCCCGTTGGCGCGCATCTCGGCCAGCATGCGGGCGGAGGGCGTGCGCTCCGGATCGTGCACGGCCTCGACCTGGGTGGCCAGCACGCGGCTGTAGGGGCGCTCGACGGCATCCCCGTCCAGCAACTCGCAAACCCCCTGCATCGCGCCGAGTACCTCCAGGGCCCAGTCCTTGAGGGCGATCTCGCCACCGGAGCGACGCAGCTTCAGGCCCGGTTCGCGCCCGCGATGCGAGATCGCCGACTGGTTGAAGTCGATGTGGGTCCGCTCGTCGGCGTCGATGGGCGGGCTGTCGGCCAGCAGGCAGAACAACATCAGCGCCTCGATGAAGTACACCTGGTCCAGGTCGATGCCCAGCGGGTGGAAGGCGTTCACGTCCACCGAGCGCAGCTCCACGTAACGCACCCCACGCGCGGCCAGGGCGCAGGTCGGCTTCTCCAGGCCCTGCAGGATCTGCTTGGGACGCACGGTGCTGTAGTACTCGTTCTCGATCTGCAGGATGTTGGCATTGAGCTGACGGTACTCGCCGTCCACGCACACGCCGATGCGCTCGTACTCGGGATACGGGGTCTCGATGGCGCAGGCGAGGCTTTTTACATAGCACGCGAGATCATCGTAACAGGCCTTGATGCCGGTCTCGCCCTCCTTGGCGTTGGTGTAGCCGATATCGCCCATGCGCAGCGAGGTGGCATAAGGCTCGTAGCAGGTATTGCGATCGAATTGCGGCATGGGCGGGTGCTGGTCGCCGAAGAAGGACTTGCACACCGCCGGCGAGGCACCGAACAGGTAGGGGATCAGCCAGCCCACGCGTTGCAGGTTGCGAATCATGCCGAAGTAGGCGCGTGAGCGATAGGCGCTGGCATCGCCGCCGTCCCCGTCCAGCTCGCGCAACGCGGGCCACAGCGCCTCGGGCACGGAGTAGTTGTAATGCACGCCGGCAATCACCTGCATCACGCGCCCGTAGCGGTAGCCGAGTCCGCGCCGGTAGACCGTCTTCATCAGGCCGACGTTCGAGCTGCCGTACTGCGCGATGGGAATGCTGTCCTCGCCCGCCACCACGCAGGGCATGCTGGTAGCCCAGAGGATCTCGCTGTCCAGCCGCGGATAGACAAATTTCTGCAGGTCTTCGAGGAAACGTAGCGGCCCGACGCGATCGGTGAAGGGCGGCGTGATGAGTTCGAGCAGCGCCTCGGAGTAGTCGGTGGTGATATAGGGGTGGGTGAGTGCTGAACCCAGGGCCTTCGGGTGCGGCGTCTGCGCGATGCCACCGTTGGGGCTGACGCGCAGGCTCTCCTTTTCCAGCCCGACCAGGCCGTCGCGGAGAAGATGCTGCTGTCCCGTGGTGAGCAGCCGGCCGAGTCGCTGTTCCGCCAGTCGATACAAGGGCAATACCTGTGCGTCAGGGTTCATGAAGGGTGGCCTGCCGGCGGCCGATGCGGGGCCGCAGCGATGCGCGCCAGTCGGGGGCGGGTGCACCGGGACCCAGCCGGATGCAGCGCCCCACCTCGTTCTCGTACCAGCCACGGTCGTGCAGGTTCGGCTCGGCCTCGAACCCCCACCACGTACCGTCGGCATCCTGCGCGATCCAGGCCACCCAATCCGGAACGCCATAGTCTAGCATTGTTCCCCCTTCAAACGGACGCGGAGCACCGATGCCCTCGGCGACAGTGTAACGCCCCCGGCGCCACGCAAAAAAAAGACCGCGCGGTCCTTGCGGACAGCGCGGCGGTTTGTACGTAGGGGCAGGGAGCGTCGTGCCGCCCCAGGGGCGTCAACGCCTGGGGGTGGTGGGCAACTCGTCCATGGATTCAAGCGCGCTACGCAGTGCAGCGCGGGTCACCTGCAGGGTTTCGCTGGCACGCTCGATGGCGACCGCGGTCTCGGCATTGACGGACGGGCTCGCCGCCTGCCACGCATGCGGTTCTGGCGTCTCCGTCTGGGCCAGGGATGGCAGGGCTAGCCCCGCGAGCAGGGCCGCGGTGAACAACTGGATCTTCATGGGTCACATCCTCCGGGAGTGAGCGGGCTTTCGTTACGGCAACGGGACGGACCCCGTCGTCGTCATGTGCCATCCCGGAAAATCGCCGGTCCGCTCGACCCCGGAATCACTCAGCACACGGAACGTCCTGTTACCATGGACTGTAGTGAGGCCGCGCCGTGGTCTGTATGGGGAAAATACCCGGGCGGCGGCCATGTGACGGGCATCACATAGAAAGGCGACAGGCGGTCGCATAACGCGCGCAAACGGCTCCGCCGCGCGCCTCATGGCAGGCAGGACGACCGGCGAGATCGCAGCTTCGCGCTCGCCGGCCAGGCGACGCTACAGGCCGATCAACTCGGCATGCAGACCATCTGACCGGACGGTCGAGAGGATCCGTTCCCCGGTGGCGCGGCGCGGATTGTACTCCACCACCATCAGGTGCGGCCGGTCGGGCCGGCGCCCCACCGAGATCACGCCTTCCTGGGCACGCAGCCGCGACTCCAGGTGCTCGAGCTGGTCGGTGTCGAGCGCTTCGTCGATATGCAGGGTCACATCGGTCATGTCGATATCCATGTCTCACCTCCTCTGCCGGCTGCGCCGGCACCCGCCACTCGTGGCCTACCCCGGAGTATAGGCCGTGACTGGCCCATCCGAGGAGACGGCTGCGAACCGCCGGCGTGGCGCAGTACACTAGACATTCCAGACCACAGGCCGAGCGATAATGCACACCACCGACGCCACCCCGCTGATCCGGGCCCGCGGGCTTTCCAGGACCTACGACCAGGGGGGCATCGCGCAGCACGTGTTACGCGATGCCGACCTCGACGTGGCCGCCGGCGAACAGGTGGCCCTGATCGGGCGCAGCGGTTCCGGCAAGTCCACGCTGCTCAACCTGCTGGCGGGCATCGACCGGCCGGACGCCGGCTCCATCCTGATCGGCGACGTGGCGTTACATGCCCTGGATGAGACCGCGCGCACGCGTTTTCGCCGCACCCACATCGGCTTCGTGTATCAGTTCTTCAACCTGATCCCCACCCTCACGGCCGTGGAAAACGCGGCCCTGCCGCTGGAGCTCACCGGTACGCCACGGCGTCGGGCGCTGCGTCGCGCCCGCGAGGATCTCGCGACCCTCGGCCTGGCCGCGCGGGCGGATGCCATTCCCGACCAGCTCTCCGGTGGCGAACGCCAGCGCGTGGCCGTGGCCCGCGCACTGATCCACGCGCCGACACTGGTACTAGCCGACGAGCCCACGGGCAACCTGGATGTCGCGATCGGCCGTCAGGTCCTGGCCCAGCTGCAGGGCCTGTGCCGGGAACGCGGCACCACCCTGGTAACGGTCACGCACAGTGGCGAAGTCGCCGCCGGCGCCGACCGCGTGCTCACCCTCGAGGCCGGACGCCTGCGCGAAACCGGTGAGGTGCAGACCTGGTGAGCCTGCTGATGCTGGCCGGCCGCCGCTTTCTGCTGGCACACCGCTGGCAGACCCTGCTGGCGATCCTGGGCGTCGCCCTGGGCGTGGCCATCGTGGTCGCGGTGGATCTGGCCAACAGCAGCGCCCGGCACGCCTTCGAGGCCTCGATGGATGCGGTGGGCGGGCGCGCCAGCCACCACATCGTCGGTAGCCCCACGGGACTGCCAGGCGAGACCTACACCGCCCTGCGCCGCGAGCTTGGCATTTCCCGGGCCGCCCCCGTGGTCGACGGCCTGGCGGTGCTCGGCGACGAGACGGTCCAGCTCATCGGCATCGACCCCTTCGCCGAGGCCGCCTTCCGCCCCGCCCTGGCCGGCTCCCGGCAGGCGGACCTGAACACCTTCCTCACCGGGCCGGGCGCGCTGCTGGCAGCGCGGACCGCCGCGCGCCTCGGCCTGACCCCGGGCGATACCGTCACCGTCGCGGTCCAGGGCCTGCCCCGCGAACTGCGGCTCACCGGCACGCTCACCGGCGATGCCGACGTGGACGGCCTGCTCTGGGTGGACGTCGCCACCGCCCAGGCCCTGCTCGCGCGCGGCAATCGCCTGGACCGCATCGACCTGCGCATCGACGATGCCGCCACGCTGGCCCGCCTGCGGGACTGGCTGCCCGCCGGCCTGCGCCTTGTGCCCGCCGAGGCGCGCGGCAACGCCCAGCGCGAGATGACCCGTGCCTTCGAGATCAACCTGTCGGCGATGAGCCTGCTGGCGGTCGTGGTCGGCGGCTTTCTCATCTACAACACCATGACCTTCTCCGTGCTGCGCCGCCGCCCCGTGCTCGGCATCTACCGCATGCTCGGCGTCGAGCGCCGTCAGATCGTGCGCGTCATCCTGCTGGAGACGGGACTGCTCGCCGTAGTCGGCATCCTGCTGGGCCTCGTCCTCGGGGTCGTCCTGGCGGAGGTGCTGCTGGGACTGGTGGTGCAGACCATCAACGACCTCTACTTCCAGCTGACCCTGGGCGAGGTCCGCACCAGCCCGGCCAGCCTCGCCACCGGGGCCGGCCTCGGGCTGATGGCCGCACTGGCCGCCGGCCTGCCCGCGGCCCTCGAGGCCGGGCGCACGGCGCCGATCACCACCCAGCGCCGTTCCGAGCTGGAATCGGGTATCGCTGGCCGCCTACCGCGGCTGGGCGCCGGCGGCCTGCTGCTGATCGGCATCGGCTACGCGGCGGCGCACTACCCGAGCCGCGCCCTGCTGCCGGGCTTCGCGGCCCTGTTCCTGGTCATCCTCGGCGCGGCGCTCATCGCCCCCGCCCTGCTGCAGCTCGTCACGCGACTGACCGGCCCCCTGCTCGACCGGTTGCTACCCGGCATCGGCCACCTGGCGGCCCGCGATACCGGGGCGGGACTGAGCCGCACCGGCGTGGCCGTGGCCGCACTCGGTATCGCCGTCTCGGCCACCATCGGCGTGGGGCTGATGACCGGGAGCTTTCGCATCAGCGTGTCGAGCTGGCTCGATCAGACCCTGCAGGGTGACATGTACGTCACCGCGCCCGCCGGGGCCAGCGCACGTGCCGGCGGCACCTTGCCCCCGGCCCTGGTGGCAGCCCTGCGCGACCTGCCGGGGATCGCGAGCGCCAGCAGCGGGCGCAGCATCACGCTGGACGCCGACTTCGGGCCGGTAGAGACGCTGGTGATCGACATGGCCCCCGAGAGTTACCGCGGGTTTCGCCTGCTCACAGAAGCGGATGGCGGCGCCTGGGCGGCCTTTGACACCGGGCAGGCCGTGCTCGTCTCCGAGCCGCTGGCCTACCACCGGCAGCTCGCCGCCGGCGATACGCTGCACCTGCACACCGAACAGGGACCGGCCGCGTTTCGGGTGGCCGGCATCTTCCAGGACTACGGCAGCGACCGCGGCATGCTGGTGATGCGCCGCGGCCTCTATGACGCGCGCTGGGACGACCCGGGCATCGGCACCGTCGGCCTCTACCTGGAGGCGACCGCCGATCTCGAGGCCGTGGCCGAGCAGGTACGCGCCCGGCTGGCCGAGTACCCGGATCAGGCCCTGCTGCGCCTCACCCGCGAGATCCGCGAACGCTCGCTTGCCATCTTCGATCGCACCTTTGCCGTCACCGACGTGCTGCGCCTGCTGGTCATCGGCATCGCCTTCGTCGGCATCCTCAGCGCCCTGCTTGCCATGCAGCTCGAACGCCGCCGTGACCACGCCACCCTGCGCGCGCTCGGCGTCACGCCCTGGGAGCTCTGGCGCCTGGTCGCGCTGCAGGCGGGGCTGATCGCCGTCAGCGCCCTGCTGGTCGCCGCCCCGCTCGGGCTGGCGATGTCGCAACTGCTCATCGACGTCATCAACCTCAGGGCCTTCGGCTGGCGCCTGCACCTGTCACTGGATCCGGCGGTCTTCGCCGAGGCGACGCTGCTGGCCCTGGCCGCCGCACTGCTGGCAAGCATCGCCCCGGCCTGGCGCATCGCGCGCACGCCGCCGGCCGAGGCACTGCGAGAGGAATGAGCGTGCGCCCCGTCTCCGTGGTCCTGTTGGCGCTCGGCGTCCTGCTGCTCGCGGCCTGCCACCCCGCCGGCGATGACGAGGGCCGGATGCGGGCCAGCGATCTGCTGGGCGGCGAGCCCGATGCCGGCTTTGCCCGCGCCCGCGAGCCGCGCCCCTTCCGCTTTCCCGCCGACCACGGCCCGCATCCGGACTACCAGACCGAGTGGTGGTACCTCACCGGCAACCTGTCGGACACGGAGGGCGGGCGCTATGGCTTCCAGGTCACCTTCTTCCGCTTCGCCCTCGCCCCCGAGGTCGCCGACGACGCACCCTGGCGCACCCGCGACGTGTGGATGGCGCACGTCGCCCTCACCGACACCCGCAACGCACGCCATCACGCCGCCGAGCGCTTCGCCCGCGGGGCCGCGGGGCTGGCCGGCGCCCGCGCCGCCCCCCTGGCGGTGTGGCTCGACGACTGGCGTTTCACCGCCGACCCCGACCACCCGGGGCGATGGCGACTCGCGCTGGATGCGGGCGACTTCGCCCTCAGCCTCGCGCTCACCCCGAAGAAACCGGTCGTGCTGCAGGGTGAGCACGGCCTGAGCCAGAAGAGCGCCGAACCCGGCAACGCCTCGTACTACTACTCGCTGACGCGCATCGCGGCGACCGGCGAGCTGCGGATCGGCGACCGTCCCGCGGTGGTCGACGGCCTGGCCTGGCTGGACCGCGAATGGAGCACCAGCGCGCTCGCGGCCGACCAGGCCGGCTGGGACTGGTTCGCCCTGCAGCTGGACGACGGCCGCGAGCTGATGTACTACCGCCTGAGGCTCGCGGACGGTGGAACCGACCCGGCGAGCGCCGGCAGCCTGGTCGCGCCCGACGGCCGCTACCGGACCCTGTCCGCCGGCGCCGTGCGGCTGGAACCCCTGCGCCACTGGCAGACGTGGGACGGCCGCCGTTACCCGGTGGAATGGCGGCTCCACCTGCAGCCCGGCGACGAGACCTGGCGCATCCGCCCCGTCCTCGACGACCAGGAGATGGACCTCAGCGTGCGCTACTGGGAAGGGGCCGTGGACGTGCTCGATGCGGCGGGCCGGGAGATCGGCCGCGGCTACGTGGAACTGGCGGGCTATGACTGAAGCGCCGACCGCCCGCCTTGAAACCTCCGCCGTTTGCCAGGGTCGGACTCATCAATGACAATGACACTTTAAGTTTCCTGCAAAAGGGATCCCCGTGCGCATCACCCGCCTGAGCTGCCTGCTTTGCCTCACCCTCGCGACTGCTTCCGCCGCCGCCGCGCAAACCCACCAATGGGACGGCGATACCCGCGTGCACCAGGCCGACGGCACGCAGGCCGAACTGCGCCCGGGCGAGCGACGGCTGCGCCTTGATCGCGGCATCGTGGAGATCACCACCAGCGGGCGCCCGGTGCAAATCGACACGCCGCGCTTTCGCGCCGTGCTGACCTGGGGGCGCGCCTGGCTGCGGACCGACGGGGAACAGGCCGCCTTCTGGCTCATCGAGGGCCGCGGCCACATCGAACACCCGACCAGCGGACACAGGGAACTCGACCTGCCCATGACCTTCGTCGAGGCACGCGGTGACACCGCCCCCACCCCGCCGCTGCCGGTGAGCCAGGCACGGGCCGAGGGCTGGTCGGCCGCCCTGCCGACCGCGGCAACGGCGGCAACGGCGGCAACGGCGGCACCAGCGGCCAGCGTGGGCGACGGCCCCTGGGCGATCCAGGCCGCCTCGCTGGCCCGGGCGAGCGATGCCGAGCGCGTGGCCGAGTCGCTGCGGGCCGCGGGCATCCCCGCGCAGATCAGCCAGGCGCAGGTGGACGGCGCCCCGTATTATCGCGTGCGCGTTCACGGCTTTGCCTCCCGTGCGGCCGCTCAGGCATTCGCCGAGACGCGCCGGGAGCAGCTGGGCACGAACCAGCCGTGGATCATCTGCACGGGGGATTGCGAGCCAGCACGCTGAGCAGGGGCCTCAGGCCCCGCTGATGCCGGGAAAGACGGCCACCAGGCCATCCAGGATGTACTGGGCCGCCAGGGCGGCGAGGATGAGACCAAGAACACGGTTGACGACGTTGACGCCGGTGGCGCCGAGTACCCGCGTCAGCCCCGGAGCGGCCAGCAGGGCCAGCAGGGCCAGCAGCAGCACCACGACGACCACGCCCGCCTGGGCCAGGTGATCGCCCAGGGAGTGGCCATGCGAGGCCATCAACAGTACGGTAGTGAGTGCGCCCGGTCCGGCGAGCAGGGGAAAGGCCAGCGGAAACACCGAGATGTCGTTACGGCTGGCCGCCTCGTCGCGCTCCGAGTCGGTGGCGGTGCGCAGAGCCGAATCGCGCACCAGCACCATGTCGATAGCCAGCAGGAACAGCAGGATACCCCCGGCCACGCGAAACGCGGGGATGCCGATGCCCAGCCAGCCGAGCAGCTGCTCGCCGGCGAGGAAGAACAGCAGGAGTATGCCGAGCGCAACCAGTGCCCCCTGCACCGCCGCCCGCCGCTGGGCCGCGCGGGCCATGCCCGCGGACAGGCCCGTGAAGACCGCGGCCACGCCAATGGGGTCGACAACAATGAACAACAGGATGAAATTGGCGATCAGCATGTCCATGGCAATCATCTATACCACAGGCCCGCGCATGACGTCGCGGGTGGCCCGCGCGGCGGGCCCGCTCCTTCTCGCCGCTGCGGTGCTGGCGGGCGCACCGGCGCAGGCCGCCTGCGAGGACCCGCCGGCCCCACGCGTGCTGTGGATCGGCTGCGACTTCAGCGGGCGCGACCTGCGCGAGGCCAACCTGCGGGGCGCGGTGCTGATGCGCACCAACCTCTCCGGCGCCGATCTGCGGGGGGCGATCCTCGACGGCGTCGACTTCACCCTCGGCGACCTCGGCCAGGCCCGGCTGACCGAGGCGCGCATGGTCCGAGCCAACCTGGTCGGTACGCGCCTGGAGGGAGCGGAACTGGGGCAGGTGGACCTCAGCAACGGTCGCCTGGACAACGCCTCGCTCCAGGGCGCCAACCTGGAGGGCGCCCGACTGAGTGGCGCCTCGCTGTATACCACCGACCTGACGGGGGCCAACCTGCGCGGGGCCGACCTGTCCGGCGCCAACCTGTCGCGCGCCCGGCTCGACGGGGCCGACTTGTCCGGCGCCAACCTCAGCCAGGCCCGGCTCGAACGCGCCAGCCTGGAAGACGCCAACCTGCGGGCGGCGCGGCTCGACAGGGCACGCCTGGACAATGCCTCGCTGCTTTACGCCGACCTGCGCGACACGGACCTGACACGCGCCTCCCTGGTAAATGCGCGCATCGACGGCGCCCGCTTTGACGACGCCGTCCTCGACTCCACCCTGTGGGTGGACCGCAAGCGCTGCCGGCCCGACTCACGCGGACACTGCAACTAGTACCGCGCCCCCTGGCTTTCGGTACCGGCGTCCCGGCACACGTCTTAATGACACTCAGAGCCCCCGGCGCCCAGACACCCATGAAAAAGGGCGCCCAGGGGCGCCCTTTTTCGGGTCGATTGCCGGCTGCCGGTTACTCGGTGCCCCCGCTCTCGGGCGACGCCTCGGCCGGGGCCGCGGCATCATCCGCCGCCTCGTCTGCCATACCAGCCTCGCTGGCGGCCCCGTCAGCGGCAGCCGGCGCAGGCGGTGCTGCCACGTATTCGAAGCTGCGCGACGTCACCACGGTGCCGTTGGCATTGATCACGTCGACCACCCAGGTGCCGGTCCATTCGGGAAGCAGGTTCTTGCTGGAGTGCACACGCCAGCGGGGTCCGCCCACGGCAAAGTCGACATCGGCCATGACGTTGCCGTCATAGCTCCAGCGATGCACCACGGTCTGCCCGTCCATGTCCCGGAGTTCGCTGAAGAAGTACACCGTCTGCAGGTCATTCTCGACCCGGGACAGTTCGTCGACCGGCTCGCGCTCCTCGATCGCCGAGGTGAACTGCGCACGCGCCACGGAGCCCTCACTCGCGGCCACGGGCACCTCGGCAGCCGGCTCGGCCACGGGTTCAGCCAGCGGCTCGACCGCGGTCGCCGGCTCGACGTCGCTCTCGTCGGCCATCGGCGGTTCGGCCGGCTCCTGCGCCCAGGCGGCCTGGGTCAGGCCCAGCAGCAGGCTCAGCATCACAACTCGCATTTTCATTCTTCTTCTCCCTTGAACGTGATTGCAGCGCAACCCCCGTCGCGCCCGCAGCACATAACATAACAGCCTGCGCACCGCGGAATGTGACCGAACAGGCAGTTCCGCCAACAGAATGGGCCCGGGGATCACCCCGGGCCCGGTTGAGGCCCGCACCCGAACCCGGGCCGGGCGCGTCGATCTGGCAGGACTCAGTGCGGCCGGTTCAGGTAAGGCATGTCGCCGCGCCGGATCATGTGCCGGATGAGATCGGGGCGCCCCGGCTCGCGGTGCTCCAGGTCATCGGAGCAGGCGGATGGCACATGTGCCACCTCGGCGAGCATCACCTCGAGCTCCATCAGATCCACCTTGGGCACGACCAGCTCGTCCGGCGTCGGATTATCCTTCATGTGCGTCTCCCAGAACATGCGCGGATGCCACATGTGGTTCATCACGTCCGGGTTCTGCATCAGCGCGACACAGCGCTGGTTGAGTTCTCTATCGGTCATCATATTCGACCTCCTGTGACGCAAAGTGTGTGCACTCCCTGAGTCTAGAAGGACTCGGCGGCAATTCAATCACAGGTTTGAACGGGTTATTCCCGCACTCAGGACTTGCCGGTGCCGGCCTCCCCCAGCGCCAGGGTCTTCAGGGTCTCCCCGTCCAGCGCCCGGATGGCCGCCTCGTCCAGGCGCCTCACCACGTCGGCGACCCCGGGGTCGTCGGGCAGCTTGTCCGGACTGAAGGAAGGCGTCTCGCCCGCCGTGCGAACCGCCTGCAGCACATCGCGCACCGGCGTGGTGTCCAGCGGTCGTCCCGGCAGGTAGACGGGTTCGTCCTCGTCACAGTTTTCCACCAGCAGCCCCTCCTGCTCGAGCATGGCGAGCACCGGCTCCACCAGCTCCATCGGCAGGCCGAGGTCCTCGGCCAGGCGCGCGCCCGACCAGCGGGGGCCACTTTCGTAATGGCTGCGCCCCACCCGCTGCATGATGTGCAGGGCCACCCGCTCGCGCACGCGGCTGCTCAGGCGCAGCTCGGCACGGCTGAGCGTGAGGTAGTTGGGAAACTGCACATAGAAGGCAATGCTGGCCCCCACCAGCAGGATCAGCCAGGTGAGGTACAGCCACAGCATGAACATGATCAACGTGGCGAAGGCCGAGTAGATGGCAGTGTACTTGGCCGAGCCCACGACGAAGGCGGCGAACACCCAGCCGGTGGTCTGCCAGAGTATGCCTGCCACCAGCCCGCCCACCACCGCCGCACTCACGTGCACCCGGGTGTTGGGGATGAACACGTAGATGAACGTGAAGGCCAGGATCACCAGCGCATAGGGCACCAGCTTGGTGACGAACTGGATCAGCGTGCCGAAGGGCTCGATCTGCGAGAGGGTGACCACCAGGTCCGTGCCCATGATCGAGGCGGTCATGCCCAGCGCGGTGAACACCAGCACCGGCCCCACCAGGATCACGCTCAGGTAATTGCTGAAGCGCTGCGAGAGCGGGCGCAGCTTCTTGACATGCCAGGTGTAGTTGAGCGCCGTCTCGATCTTCTGCATCAGGGCGATGGTGGTGTAGATGAGAAAGCCGATGCCGATGGCGCCGAGCACCCCCACCTTCATGTTCTCGACGAAACCGACCACGTACTCGACGATCTCGACGCTCTTGGGTCCCAGCGGGGCGAGAAACTCGTGCAGCAGCGGCTCGACCTGGTTGTGTACCCCGAAGGCCTTGAGTACGGAGAAGCTCACCGCCAGCATCGGCACCAGCGACAGCAGGGTCGTGTAGACCAGGCTCATGGCACGCAGGTTGAGCTGGCCATCGGCCAGGTCGCGGCCGATCACGATCAGCGTGCGCAGGACCGCCAGCGGCCAGGCCTGCCACCAGCGCAACCGGGCAAGCCGGATCGACCACAGCTGGTCGGTCAGAAAGTTCATGAGCCGGTGCACGGGGTTGATCATGGCGTCCCTCGTTGTTGTTCCCTTCCGAAGCCTACCCGCAATCCGCCCGTCACGCACGCCCGCGCACCGGCCCCGCGGGCGTATAATCACCACCCACACGACTTCAATGCCGTCCAGACGCCATCAATGCCCGCGAACCTCAGCCCCTGCCCCTGCGGCTCCGGCCGCGCCTATGCCCGCTGCTGTGGCGCCTTCCACCGCGGCGAGGAAAGCGCGCCAACCGCCGAGACGCTGATGCGCTCGCGCTATGCCGCCTACGCCCTGGGACTCACGGACTACCTGCTCGCCACCTGGTCGCGCGAGACGCGGCCGGAGGAACGCGATCTGGCGGGGGACGCGCTGCAGTGGATCGACCTGGAGATACGCGCCACACGTGCGGGCGGCGTGGCGGATGCGACGGGCGAGGTGGAGTTCGTGGCCCGGGCCATCGCCAGCGACACCCTGCGCTCGCTGCACGAGACCAGCCGCTTCGTGCGCGAGGACGGCGAATGGCGCTACCGGGACGGCGACCTCGCCCCCGACGCGCCGGTGAAGCTCGGGCGTAACGCGCCCTGTCCCTGCGGCAGCGGGCGCAAGTTCAAGCGCTGCCACGGGGCCTGATCCCCTTGCCCGGTCAGGCCTGCGCCTCGGCCTCCTCCAGGGCCTCCATCGCCGCCAGCCACCGGTCCTCGGCCTCGGCCAGCCGGCGGTCACAGTCGGCCTTCTCGCAGGTGAGCTCCGTGACGCGGGCCGCGGCCTCACCGGCGTAGAGGACGGGGTCGGCGAGCGCCGCGTTCAACGCCGTCTGTGTGGCACGCAGCTTTTCACACTCACGCTCCGCCGCCCACACCGCGTCGCTCAGGGGTTTCAGGCGCTGCCGGCGCTCGGCCTCCTGGCGCCGCTGTTCCTTGCGCGAGGTGCCGGTCTCGGCTGGCGCCGCCGATGCCGACGTCCCGCGCCGCGCGTCGTCGGCCAGCCAGCGCCGGTAGTCCTCGAGGTCCCCGTCGAAGGATGTCACCCGCCCGTCGTCCACCAGCCAGAAGGCATCGCAGACCGAACGCAGCAGGTGCCGGTCGTGGGAGACCACCAGCAGGGCCCCCGCGAAGTCCTGCAGGGCATTGATCAGGGCCTGGCGCATTTCGAGGTCGAGGTGGTTGGTGGGTTCGTCAAGCAGCAGCAGGTTGGGGCGCAGGCGCACCACCAGCGCCAGCACCAGCCGCGCCTTCTCACCGCCCGAAAACGGGCCCACCGGCTCGAACACGCGGTCCCCGATGAAGCCGAAACTGCCCAGGAAGTCGCGCGCGTCCTGCTCGGTGATGGCAGGCTCCTGACGGCGCAGGTGGTCAAAGGCGCTGCTCTCGAGGTGCAGGGTCTCCAGCTGGTGCTGGGCGAAGTAGCCGAGCACCAGGTCGGGCGAGAGCGACACGCTGCCCGCAGTCACGCGCGACTCGCCGGCCAGGGCCTTGATCAGTGTGGACTTGCCGGCGCCGTTGTGGCCAAGCAGGCCAATGCGGTCGCCCGGCTCGATGCCCAGGTCCACCCCGCGCAGCACCGGCACCTCGCCATAGCCGGCGCTCACCTGCTCCAGGCGCGCCAGCGGGTGCGGGTATTTGTCGGCCGGGCGGAAGGCAAAGCGGAAGGGCGAGTCGACATGGGCCGGGGCGATGAGCTGCATGCGTTCCAGGGCCTTCAGCCGACTCTGTGCCTGGCGCGCCTTGCTGGCCTTGGCGCGGAAGCGGTCGATGAAGCGCTGGGCGTGGGCGATCTCTTCCTGCTGGCGCTGCCAGGCCGACTGCTGCTGGGCCAGGCGCTCGGCCCGCACGGCCTCGAAGCGGGTGTAGTTGCCGGCATACAGCGTGATGTCGCGACCCTCGACGTGGGCGATGTGATCGACCACCTCGTCGAGGAAATCGCGGTCGTGGGAGATGAGCAGCAGGGTGCCGGGGTAGCTCTTGAGCCAGCCCTGCAGCCAGATCACGGCGTCGAGGTCCAGGTGGTTGGTGGGTTCGTCCAGCAACAGCAGGTCGGAGCGGCACATCAGGGCGCGAGCGAGGTTGAGGCGCATGCGCCAGCCGCCGGAGAAATCCGACACGGGACGCGCAAGATCGGCCTCGGCAAACCCGAGCCCGCTGAGCAGCGAGGCCGCGCGTGCGGGGGCGGCGTAGCCGTCCAGCAGCTCCAGCTGCTGGTGCAGGCGGGCCTGGGCCTCGCCGTCGCCGGCCTGCTCGGCCTCGACCAGCCGCGCGAGCGCCGTGGCCACCTCCTCATCGCCGCCCAGCGCATGGTCCAGAGCCGAGATGGCCACCGCCGGCGTCTCCTGGGCAACATGTGCCATCACCCAGTCCGGCGGCAGGGCGAGCTCGCCGGCATCGAGTTCCAGCTCGCCGCGGATCAGGGCCAGCAGGCTGGACTTGCCGGCACCATTGGCGCCGGTGATGCCGACCCGCTGACCCGCATGCACGGTGAGCGAGGCGCCTTCAAAGAGGCACTGGCGACCGCGGTAGAGGGTGATCTGGCTGAGCTTGAGCATAGGGCGTGCAGTGTAGCAATGGCCCCGGGACACCGACAGCCCCGCGCACGACCTGCGCTGCCATCGACAGCGCCACCCCCAGGCTCTATAGTGCCGCGGACACAGGACCGTCCATCATGCATGCCAGCCATCCCTTCGATCGCCTCCAGCCCGACCTGATTCTCGATGCCGTGGAAGCGCTCGGTTTCCACGCCGACGGCCGCCTGCTGGCCCTCAACAGCTTCGAGAACCGCGTCTACCAGGTCGGCATCGAGGGCGAGCCCCCCTTGATCACCAAGTTCTATCGCCCCGGGCGCTGGACCGATGCGGCCATCCTCGAGGAGCATGCCTTCACGCACGAACTCGCCGAGGCCGAACTGCCCGCGGTACCGCCGCTACGCCTCGACGGGCGTACCTTGCATCACCACGACGGATTTCGCTTCAGCCTGTTTCCGCGCCGGGGGGGACGCCTCATCGAGATCGACGACGCCGACCACCGCCGCTGGATCGGCCGCCTGCTGGGGCGCCTGCACGCAATCGGCGCGCTGCGTCGGTTCGAGCACCGGCCCCGGCTGTCGGTGCAGGAATTCGGCGAGGACCCGGCCAGCTTCCTGCTCGAACACCGGCTGCTGCCCCCGCATGTCGAGGCCGCCTATGAGAGCCTCTCCCGCGACCTGCTGCAGGCCATTGGCGAGTGCCTGGACGGCGTCGCCCCGGCCACCCTGCGCATCCATGGCGACTGTCACGCCGGCAACATCCTGTGGACCGACGCCGGTCCGCACTTCGTCGACTTCGACGATGCCCGCATGGGCCCGGCGGTGCAGGACCTGTGGATGCTGCTGTCGGGGGAGCGCGGAAACCAGGAGCGGCAACTGGCCGAGGTGCTGGAGGGCTACGAGCAGTTCCGCAGTTTCGACTACACCGAGCTTGCGCTCATCGAGCCACTGCGCACCCTGCGACTCATGCACTACGAGGCCTGGGTGGCACGGCGCTGGGACGACCCGGCTTTTCCGCCCGCCTTCCCCTGGTTCGCCTCGCCACGCCACTGGGAAGACCACATCCTCGCCCTGCGCGAGCAACTGGCCCTGCTGCATGAACGCCCCCTGGCACCTTGAGCTCGGCGACGGGCGGCGCCTGCGCTGCCGGGTGATCCGCAATCCCCGCTACCGGCGGGTGGGCCTGCGGGTCACGCCCGATGAGCTGCGCATCTCCGCCCCCCGGGCCGCCAGCGAACGCGAAGTCAGGGCCGTCGCCGAGGATCACCGCGACTGGGTGCGCCAGGCACTGGACCGCCTCGCCGCCACCCGCCCGCGCGACGCCATCCACGGCGATCCGTTACCGCGCCGCCTGCCGCTGCGGGCCATCGACGCACTCTGGGAGGTGCGCTACACGACGAGTACCGACGGGCGTTGCCGGGTGACCCGGCGGGACGCCGCGGTCACGGTACAGGCGCCGGCGGCAACCCCGGAGGCACGGTACTGCGAGGTCCTGCGCCGCTGGCTCATGCGCGAGGCGCGCCGCGTCTTCGCCCCGCGCCTCGATGCCTTTGCCGCGCGCCATGGTCTGCACTACCAGCGCCTGGGCATCCGCGCCCAGCGCACCCGCTGGGGCAGCTGTTCGGGCCAGGGCAGCATCAACCTCAATTACCGCCTGCTCTTCCTGCCGCCGGAGCTGGCCGACTACGTGCTCCTGCACGAACTGGCGCACACCGTCGAACGCAATCACTCGCCGCGCTTCTGGGCGGTACTCCACGGGCTGACGCCCAGGGCACGCGAACTGGATCGCGAACTCGATACCTGCACGGGACTGATCCCGGCCTGGACGGAACGCCGCTGAGGCCGTGATCAGGCGTTGAGATCGGGGATGAGGCGGCTTTCCAGCCGGGCGATGGCGTCCTTGAGCTGCAGCTTGCGCTTTTTCAGCCGCGTGACCTGGAGCTGGTCCTGGACGGGATCTTCCGCCAGCCGCATGATGACCTGGTCGAGGTCACGGTGCTCGACCTTCAGGGCCTCTAGCTTCTCGCGAATCAGTGCAGGGTCTTCCAACATCATAGCGACACCGGGCGGGGCAGGACGCCCCATCATAGCCAGCGCTATGGCCGCTTTCCAGCCGGCGGGCCCGGGCCGAAGGGCACGACCCGGTTGCGCCCGGCGTCCTTGGCGGCGTAGAGCGCCGTGTCGGCCTGCACGAACAGGGTGTCGCGATCGGCCAGGCCATCCCACTGCGCCACGCCGAGGCTGGCCGTGACCCGGAACGCGGTACCCCCCGGGGCCATGAACGGCATCCCGGCGATCCCGGCGCGCAGGCGCTCGGCCATGATCATCGCCTGCGCCGCATCCGTGTCGGGCAGCAGCACGCACAGCTCCTCGCCCCCGTAGCGTCCGACGATGTCCACCGAACGGATCTGTTCCAGCAGCAGGCGGCCGGTCTTGCGCAGCACCTCGTCGCCGACCTGGTGGCCGTAACGGTCGTTCACCTGCTTGAAGTGATCGAGGTCGATCAGGATCAGGGCGAGTTCGCCACCGGCGCGCCGTACCCGGTCCATCTCCACCTGCATGCGCTGCAGAAAGTGGCGGCGGTTGTGGAGCCCGGTGAGACTGTCGGTGGTGGCCATGCGCGTGAGCCGCCGGTTCAGCTGGCGAATCTCGCTGGTACGACGCCGCAGCTCGGTCTCGAACACGCGCATGCCGCCACGCAGCAGCACGAACAGCACCAGCCCCAGGACGATGAACCCCGCCGCTGCGTAGCCGATATTCACGACCAGGGTGCGTTCATAGGCCGCCAGGGCCGCCTCCGCATCGAACCACAGCACTACCGCCCCGGCAATGGACCGCCCCGCACCCGCGAGTTCGAGCGGCACCACGGTCTGGGCGAAGCGGCGCTTGCCAGCCACCGGCACCGAGTCCCCCACCACCGAAACGCCGGCGTGGCAACTCGTGACCTCGTCCTTCAGTCGGTCCGCATCGGGGCCGGCAGCGGTGAACAGGTAACAGCTCGTACCCGCCAGCCGCGTCAGCTCGCGCTCACGCACGACCAGGGCGACCACGCCTTCCACCGCGGCCGCATCCAGCACCACGGCGGCCTGGACCCCCAGGCGGCGATTGAGCAGATCGAGCAGGGCATCGAAGCTCAGGCCCACCTCGACCATGCCGAGCAGCTGCTCCTCGTCCGCATCCGGGCCCGACCAGCGCACCGGCTCGGCGGCCCGGAGGGCGGCGCCGCCCGCGTCCAGCACCGGGGCCGCAGCCCCCGCCCCTGTGCGGGCCGCACGATTGACGGGGTGATCCGGAGCCTCGATCACGTCCCCGAAACCCTCGGGGCGATGCAGGCGCAGAAAGCTCATGGCCTGATCATTCACATAGAGATGGAACTCGAGTTCGTTCATCCCGAAACGCTGCCTAAGGTGATGCAGGCTGGGCTGCATGGCCTGCAGCCACTGGTAACGCACCTCGGCGGAATGCGACCCGAAGGGATCGCCGCCGTCCCCGGCCAGGGCCTCCCGGGCCCGCGCCATGTAGCGCAGGGTCTCGACATCGGCGGCGATGAAGCTCGCCATCTGCGAGGCGCTGACGAGCGAGGACGAGAGGGCGACCTCGTACGCCGAACCCAGCTCGCGCGCACGATCCCGCAGCGACTGGTCCAGCGATTCCCGCGCCGCGTGATTGTTCACCACGACGAACAGCACCACGACGAGCAGGATCGCGGCGGAAAGGGCCAGGAACAGGCGCTTGGGGATGCGCACCGGGCGGTTCACCCTGCAGCGACGCCGGCTGGGTGACGTGAAACGGCGGAGGCGAGAAGCATGCTGATAGGGTACCCTGACAGAAACGTGTTTTGACCTGAACGAAAATGCGGTTATGGTTCGCCGCTCGCCGCCACAGGCATACTGGCGGGAAGTATGGCAGGTTACCCAGGGACGGGCTGATCGATCCGGCGCGCCCTGCAACAAAAACTAATTATAGATCCCGGCCCGAGCCGGGACGACAGCCTTCCCAAAATGATGAGATTACAGACACGTCCCACGCTGGTGCTGGGCTTTGGCGTCATCATCGTGCTGGCCGGCGTGCTGATGGCGGTATGGGTGACCGTCACCAACGCAACCGTGCAACAGCTCGATGCCGCGGTCAATTCCGACAACCTCAAGCGCCAGTTGCTCATGGACATGCGCACGCTCGCCCGCGAGCGCACCGTGAGCATCCAGAAGATGCTCATCCTCGACGACCCCTTCGCGCGCGACGAGGAGTACCTGCGGTTCCATCGCCTTGGCACCGACTTCGTGCTGGCGCGCGAGCGCTACCTGGGCCTCGAGCTGAGCCGTGACGAGCGCGGCCTGCTGGAGAGCCAGGACGCCATCGTCGGCCGCATCGGTCCGCTGCAGACGCAGATCGTCGACCACATCCTGCGCAACGAGCACGACGCCGCTCGCCACCTGCTGCTCGAGTACGCCATTCCGCTGCAGGATGAAGGCTTCAGACACCTCTCCGCGGTGCTGCGCTTCCAGGCCGACGCCGCCGAACACGCACTCGACACGGCTCACCGGCAGCACCGCCGCTCGCTGGCCATCGCCATCAGCCTGGTGGCCGGCATCGTGCTCCTCAGCACGGTCGTCGCCCTGTTCACCATCCGTCGCACCGGCGAAATCGAGCGCTCCATCAAGCAGGCCAAGGAACGCGCGCAGATCACCCTCTACGCCATCGGTGACGGGGTCATCACCACCGACCAGGGCGGACGCATCGAGCAGATCAACGCCGCGGCGCAGGCGATGACCGGGCAGAGCGAGGCGCGGGCCCGCGGCGCCTACATCAACGACATCATCCACTTCGTGCACGAGAGCGACCGGCAGCCCATCGGCAACCCTGCGATCGCCGCCATGAAGAAGAACCGGACCATCAGCTCCGGCGCCAGCGCCGTGTTCGTGCGGGGTGACGCGCGCGAATTCGCCATCGAATACACGGCCTCGCCCATCTTCGACGGCCACCGGCAGGCCGCGGGGGCAATCCTGGTGTTTCGCGACGTCACCGAGAGTCGTGCCCTGGCCAATCAGATCGCCTACCAGGCCCGCCACGACATGCTCACCGGCCTCTACAATCGCAGCGAGTTCGAACGCCACATCGGCGAACTGCTCAGCGAGTTGCACCGCTACCCGGCCGATCAGCACTGGCTGTGCTTCGCCGACCTGGACCAGTTCAAGGTGGTCAACGACACCTGCGGCCACCTGGCCGGAGACGAGCTGCTCAAGCAGGTGGCCGACGTGTTCCGCCATCACCTGCGCGACACCGATCTCGTGGCGCGCACCGGCGGTGACGAGTTCGCCATGATCCTGCGCCACTGCCACGAGCCGGATGCCCACCAGGTGATCGAGCGTATCCGTCGCGACCTCTGCGAGTACCGCTTCTGCTGGGACGACAAGGCCTTCACCATCGGCGCGAGCTTCGGCCTCGTGCCGATCACGGCCGACAGCGGCTCGCTGTACGACCTGCTCAGCGCCGCGGATACGGCCTGCTACAGCGCCAAGGACCACGGCCGCAACCGCATCCACGTCTACCGTCCCGACGACGATGCCATCGCGCGCCGCGAAGTGGAAATGCACTGGGTCCACGAGATCACCAGCGCCCTGGAGGACGGTCGCTTCACGCTGCGCTGCCAACCCATCGTCCCGGCCCGTGACGCCGATGGCGCGCCGCTGCATGTCGAGATGCTGCTGCGCATGACCGGCCGCGACGGGACGCTCTCGCCCCCCATGGCCTTCATCCCCGCGGCCGAGCGCTACAACCTGATGAACCTCATCGACCGCTGGGTCGTGACGCGGACCCTGGAGGCCTTTGCCGACTATCGCGAACCCGGCGACTGGCTGCTGAGCATCAACCTCTCCGCTCACTCGCTGTGCGATGACGAATTCCTGCCCTTCCTCGAGCAGGCCCTGGCGCAGTCGAGCATCGATCCGGGCCATCTGTGCTTCGAGATCACCGAGACCGCCGCCATCGCCAACCTCACCCGCGCCATCGCCTTCATGCGCCGAATGAAAGCGATGGGTTGCCGCTTCTCACTGGACGACTTCGGCAGCGGTCTGAGCTCCTTCGGCTACCTGAAGACCCTGCCCGTGGATTACCTGAAGATCGACGGCAGCTTCGTGCGTGACATTGGTGACGATCCCATCGACCTCGCGCTGGTCGAGTCGATCAACCAGATCGGCCACATCCTGGGCATCGAAACCATTGCCGAGTACGTCGAGTCCGACGAGATCCGGCACCGGCTCGCGCAGATCGGCGTGGACTACCTTCAGGGCTACCACATCGCCCGGCCGGAACCCGTCTCCGAGCTGCTGAAACGGGGCGGCCGTTAAAGCCGGCCACCCACCGCCGGGATTGACCTTCCGACGCACCGACGCTACATTGCGTTTTTAATTCGCAAACAGCGTAATCCCATGAATCTGAAACCTCAGGACGTCTTCATCACCCTCAAACTCGTGGCCCTGGGCAAGCAGCCCTGGACCTACGCGCAGCTCGCCTCGGAGCTACACATGAGTGCCTCGGAGATCAACGGCGGCGTGAAGCGTGCCATCCGCGCCCGGCTGGTCGCCCCCGCAGCCGGCCGCGGCGGCAACCCGCGCCCCATCATCATGGCGCTGGAGGAATTCCTCATCCATGGCGTGAAGTACGCCTTCCCCCCCAACCGCGGCACCATGACCCTGGGCGTGGCCACCAGCTACGCCGGCCCGCCGATGCGCGACCTGGTGCAGGCGCACGAGGACCTGCCGCCAATCTGGCCGGACCCCAGGGGAGCGACCAAGGGCATCGCCTTCGAGCCCCTGTACAAGTCGGTCTCCAAGGCCGCCATGGCCGATCCCAAGCTCTACGAGCTCCTGAGCCTGGTAGACACCATCCGCGACGAGCGCGCCCGCGACCGCAACCTCGCCGCGCGCGAACTCAGCAGCCGGCTGAAGGAGTGGGCGGGCTCGCTGTAAGGGACCGCCGGAAGGTCCACGTCCGACTTGCGACTTGC
>DSBO01000140.1 GCA_011046015.1 Thioalkalivibrio sp. | reverse complement strand
CGTCCCGGTGCTTGAGGCGCGCGAAGATGCCGATGGCCTTGAGGTGACGCTGGATGCCCATGAGGTCGAACCAGCGCAGGAAGTCGCGATCGTTCACGGCATCGAGGATGCCCGCCGCGGCGGCGCGGTCGCGGTAGTCCAGCGCCCAGCGCTCCACGCGCTGACGCGGCCAGGCAATGTAGCAGTCGCGCAGCAGCGAGACCAGGTCGTAGGTCACGGGCCCGTGCACGGCGTCCTGGAAGTCGAGCACGCCCGGGTTGTGCTCGGGCGTGACCATCAGGTTGCGGGAGTGATAGTCGCGGTGCACGAAGACGCGCGGCTGTTCCAGCGCGGCGCGCGTCAGGGCCTCGAAGCCGTCGTCGAGGCAGGCGTGCTGGCCGGCGTCGAGGTCCAGCCCGAGGTGGGTGCCGAGGAACCACTCGCGGAAGAGCTCCATCTCGCGCCACAGCAGCGGGCGGTCGTAGGGCGGCAGGTCGCTGGCCGGGGCCTGCTGGATGCGCAGCAGGGCCTCCAGGGCATCACCGTACAGCGCGTCGACGCTCGCCTCATCCAGCGCGCTCAGGAAATGCCGGTTGCCGAAATCGGACAGCAGCAGGTAGCCCTGCGCCAGGTCCAGGGCGTGGATGTGCGGCACGTTCACGCCCGCGGCCTCCAGTTTCCGGTCGATGGCAACGAAGGGCTGCGAGTCCTCCTTGTCGGGCGGGGCGTCCATGGCCACGAAGCTGCCAGCGGTCGTGGTGACGCGGAAGTAGCGCCGAAAGCTCGCATCCGCCGAGGCGGGCGCGAGTTCGAAGGCTCCGAGGTCGGTCTCCCGCGTGAGCCAGTCATGCAGGCCGTTGAGGCGTGTGTCGTTTGTCATGAGCTCGTTACACAAGCAGCCACCAGGTGGCGAGGCCGGAGCATACTACACCGAGCAGGGTCAGGCCGACACGGGTACCCAGCCGTGCGCCGCCGATGCCGAGCGAGAGCCCCGCCTTGACCATCGAGTTGGAGACGGCGGCGATGAGGATGGCAAGCGTCGCCGTGGGGATGGCCAGCGTGTCCTGCACCATGTTGGCCAGCGACAGCGTGATGGCGTCCACGTCGGCCAGGCCGGAGGCGGCGGCCAGCAGGTAGAGACCGGCATCGCCCAGGCTCGCTTCCAGCGCGCGCGACAGCAGCAGGATGGCGGTGAGCAGCGCGGCGAAGATCAGGGCGGGTTTGAGCTCGAAGGGGTTGCTGAGCCGCGCCCGCTCGCTGCCTGCATGCCTGTCGGTGCGCCGCCAGAATACCCAGGCGGCCAGGTAGGTCGTCGCCATCATCACCAGCATCGGCCACAGCAGGGCGGTGGCCAGCGACAGGCTGAAGATGCTGGTGACGACGAGCAGGCGGGGAAACATGGTGGCGCAGGCTACCAGGGTGCCGGCGGCCAGCACGTTCTCTAGTCCGCGCTCGCCGCGGGCGATGCGCGCAAAGTTCACCGTGACCGCCGTGGACGAGGCCAGGCCGGCGAACAGGCCCGTGGCCATGATGCCGCGGCGTTGGCCGACGATCCTCATGGCGAAATAGCCGACGAAGGAGATGCCGGCGATGAGCACCACCATCCACCAGATCCGGTAGGGGTTGAGCGCCTGCCAGGGCCCGTAGCCCTCGTTGGGCAGCAGCGGCAGCACCACCACCGAGATCAGCAGCAGCTTGAGCGTGGCATAGAGTTCCTTCTGCTCCAGGTGGCTGACCCAGGAGTGCAGCACCGGCTTGACGCCGAGCAGGATGGTAGTGACCACCGCGCCCGCCGCCGCCAGCGCCGCCTGGTCGAGCACGGCCATGGCGCCGAAGGCAAAGGTGAGCAGGCCGGCGATGATGCCGGTGATGCTGATGTCGGTATCCAGTCGCTGGCTGATGGCATAGGCGCCCACCAGCACCACCGCCAGGGTGGCGAAGGCCACCGCCAGCACCGCCGTGCCCAGCTGCACCGAGAGCAGCCCCCACACGCCACCCAGCAGGCCGATGAGTGCAAAGGTGCGAATGCCGGCCACGCGCCGGCCGTCGGCCAGCTCGCGTCCCTTCCAGCCGCGCTCCACGCCGATCAGCAGGCCAAGCGCAAGGGAGACACCGAGGGTGTAGAACGATTCCAGATTATCCATGCGGGGATTATTGCATAGCGGCGGTGGCGAGCCGTGGGCGCCAGGTCAATGCAGGCTCTGGGGCTCCTCGACCAGTTCCTCGATCAGCGCCCGGATGGCGTCGGCGTCCTCGTCGTCCGGGCAGTGGGCGAGATAGTGTCCGAGGTCCGCGGCGGCGGCGCGGGCGCACTCGAGTTCGGTGAGAATCAGGCCGCGGTCGCGGTATTCGGGTAGCTGTGCCGGGTCGATGGCGAGGATCAGGTTGACGATTTCCAGGGCCTTTTCCACCTTGCCGTCGCGTTGGTACACCGCCTTGAGATTGCGCAGAAGGCGGATCACGATCTCCTGCTTGCGGGCGGAGGCCAACAGCGGTCCGAAGTCGTCGGGCTCGTCGGTCGCGACCTCCCGCAGCAGCCGGCCCAGGTCGTCTTCCGAGAGGCTGACGCCGCGGTTGAACGGGTCCAGCACCACCGCGCCGTCGGCCAGGCTGAGCTTGACCAGGAAGTGTCCCGGGAAGCTCACGCCTTCCAGCGGCAGGCCGAGCCGTCGTCCCAGTTCGATGTAGACGATGGACAGCGTGAGGGGGATGCCGCGCCGGCTGTCGAGCACGTCGTTCATGAAGCTGTTGCGCGGGTCGTAGTAGTTGTCGAGGTTGCCCTGGAACCCCAGTTCCGCGAAGAGGAAGTCGTTGAGCGCGCGGATACTGTCCTCGATCTCCGGGTCCTGCGGCAGGCGGGCGCGCAGGGTTCGGCCCCAGTCGTCGAGGCGGCGGCGGTAGGCCTGCGTGTCGAGTGCCGGATATTCCAGCATGGCGATGGCCAGGGCCGTATCCAGCAGGGGGGCATCGCGTTCCGGCGCGCGTGCCGTCTCGACCAGCTGATGGATCAGGTTCATGCAGGGGGAATCCAGTGGCGAGCCTGTATTGATCTTGGACGATTGGGGGGCGAATGCAAGCCCGCGCGCGTCACTGGCCATGGCGCCCGGGTTGCGCGTAGACTCTTTGCCACAACAACAACAGGGGAATATCGGGAAATGAGTCAGGAAAATCCCTATCGACCACCCGAGTCTGCCGTCTCCGACCCCGCCGGCCATCTGCGCGCTGGCGCTACGGTGGCCGGCGGGCTCGCGGGTGAATACCGGCTGGAGATGGGTGAGGTACTGGGCGAGGCCTGGCGTCTCACCCGCGGAATGAAGGGCAGCTTCTGGGGCGCGGCCCTGGTGGTGGGGCTGATCGCCATCATCGTCAGCGTGGTCCTCAACTTCGCCGGTCTGCTGTGGGCTGGCTCCATGGAGGCGCTGGAATCCAGTATCGTCATGCAGTTCGGCATGCAGGTCGCGATCAATGCCGTGATGGCGCCCTTCGGTGCCGGCCTGATCATGATCGGCGTGCGCCGCGCCGCCGGCCTGCCCGTCTCCTTCGATACCGCCTTCGCCTACCTCGGCCTGTTCCTGCCGCTGGCCGTGCTGATGGTGCTGCAGAGCATCCTCACCGGCATCGGCTATCTGCTCCTGATCCTGCCCGGGATCTACCTCGCGGTCGCCTACACGCTCGCGTTGCCGCTGGCCGCCGATCGGCGCTTCGGTTCCTGGCAGGCGCTGGAGACGTCACGACGGGCCATCACGCGGCACTGGTTCCAGGTCTTCGTGCTGCTGCTGGTCAGCTGGCTCATCCTGCTGCTCGGCATTCTTTCCGTGATCGGCTGGATCTGGGCCGGGCCGTTGCTGGTCAACGTGCACGGCATTCTGTATCGCGAGATCTTCGGCGTACACGAGGCCGGGGCCGATGGTGAGGAGGCAACGGTCGAGGGAGGCATGCAGGCATGAATGACATCAGCAACCCCTATCAGGCACCGGAGGCCAACCTGGTCGCCGAGACATCCGGCGGCGACTGGACCCTGGCCGAACCGCGGCGCGTACCGGTCTCGCACGGCTGGAAATGGATCGCCGATGCCTTCCGGCTGTTCGCCCGGAGCCCCGGTATCTGGATCGTCAACCTGCTCATCTTCTGGGTGCTGGCGATGGTGGCGAGCGTCCTGCCGCTGGTCGGCATGCTCGCGACGATCCCCATCGTCATCATGACCGGCGGCCTGATGCGCGGTGCCTACGAACTGGATCGCGGCGAGTCCGGCCTCAAGATCGATCACCTGTTCGTCGGTTTCCGGGATCGCCTGGGCCGGCTGGCCGCCATCGGCGGCCTCTACCTGCTGGCGACGATCGTGATCATGTTTGCCGTGATGATCCCCCTGTTTGCCGGTATCGGCTTCATCGCGGCGAGCACTCCGGCCCTGGATGAGTACGCCGTGTTCACGCCGATGATAATCGCCGTGGCCGTGATGTTCGTCCTGTTCATCCCGGTGACGATGGCCTACTGGTTCGCGCCGGCGCTGGCCATGATGCATGAAGACGCCGATGCGATCCGGGCCATGAAGCTGAGCCTCGTGGGCTGCCTGCGCAACATCCTGCCGCTGATCGTCTACGGCGTGATCATGACCCTGCTGCTGGTCCTGGCGTCGATCCCGCTGTTCCTCGGCCTGCTGGTGATGGGGCCCGTGATGGTGGCCAGCATGTACACGGGCTATCGCGACATCTTCGTCACGGCCGCGGACGACGAGGGCTGAAGGAGGCGGGCATGTCCACGCGCACGCTGGGTCTCTCGGATGAGCTCTACGACTACCTGATGCGGGTGTCCGTGCGCGAGGGCGACCTGCTCGCGTGCCTGCGCGAGGAGACGCAGGCACTGCCGCACGGACGCATGCAGATCTCGCCCGAGCAGGGCCAGTTCATGCGCCTGCTGGTCGGCCTCATGGGGGCGCGCCGCGGTATCGAGATCGGTACCTTCACCGGCTATAGCGCGCTGTGCATCGCCCAGGGGATGGGCGACATGGGCGAACTCGTCTGCTGTGACACCAGCGAGGAGTGGACGCAGGTCGCGCGTCGCTACTGGCGAGAGGCCGGGGTGGACCACCGACTCCGCCTCGAGCTCGGCCCCGGTATCGACACCCTCAACCGCCTGCTCGCCGAAGGCGAGGCCGGGCGTTTCGACTTCGCCTTCATCGACGCCGACAAGCAGAACTATCCCGCCTACTACGAACGCTGCTACGAGCTGCTGCACCCCGGAGGCATCATCGCCATCGACAACACCCTCTGGGGCGGCGCCGTTGCCGACGAGAGCAACCAGGAACCGAGCACCCGCGCGATCCGTCGCTTCAACGAGGCGGTGCATCGAGACGAGCGGGTGGAGATGTCCTTGCTGCCGATCGGGGATGGATTGACGCTGGCGAGGAGAAAGATTTGAGTCGCAAGTCGCAAGTCGCAAGTCGCAAGTCGCAAGTCGCAAGTCGCAAGTCGCAGATTTGACTTGCGACCTATGACTCTTGACCGGCGACTTTGTAAAGAATCTTCGAGTTCCGTTGGTAGTTGTACAGCTCGCGCCGTTTCACCGGCAGGTCGTCCAGTGAGCCGGGAGTGAAGCCGCGTTCGCGGAACCAGTGCAGGGTCTCGGTGGTGAGCACGAACAGGCGCTCGAGGCCGAGTTTGCGGGCGCGGGCCTCGAGGTAGGCGAGCAGCACATCGCCGCGGCCGCCCCGGCGGTAGTCGGGGTGGATGGCCAGGCAGGCGAGTTCACCGATGCGCTCGGTCTCGAAGGGGTAGAGGGCGGCGCAACCGATGATCATGCCGTCACGCTCCACCACCACGAAGCGCTGGCTCTCCAGCTCCAGCTGTTCGCGCGAGCGGCGTACCAGCGTGCCGGCCTCTTCCAGGGGACGGATGAGTTCCAGAATCCCGGGCACGTCGTCGATGCGCGCATCGCGCACCCCCTCGTAGATGTCGGCCGTCACCAGCGTGCCGTCGCCGTCACGGGTGAAGAGTTCGAGCAGCAGGGCCCCGTCGCGTTGCTGCTCCACGAGGTGGATGCGGCGCACGCCCTTGAGCGCGGCACTGATGGCGTTCGCCAGGTGGGTGCGCGTCTCGGGGTGAAGCTGCTTGCGGCGCTTGAGGAGCTGCTCGGCCTCGGTGAGGCCGAGCTGGGCCGGCAGCGGGCGCTTCTCGCGCACGCTGTTGAGGTAGATGAGCTTGTCGGCCTTGAGCGCGATCGCGGTCTCCGTGGCGACCTCCTCGCCGCTCAGGTTGAAGGCCTCGCCGGTGGGCGAGTAGCCGAGCGGGGAGAGCAGCACCAGGTTGTCGAGCGCGAGCTGTGCCTGGATCGCATCCACGTCGATGCGGCGCACCTTGCCGGTGTGGCAGAAGTCCACGCCGTTACGCACGCCGATGGGACGCGCGGTGACGAAGTTGCCGGAGGCGACCCGCAGGCGAATGCCGGACATGGGGGTGTTGACGAGGCTCGTCGAGATCCGCGCCTCGATCTCCACGCGCACGCAGCCGACCGCCTCCTTGACCGCGCCCAGTGCCTCTTCGTCGGTGACGCGCAGGCCCTCGGCATAGCGCGGCTCGATGTCCTCGATACCCAGGCGTCTCTCGATCTGTGGGCGTGCGCCATGCACCAGTACCAGGTGCACGCCCAGGCTGTGCAGCAGCGCGATGTCGTGGATCAGGCTGGCGAAGCCCTCCCCCTCCAGGGCCTCGCCGCCGAAGTACAGCACGAAGGTGCGGCCGCGATGCGCGTGGATATACGGCGCGGCGTTGCGAAACCACATGACGTGCTGGTCGATCTTGCCTGGCTGCTTGGGCACGGTACTGTCCTGGGAAAACTAATCTGTAGGGATAATAAGGAATTGGGCGGGCGAGTGAAACGTTCGCCCGCCATTCCTATTGCAGGCAGAAGCGTTCGATCATCTGCCTGAGGATCTTTCGCATGGGTTCGATGCGGTCCACGCGCAGGTACTCGTCGGGCTGGTGCGCCTGTTCGATATCGCCGGGACCGAGCACGATGGTCTCGATACCGAGCTTCTGCAGGAAGGGTGCCTCGGTACCGAAGGCGACCGAGCGGGCGGGCTGTCCGGTGAACGCCTCGGCGGCGGCGACCAGCGGCGAATCGCCCCTGGTCTCGAAGGCCGGTACCTCGACATCCAGGTTGCGCATTTCCAGATGCAGGCCGGTGTCGTGCAGGCGGCCGCCGAGGCGCTGTCTCAGTTCCTCGCGCAGCGGCGTCATCTCCATGCTCGGCATCAGGCGCATGTCGAAGTGCAGCTCGCACAGCCCGCAGATGCGGTTTGGATTGTCGCCGCCGTGGATGTGGCCGAGGTTGAGCGTCGGGACCGGCACGGCGAAGGCCGGGTTCCGGTAGCGCTCGCCCAGTTCACGCCGCCAGTCCATCAGCTCGCCGATCACGGTGTGCATGCCGTCGATGGCGTTGATGCCGAGACTCGGGTCGCTGGAGTGGCCGGCGCGGCCGATGAGACGGATCGCCTCCATGGCCACGCCCTTGTGCATGCGCACCGGCGCGAGGCCGGTGGGCTCGCCGATGATTGCGTAACGCGCCCTGGGCCGGCCCAGGTGCGCCAGGGCCTGGGCCCCGTTCATGGTGCTCTCCTCGTCGGCGGTGGCGAGGATGATGAGCGGGCGCCGGAGCTTTGCCGGGTCCACCTCGCGGGCCACGTCCACGGCGATGGCGAGAAAGGCCTTCATGTCCGAGGTGCCCAGGCCATAGAGTTTGCCATCCTCCTCCACCACCGTGAACGGATCATGGTGCCACTTGCCCTGGTCGTAGGGCACGGTGTCGGTGTGACCGGCCAGTACCAGGCCGTCCTCGCCCTCGCCGAGGGTGGCGATCAGGTTGGCCTTGAACGGCGAGTCGGCAACCGGTACCACTTCCACGCGGAAACCCAGGTCTTCAAGCCAGCCCGACAGGCGCTCTATCACGCCCCGGTTGCCCATGTCGAATTCGGGGCTCACGCTGCTCACCGAGGGCTCGGCGACCAGTTCGGCTATCATCTGTTCAAGGCTCGGGAACTTGTCGGTCATGGTCGTGTCTTTGCTGCGATGGAAGGCGTCTGCCCGGTCCGCTGATACTAGCACCAGACCCCGTGACAAGGGTCGGGTCCCGGCGCATACTGCGCCGACTTTTTTCGCCTGCCCCGGGGGATGGCAACCTGCCTCGATGATCCGCACCGCCACGCTCGACGATATTCCCCGACTCCTCCGTCTGGAGGAGACCTGCTTTGACAGCGACCGGCTGTCGCGCCGCCAGTTTCGCTACATGCTCACCAAGGCCAATGCCGTGGTCTTCGTCTACGAGGCAGGCGAGGCGCTGCTGGGCTATGTGCTCATCCTCTTCAGCCGCGGCACGTCCATGGCCCGGCTCTACTCGATCGCGGTCGACCCGGCCACCCGCGGACGTGGCGTGGGCCGCGCCCTGGTGGAGGCCGCCGAGGCCGAGAGTCGCGAGCGCGACTGCGCCTACCTGCGCCTGGAGATCCGCAAGGACAACACGGCCTCGCTGGGTCTGTTCCGCGCCATGGGTTACAAGCAGTTCGGCGAGTTTCCCGATTACTACGAAGACCACATGGACGCCTGGCGCCTCGAGAAGTCACTGGCGCCCCACCTTGCACCCGAACTCGCGCGCGTGCCCTATTACGAACAGACGCTGGACTTCACCTGCGGCCCGGCCGCCCTGATGATGGCCATGAAGTCGCTGCGCCCGGCGCTGCCACTGGATCGCAAGCTGGAACTCAGGCTCTGGCGCGAGGCCACCACCATCTACATGACGTCCGGCCACGGTGGCTGCGGTCCCTTCGGGCTGGCGCTGGCCGCCGCACACCGCGGCTTTGTCGTCGAGGTCTACGTGAGCGACGAGGGCGTGCACCTCATCGATTCAGTGCGCAGCGAGGAGAAGAAGGAGGTCATTCGCCTGGTGCAGGAGGACATGCGTGAGGAGCTCGCCCAGCGCGGGGTTCCCGTGCACTACGCGACCCTGAGCCTGGAGGAGATGGAGCAGCGTTTCAACGCCGGCGGCATTCCCGTGGTGCTGATCAGCTCCTACCAGATCTACGAGGAGAAGTTTCCCCACTGGGTGGTGGTGACCGGCTTCGACGAACACTTCGTCTACGTCAACGACCCCTACGTCGACTACGAGAACGACGAGACGCTGGTGGACTCGATCAACATGCCCATCCACAAGCGCAACTTTCAGCGCATGGCGCGTTACGGGCGTGCCGGCCTGCGCGCCGTGCTCATGCTCTACCGCCCTGCCGAAAACGCCCGGAACTGACCCATGTCCGAACACGTCATCCTCGTCGAAAACATCGCCGACTGGAAACCCCACTACCCGAAGCTGCCGGTGGTGGAGGCGCGCGCATACCTGGCCGGGGCGGCCGAACTCAACAAGTCCGGCGTGCACGTGGTCAACCTCTGTCGCAGTCAGCGCTATCTGAGTGAGGGTTATTACTGTTCGCTGCTGGCCGAGGCGCGCCGGCACCGCGTGATCCCCTCGGTGCGTACCCTGCAGGACCTCAGCCGCAAGTCGATCTACAGCCTGGACACGGCCGACCTGGACAAGCGCGTGCAGAAGATCTTCCGCAAGCGCCGCCAGGACCTCACCACCACCGCCTTCGAACTCGATATCTTCTTCGGGCAGTGTGCCGTGGCGGAGATGCAGGACTTCGCGCGCCAGCTGTTCGAGACCTTCCCGGCGCCGATGCTGCGCGTGGAGTTTCGCCTGGCCGGGCAGTGGCGTATCGCCAGCATCAAGTCGCTGGTGTTTCGGAGCCTCGATGCGGTGCAGGAGGAGTCCTTCTTCGCCGCGCTCGACCAGCATCTTGCGCGCCGCTGGCGCAAGCGGCGGGCGCCGTCGACCTTTCGCTACGATCTCGCCATCCTGCAGAACCCGGAGGAGGTGCTGCCGCCCTCCGATGCGCGTGCCCTGCAGAAATTCATCCGCGCCGCGCGCGAGCAGGGGGTGAACGCCGAGCTCGTCGAGCGGCGTGACTACGCACGCCTGGCCGAGTACGACGCGCTGTTCATCCGCGAGACCACGCAGATCGACCACTACACGTACCGCTTCGCCAAGAAGGCCGACAGCGAGGGCATGGTGGTGATCGACGACCCGGACTCCATCCTCAAGTGCACGAACAAGGTGTACCTGGCCGAGCTGCTCGGTAACCACAAGGTGGGCACGCCGCGCACGGTGATCGTGAGCCGCGACAACGTGAAGGCCCTGGACGCGCAGCTCGCCTACCCGATCGTGCTCAAGATCCCGGACGGCTCCTTCTCGCGCGGCGTGTTCAAGGCCGAGAATCCGCGCGAGCTGAAGGACATCGCCACGCGTCTGTTCAAGGAATCGGACCTCATCCTCGCGCAGGAATTCGTCTACACCGAGTTCGACTGGCGCGTGGGCGTGCTCAACCGCGAACCGCTGTTCGTGTGCCAGTACTTCATGTCGAAGAAGCACTGGCAGATCGTCAACCACGGCGCCAAGGGCCGGCCCGCCGAGGGGGGCTTCAAGGCCTGGGCGGTGGAGGATGCGCCGGCCGAGGTGGTGAAGACCGCGCTCAAGGCCGCCAACCTGATCGGTGACGGTTTCTACGGCGTGGATGTGAAAGAGACGGAGCGGGGCGTGATGGTCATCGAGGTCAACGACAATCCGAACCTCGAGGCCGGGGTCGAGGATGCGGTGCTCAAGGACGAGCTCTACCGCCGGCTGGTGGGCGAGTTCGTGCGCCGGCTGGATGCGCGTCACGGTCGCCGTGACGCGCCGCCCGGTGGCTGATCAGGCCTTCGGCGGGTAGCCCAGCTCGGCCAGCTTCTGCTCGAGGTCGGCGCGGATGTCGGCGTCGGCCTCGACCGTGACCCGGCCGCTGGCGATGTCCACGTTCACCGCCTCAACGCGCGGGTCCGCCATCAGGCCCGTGCTGATGGCGCTGGCGCAGCCGCCACACTTGATGTTCCGGGCATCGATCTCGATCTGCATCTGACTCTCCTGGCCGGCGGCCAAAGGCTGCGCGGCGACTGTGGTTTTGGTGGGCCGGTTTCGCCCCGTATTATATCCGGGTGTAGAATACGTGGTTCAACTCAAGCCGTCGCATCACGGAGCCAGCATGCCGCAGTATCGATCCCGCACCACCACCCATGGCCGCAACATGGCGGGGGCCCGCGCCCTGTGGCGCGCCACCGGCATGAAGGATGACGATTTCGGCAAGCCGATCATCGCCATCGCCAATTCCTTCACCCAGTTCGTGCCGGGCCACGTCCACCTCAAGGACCTGGGCCAGATGGTCGCGCGCGAGATCGAACAGGTCGGCGGCATCGCCAAGGAATTCAACACCATTGCGGTGGACGACGGCATCGCCATGGGGCACGGCGGTATGCTCTATTCGCTGCCCTCGCGCGAACTCATCTCCGACGCCGTGGAGTACATGGTCAACGCGCACTGCGCCGATGCACTGGTGTGCATCTCCAACTGCGACAAGATCACCCCCGGGATGCTCAACGCCGCGCTGCGTCTGAACATCCCCACCGTGTTCGTCTCCGGCGGGCCGATGGAGTCCGGCAAGGCCATCATCCATGGCCACGAGGTGCACCTCGACCTGGTGGACGCCATGGTCTCGGCGGCCGATCCGAAGGAGTCGGACGAGGACGTGATGACCATGGAGCGCTCGGCCTGTCCGACCTGCGGCTCCTGCTCGGGCATGTTCACCGCCAACTCCATGAACTGCCTCACCGAGGCCCTGGGTCTGTCGCTGCCGGGCAACGGTTCCACGCTCGCCACCCATGCCGATCGCCGCGAGCTGTTCCTCGAGGCCGGCCGCCGGGTGGTGGAACTCGCCAGGCGCTACTACGAGCAGGACGATGCCTCCGTGCTGCCGCGCGCCATCGCCACCTTCGCGGCCTTCGAGAACGCCATGAGCCTCGACATCGCCATGGGCGGCTCCACCAACACCATCCTGCATCTGCTGGCCGCGGCCCAGGAGGCCGGCGTGGACTTCACCATGGCCGACATCGACCGCCTGTCGCGCAAGGTGCCGAACATCTGCAAGGTGGCGCCCGCCACCCAGAAGTACCACATGGAAGACGTACATCGCGCCGGCGGGGTGATGGGCATCCTCGGCGAGCTGGATCGCGGCGGGCTGCTGCACCGCGACGTGCCGACTGTGCACAGCCGGACCATGGGCGAGGCCCTGGCCCACTACGACGTGATGCAGACGCAGGACGAGGCCGTGAAGACCTTATTCCGCGCCGGCCCGGGCAACGTGCGCACCACCGAGGCCTTCAGTCAGGACAAGCGCTGGCCGGAGCTCGACGTGGATCGCGCCAACGGCTGCATCCGCGACATCGAACACGCCTACAGCAAGGACGGCGGCCTGGCCGTACTCTACGGTAACATCGCACCGGACGGCTGCGTCGTGAAGACCGCCGGCGTGGACGACTCCATCCTCAAGTTCTCCGGCCCGGCGCGCATCTACGAGAGTCAGGACGCGGCCGTGGCGGCCATCCTCGGCGACGAGGTGAAGGCCGGCGACGTGGTCATCATCCGCTACGAGGGGCCGCGCGGCGGGCCAGGCATGCAGGAGATGCTCTATCCCACCTCGTACCTGAAGTCCAAGGGCCTGGGCAAGGACTGCGCGCTCATCACCGACGGGCGCTTCTCGGGTGGCACCTCCGGACTCTCCATCGGTCATGTCTCCCCCGAGGCGGCCGAGGGCGGGCCCATCGGCCTGGTCGAGGAGGGCGACACCATCGAGATCGACATCCCGGGTCGCGGGATCAACGTGAAGCTCACCGATGCCGAACTCGCCGCCCGCCGCGAGGCCATGGAGGCGAAGGGCGCGGATGCCTGGAAGCCGCTCGGGCGCGAGCGCGTGGTCTCCAGTGCGCTGAAGGCCTACGCCGCCATGACCACCTCCGCCTCCCGCGGCGCGGTGCGCGACGTCAGCCAGCTGGAGCCCAAGGGCTGAAACCAGTGGATCGGGGGCCGGGCAATCCGGCCCCCGTTGTTTTGGCACGCGGTTCTCCCGGCAAGCCGCCCGCGCGGCCATGGCAACTGGCGTCTCCTGTGCTATAGGTCTTCGGAACGTTGATTGCCATCCACACCAGCACGGCCACAGCCGACGGCCGCCAGGAATGCCCCATGCGCGAGGACTACCAGGACTATCCGCTGCTCGACTGGGAAGACGACTACAGCGCGGCCAAGGCCGCCGCCTGCATTCTCGATGAAGAGCGTCTCATCCTGCTCATGCCGCGCGAGCTCGATCTCAAGGTCGATCCGGAGGAATGCGGCTGTGACCTCGAGGAAGACGACGGCATGCTGTACGGCTGTGATCCCGGCGAGACCCTGGAAATCCTGGCCGAGGCGACCGGCCTCTCGGGCCTGGTCGAGGTCGGCGAGGCCGCCGCCGAGGTGGGGGCGCTGCTGGATATCGACCTGGAAGGCCGGCGGCTGATCTTTCGGGGCGAATAGGCCCCGTTCCCCCCGCGATAATCTGACGCAGGTCACTTTGTCCGCATCCGGACATTGCAGGTCCGGCCACACCGACCATACTCAGGACCCCTTGTGACCCTTGAAGGAGGGCCTTGTCATGAAACTGCATCTGAGCATCCTGGGGCTGGTCGCGGTCGGTACCGTGGCCATGGCCGACGTACCGATGACCTTCGAGGAGCTGGACCGTAACGCCGACGGCTACATCAGCGCCGAAGAGGCCGCGGCGCGACCGGACCTCGCGAAGAAATGGGACAAGGCCGACACCGACGGTGACGGCAGGCTGACCATCGGCGAATACCAGGCCTGGGCAGGCAAGGGGCGCATGAGTCCGCCCGAGGAAACCGAGACCCCCGAGCCGGGAGCGGCGCCGTACCGGTAGGGAAGGCGGCGCCTCGCCCATGCCGCGGACTGCCGGCCGCCGTGTTTACCTAACTGAACAGGCTGCGCAGGTTATCCAGGTGCGCGCGGCCGGTTTCCTTGCGCTCTTCCTCGCTGACTTCGCGACTGCCGTCGTCCCAGGTGACGTGCTCGGTGGGCAGTTCGTCGAGGAAGCGGCTGGGCTCGCAGTCGATCTCCTCGCCGAAGCGCTTGCGCTGGTTGGCGTAGGTGAAGGTGAGGCTGCGCTGGGCGCGGGTGATGCCCACGTAGGCCAGGCGGCGCTCTTCCTCGATGCCGTTCTCCTCCAGGCTCACGCGGTGGGGTAGGGTGTCCTCCTCCATGCCGACGATGAACACGTGCGGGAATTCCAGGCCCTTGGCGGCATGCAGGGTCATGAGGTTCACGCCGTCGCTCTCGTCCTCGCTGCTGTTGCGGTCGAGGATGTCCATCAGCGTCATGTGGCGCACGATGTCGCTCAAACCCTTGCCTTCCTCACCCTCGACGCCTTCCTTGGACAGCCGCGCCATCCATTCCAGCACCTCGAAGACGTTCTCCATGCGCTTCTCGGCGATCTTGGGGTCCTTGCTCGTCTCCTGCAGCCAGCCCTCGTAGTTGATCTCCTCGATCATCTGGCGGGCGAGCTTCGCCGGCGGCTCGTCCTCGGCGCGCAGGTGGATCTCGCGCAGCCAGTCGGAAAAGCGCTGCAGGCGCGCACGCGCGCGCGCACTGAGCTGTTCGGCCAGGCCCATCTCGAAGCTCGCGGCGAACAGGCTCACGTGGCGCTGGCCGGCGTACTCGCCGAGCTTTTCGAGCGTGGAGGGACCGATCTCGCGGCGCGGCGTGTTGACGATGCGCAGGAAGGCGGCGTCGTCGTCGGGGTTGGCGAGCAGCCGCAGGTAGGCCATGGTGTCCTTCACCTCGGCGCGCTCGAAGAACGAGGTGCCGCCGCTCACCTTGTAGGGGATGTTGTGCTCGCGCAGCATCTTCTCGAACAGCCGCGACTGGTGGTTGCCGCGGTAGAGGATGGCGTAGTCGCGATAGTCGCAGCGGTGCTTGAACTTGTGCTTGAGGATCTCCGAGACCACGCGGCTCGCCTCGCCGTCGGCATCCGAGCAGGGCACGATGCGGATCGGTTCGCCCTCGCCGAGGCTGCTCCACAGCTGCTTGTCGAACAGGTGCGGGTTGTTGGCGATCAGGTGGTTGGCGCTCTTGAGGATGCGGTCGGTGGAGCGGTAGTTCTGCTCCAGCTTGATCACCTTGAGCTGCGGGAAGTCGGTCTTGAGCAGCGAGATGTTCTCCGGCCGCGCGCCGCGCCAGGCGTAGATCGACTGGTCGTCGTCGCCCACCGCCGTGAGCCGGCCGTGCACGCCGGCGATCAGCTTGATCAGCTCGTACTGGCAGGTGTTGGTGTCCTGGTACTCGTCCACCAGCAGGTAGCGCAGCCTGTTCTGCCAGGTCTCGCGGGCCTCGGCGTCGTCCTTGAGCAGGCGCACCGGCAGGCCGATGAGGTCGTCGAAGTCGAGCGCGTTGTAGGCCTTGAGCTGGCGCTGGTAGCGGGCGTAGAGGCGGGCATGGGCCGCCTCCTTGTCGTCCTTCGCCTGGGCCAGGGCCTCGTCGGGCGAGATGAAGTCGTTCTTCCAGCGCGAGATGCGCCAGCGCGGCTCGTCGTCGACGGCCAGGCCGCTGTCGTCCTTGCGCGTGAGCTCCTTGAGCAGGGTGCCCGTGTCCTGGGCGTCGAACAGCGAGAAGCCGGCCTTGTAGCCGAGCTTGCGGTGCTCGCGGCGAATGATGTTGAGGCCCAGGGTATGGAAGGTGGAGACCACCAGGCCCTTGCCCTCGTCGCGCACCAGCAGCTTGCTCGCACGTTCGCGCATCTCGCGCGCCGCCTTGTTGGTGAAGGTGATGGCCGCGATGTTGTGCGGGGCGATGCCGCCCTCGCGGATCAGGTAGGCGATCTTGTGCGTGATCACGCGCGTCTTGCCGGAGCCGGCGCCGGCGAGCACGAGCAGGGGCCCGCCGATGTCGAGGACGGCGTCGCGCTGCTGCGGGTTGAGGAGGTCGAGGTCGGTCTTCATGGGGGCCACGCGTGATCGAGGGGGTATTCTATCGGCTCCCGGCGGCGAGCGGCATATTGACATCCGCCAAACCCGGTCCCGGTCACGCGCAGACGCCCGCGGCTCTATATAATGTCCGCATGACCACCACCGATACGTCCGCTGCCGGCACCGCCCCGGGCATCGTCAGGCTCGACCAGTTTCGCTTCCACCACGTGCTGGAAGAGACCCCGGGGCTTGCCCTGGTGTTCTTCACCGGCCCGTACTGCGGGGCGTGCAAGGTCCTGCGGCGGGTGCTGGCGGACTACCTCACGACGCGCCCGGTCGCCGTGTACGAAGTGGATGCCGAGCGCGACCTGGCGCTGGCCCGCGAGTTCGGCGTGTTTCACCTGCCGAGCATGTTTCTCTACCAGGACGGCCTCTTTCACTGCGAGCTGCACAGCGAGCCGCGGGCGCCGGCCCTGGATGCGGCCATCGCCGCGGCGCGGGCGCGCCCGGCCGAGGAGGCGCCGTGAGGGTGGACGTGGCAAGCGGCTGGCTGGAGGGTGCGCGCCGCCTCCCCTCGCCGAACTGCAACCAACGCCCGGCGGGGATGGGCCCGGAGCTCATCGTGATCCACAACATCAGCCTGCCACCGGGCGAGTTCGGCGGGCCGTGGATCGATGCCCTGTTCACGAACACGCTCGACCCGGACGCGCATCCCTACTTCCGCGAGATCGCCGGCCTCGAGGTCTCCGCCCACCTGCTGATCCGCCGCGACGGCGAGTGCGTGCAGTACGTGCCCTTTCACGCCCGCGCCTGGCACGCGGGCCAGTCGAGCTATGGCGGACGGGAGAACTGCAACGACTTCTCCATCGGCATCGAGCTGGAGGGGGCGGACGACGTGCCCTTCGAGGCCACCCAGTACCTGTGCCTGGCCGAGGTGGTCACGGCCCTGCTGGCTGCCTATCCGGGGCTCTCGCCCGAGCGCATCGCGGGCCACGCCGACATCGCGCCGGGCCGCAAGACCGACCCGGGCCCGGCCTTCGACTGGGCGGGGCTGCACGCGGCCCTGGCCGGGCGACTTGCAAGCCGTTGAGCGAACAACGACACTTTAGACCAGCACATTCCCGGACGCGCCGCAGGGCGCGGGCGTAATCAGAAAAACAAGACCCAACGCTTAAGGACGCCCCATGACACTCATCACCGTTCTCATCGGCCTCGTACTCGAGCGCTTCGTCGGCTACCTCGACGAGTTCCGCCAGCTTGGGTGGTTCCGCCGCTACGGCGAATGGCTGCAGGCCCGGCTGGGCGGGGTGGCCGACGGGGTCGCGGGCGTGGTGCTGATCCTCGCTGGCCCGGCGCTGTTGATCTGGGGCGTGGCGGCGCTGCTGGACGACGTGCTGCTGGGCCTGCTGGAGATCGCCTTCGGCGTGGTCGTCCTTCTCTATACCCTCGGTCCGCGCGACCTCAACCAGGATGTCGAGTCCTATGTCGAGGCCTGCAACGCGGGAGACGAGGAGCGGATCAACCTGGTCACCGCCCGCCTGGTCGACGGCCCCGTCCCCGAGGAGCCGGTGGCGCGGCTGCGCGCCGTGGTCGAGGCCGTCTTCACCGAGGCCAACAGCCGCCTCATGGCGGTGCTGTTCTGGTTCGTGATCCTGGGGCCGCTGGGTGCGGTGGTCTACCGCCTGAGCCACGAGCTGGTGAGGAACGCCGCCGAGGACAGCAGCCTGCAGAAGGCCGCCACCCACTGGCTGGCCCTGGTCGACTGGGTCCCGGCCCGGCTGGTGGCCCTGTTCTATGCCCTCACCGGCCACTTCGAGGACACCCTGCCGGCGTTGCGCCGCCACCTCACCGGGCCGCTGGAGGAGCTGTCGGCCACCAATCGCGCCCTGCTCGCCGAGTCCGGTACTGCGAGCCTCGAGTTCGAGGAGCTGGTCGAGGAAGAGCTGGATGCCACCCAGGTGAGCGTCATCCTCAAGACCGCCATCAACATGGTCATGCGCACCCTGGTACTCGCGATCACCATGCTGGCCGTCGCCACGCTGGGTGGCTGGACCTCGTAACCACCGGGCCGTGGCCGTCACCACCCTGGACCTGCTGCGCCACGGGGAACCCGTGGGCGGGCGGCGCTACCGTGGCCACGGCGTGGATGATCCCCTGAGCGAACACGGCTGGGCGCAGATGTGGGCCGCCGTCGCGGCCGACTCCGCCGTCTGGACGCGCATCGTCACCTCCCCGCTGATCCGCTGCCGCGCCTTTGCCGAGGCCCTGGGCGAGCGCCTCGCCGTTCCCGTGGACGCCGAGGCGGAGATCCGCGAGGTGGGTTTCGGGGTCTGGGAGGGCCTGTCACCGGATGAGGTGGCGGCGCGTTACCCGCAGATGCTGGTGGATTTTCGCGCCGATCCGGTGGGTCGCCGGCCCGAGCGGGCCGAGCCCGCGCAGGCCTTCTACGATCGCAACGTCCACGCGCTCAAGGCCATCGCCCGGCGCCACCCGGGCGAGCAGCTGCTCATCGTCGCCCACGCCGGCACCCTGCGCGCCGCCACCGCCTGGGCCGTACAGGCCCCGCTGGCCGAGGTCTTCCGCATCAAGGTGGACTACGCCGCACGGGTGCGACTGCGCTACCAGGCTGGCCGCCCCTGGCTTGAGTTGGCGTGAGGGGTTAGGCGTTAGGCGTGAAAGTCTGGGCGCCACAGAGGACACAGAGCTCACAGAGGTATGACGGGGGTGGTTTTACTCGGTGTCCTCTGTGGCAAATAGACAATAGGGCGGGGCCGTGCCCGCCTCACCCCTCACACTTCACTCCCTCACCCTTTCCTCGCCTGCGCCGCGATCTCCCTGAGCTTCTTCACTTCCAGCCCGGCTTCGTCGGCGATCTGCAGGGCGCGTTCCAGGCGTGCGGCGGCGGTGCGGCCCATGCACTTGTGTGCGGGATCGCCGAAGAAGGCCTCCACCGTGCCGGCGATGACCTTGTCGCGGTCGTTCTCGCGGCCGGTGAGGTGGTCCTGGATGTCGAGCACGTCGGCGAGCACCTCGCGGGCCAGCGACTCGTGCTGGCTCCACAACTCGCTGGTCGTACCGCCCACCACCAGGCCGGCGATGTTGGCGGTGAGGATGTAGGCGTTCTTGCGCACCAGCTCGTAGAGCATCTCGTCGGCGTCGTCTACGCGGTAGTTGGGGATGTCCAGCGCGTCGAAGGCGGCATTGACGAGCCCGGCGTGCGGGCCGTGCACCGGCGTGGGTACCACGATCTTCACGTCCTGCCCCTTCTTCTTCTCGAACCACACCGACACCACCGTCGGGTCCTCGAGGTCGTGCGCCGCCCAGTCACGCGGCAGCAGCTCGTTCTGCACCAGCGCCAGGCGGTCGCGCCATGCCGGCGGCACGGCCTCCAGCGCCGGGTGCAGGTCGGCCTCGGCCACGGCCAGCACGACCAGTGCCGGCTCGGGCGCGTGGCGGGCCTCGCCGGCCATGTCCATGTCCCGTGTGACGGGGTAGACCGGGTGACCGGCCTTGAGGAAGCCGTTGGCAAAGGTGCAGCCGATCTGGCCCAGCCCGATGATGACGATGGGATCTTTCATGGGGGCTCCCGTTGTTGTTCGCGATGCGGTGGTCGTTCTGGTTGGAGGGATAGCTTAGCGTGAATGGATGGACACGTCAGGCCGGCGCTGTCAGTGGTCCGTGGTCGGTCGTCCGTTGTAATACCGGGCGTTATTCGGACCTGAGGGCCTCGATCGGGTCCAGGCTCGCCGCCCGTCGGGCCGGGATCACGCCCGCCGTCAGACCCACGACGGCGGCGAGCAGTTCGGCCATGAGCACGTAGCTCAGGGGCGTGTGGGTGGGCAGGGCGGGGATGGTGGCGCCGAGCAGCCAGGCGCCGCCGACACCGAGGATGAGGCCGGCGGCGCCGCCGAGGCTGGCGAGTACCACGGCCTCGCCGATGAAGAGTGACAGCACCTGCTGGCGGCTCGCCCCCAGGGCGCGCAGCAGGCCGATCTCGCCGGTGCGCTCGTTCACCGAGATGATCATGATGGTGAGGATGCCCACGCCGCCCACCACCAGCGAGATGCCGCCCAGCGCGCCCACCGCCAGGGTGAGGATGTCGAGGATGCCGCCCAGCGTCTCGAGCATGTCGTCCTGGGTGGTGACGGTGAAGTCCTCGAAGCCGTGGCGTGCGATGAGGATGCGCTTGATCTGTGCGGCCACCTCGGCGCTGTTGGCCTCCGGGTCGTAGAGCACGTCGATCTCCATCACCCCCTCGCGGTTGAACATCGCCAGCGCGCGGCCGGTAGGGATGTACACGGTATCGTCGAGGTCGAAGCCCAGCATCTGGCCCTTGGATTCCATCACCCCGATCACCCGGTAGCGCTCGCCGCCGATGCGCACGTTCTCGCCCAGCGGGTTCTGCGTGCCGAACAGTTCGTCGCGCAGCTTGCTGCCGAGCACGGCGAAGGCGCGGGCGGTGCGCGGGTCTTCGTCGGGCAGGAAGCGGCCGATGGCGGGCCTGAGCTGGAGCACGTCGGGCGTCTGCGCGCCCGCGCCGAACACCGTCACGCTGCGCCCGAGCTTGCCGTGTTCCACCTCGGCATTGCCCTGCACGAAGCTCGTCACACCCAGCACCTGCGGGATGCGCCTGAGGGCATCGGCATCGTCCAGGGTGAGCGGGCGGGTGGTGTTGAACACGGCGCCGGAGACGCCGTGGGTGGTGGTCACGCCCGGGTTGATGGCGATGATGTTGGTGCCGAACTGGGTGAACTCGGCGAGCACGAACTTGTGGATGCCCTCGCCCACGGAGGTGAGCAGCACCACCGCGCCGATGCCCACGGCGATGCCCAGCGCGGTGAGGAAGCTGCGCATGCGGTGCGCGACGATGGCGCTGGTGGAGAGACGAATGAAGTCGCGACCGCGCATGATGCTAGCGCCTCGACAGGGCCTGAACCGGGTCGAGGCGCGCCGCGCGCCGCGCCGGCATCACGCCGAACAGCAGGCCGGTGACCAGCGAGATACCCACCGCCGCCCCCAGGGCCCAGTTGGGCGGGCTGAGCGGAAAGGCGGGGAACATCTGCCCGAGGATCCAGATGCCGACATAGGCCAGCACGATGCCGAGCGCAGCCCCGAGCAGCGAGAGCATGGCGGCCTCGGTGAGGAACAGGCGCATGATCTGGGCGCCGGAGGCACCCACGGCCTTGAGCAGGCCGATCTCGGTGGTGCGCTGGGAGACGGCCACCAGCATCACGTTCATGATCAGCACGCCGGCCACGCCCAGGCTGATGGCGGCGATGCCGGCCACTGCCAGCGTCAGCGCCGTGAGGATGCGGTCGAAGGTCTCCAGCACCGCGTCCTGGGTGATGACGGTGATGTCGTCCTTGCCGTCGTGGCGCTCGCGTATGATTTCGCGCGCCGCCTCCACCGCGCGCGGGATGGACTCGCGTGCGCGCGCCTGTACCAGGATGCGAAACAGCCCCTCGGTGTTGAAGAGCTGCTGGGCCGAGGCCACCGGGATGAAGACCGTGTCGCTGATCTCGGCGCCGAGGGATTGGCCCTTGTCGCTGAGCACGCCGATCACGCGGTAGCGCCGGTCCTCGATGCGCACCCACTCGCCGAGCGCAGTCGCGTTGCCAAAGATTTCGCGCTTGACCTTGGCGCCGAGCACCACCACGTTGCTGGCGCGCTCGGCCTCGCCGGGTGGCAGGAAGCGGCCCTGCGCCATCTCCAGCTCGCGCACCGCCTGCATCTCGGCCGTGCTGCCGAGGATCATCACCTCGCGACTCAGGCCCGCGTAGGAGACGTTCGCCGTGCCGACGATGAGCGGGGCGACGTGGCGCACGGCCGAGCTGCGGTAGAGGGCGAGGGCATCCTCGAGCGTGAGGTCACGCGCGGTCGCGCCTACCATGGGCGGTGCGGCACCGGTGGTCTCGGAGCGCCCGGGCAGCACGATCACCATGTTCGAGCCCAGCGCCGAGAACTGGTTGAGCACGTACTGGCGCGCGCCCTCGCCCAGCGAGGTCAGCAGCACCACGGCGGTCACGCCGATAGACATGGCCAGTAGCATCAGCAGCGTGCGGGTGGGGTAGCCCGTGAGCGAACGGTAGCCGAAGCGCAGGGTGTCCTCGGGGCTCATGACGGCGTCTGCTGCACGTCCTCGACGATGGCACCGTCCACCATGTGGATGCGCCGCTTGGCGCGCTTGCCCAGCGCCTCGTCGTGGGTCACCACCAGCAGGGTGATGCCGCGGTGGTTGAGTTCCTCGAGGATGTCGATCACCTCGCTGCCCGACGCGCTGTCCAGGTTGCCGGTGGGCTCGTCGGCCAGCAGCACCGGCGGGTCCATGATGGTGGCGCGCGCGATGGCCACGCGCTGGCGCTGGCCGCCCGAGAGCTGTTCCGGGCGGTGGGCCGCGCGGGGCATCAGGCCCAGCGATTCCAGCGCGGCCTCCACCTTCGGGCGGCGCTCGGCCGGCTCCACGCCGGCCAGCGTGAGCGGCAGTTCCACGTTCTCGAAGGCGGTGAGTCGCGGGATCAGGTGAAAGAACTGGAACACGAAGCCGATCTTGTCGCGGCGCAGGGTTGCCCGCTCGTCCTCGGAGAGGCTGGAGGCGTCCACGTCGTCCAGGTAATAGGTGCCCGAGGTCGGCCGGTCCAGCAGTCCGAGCAGGTTGAGCAGGGTGGACTTGCCCGAACCCGAGGGCCCCATGATGGAGAGGTACTCGCCGGCCCCCACGTCGAGATCCACGTCGTTGAGCGCGTGCACCTTCTCGTCGCCCACCTCGAAGATGCGGTTGATGCCGGTCAGGCGAATCATGGTCGTTCGCTGCCTGCCCGCACCGGTACGCCGTCCGCCAGGCCCGCGCGGTCGATGGTGGTGATGACGCGGTCGCCGACCGCCAGCCCGTCCAGCACCTCGGTGTAGGTCCAGTTGGACAGCCCGGTCTCGATCTCGCGCCGCTCGGCGGTACCGCGTGGCGTCACCACGTACACCCGCCGCCCGTCGATCACCGCCTCGGTGGGGATGCGCAGCGCGTCCTCGCGCCGGTCGAGCAGCACCTCCACGTCGGCGCTGTAGCCGGCCAGCAGCACGGCGATGTCCGTCGGGTCCAGGAACTCGGCCTCGATGTCCACCGTGCGGGCCTGGCGCTCGTAGTCCACGACGTAGCTGCCGATGCGCCGCACCCGTCCCTCGAACTCGCGGTTCTTGAAGGCGTCCAGCGTGATGCGCGCGGGCATGTCCACCTCGATGCCCGGGGCGTCCACCTCGTCGATGGGCGCGGCCACGTAGAAGCAGGTGGTGTCGATCAGGTCGATGGCGGCGGGGATGGCCACGCCGACCGGGGAGGGGGTCACGAATTCGTTGAGCTCGGCGGTGATCTTCGCCGCCACGCCCTCGAAGGGCGCGATCAGGCGGGTGCGCTCCAGGTTGGCCGAGGCCACCTTCACGCTGGCAATGCTCACGTTGGCGCGGGCCACCGCGGCCTGGCACTGGGCGCGCAGGGCGCGGGCATTGGTGTCGGCGCGGTCGGCCTGTTCCTCGGAGGCGAGGTTGTCGCGGCGCAGGCGCGCAATGCGGGTCGCCTCGCGCTCGGCAGCGTCGGCCTGGGCGCAGGCCGACCGCACCGTGGCCTGGGCGGCCTGCGACTCGGCGGCGGCCAGCTCCACCTGTGCCTTGAGGTCGTCGTTCCACAGCTCCAGCAGCAGCTGGCCGGCTTCCACGAAGTCGCCCTCGTTCACCGGCAGGTTGGCCACCTGCCCGCCGATGCTCGGCGTGAGCTGGGCGCGGCGGCAGGCCTCGACGGTGCCGGCGCGCGTATTGGCCACGGTGCTCTCCACCGTGCCGTGCTCCGCCGCCACCACCCGCACCTCGATGGGCTCGGGGCGCGTGTTCCACCAGATCAGGGCGGCGATGGCGGCGACGATGCCGACGACGGCAATGCGGATGGGGCGACGGCTCACTCCGGACTCCTCGGGTGATTACGGGCAGTCGCCAGGGTGGCGACCGATGCGTAATCAGTAGCTTAGAGGAGCAGGGCGCCGGTGGGAATGACCGAGGTCAGCCGCCCCGCCTCCAGTGACGGGGCAGGGGCGGCTGCGAGGGGATGCCGGACAGGCCTCAGGCCTTGGGCACGGCGCGCACGGAATAGTAGAGATCCTGGTCGATGATCTCGAACAGGCGGTCGATGTTCGGGTGCTTGCCCGGGTTGGCCTTCGCGTCCTCGACGTGCTCGGCGTAGAGGGCCAGCGCCTTCTTGGCCGCCTTCGGCCCCACGCCGCCGAATTCCACGGCCACCTCGTAGTACACCTTCAGCGAGCCGGCGGTGCCTTCCCTGTTCTCGATCACGAACTCCGGCTCGTAGCCGTCGCCGTAGAATTCCAGCGCGGCGAGGCTGTCGGTGCTCTGCTTGAGGGTTTCCAGGTTCTCTTTGAAGGTCGGCATGGTGTGGCGAATCCAGGTCGTCTGAATGAGTGGGCGGCAGTGTATGCGAAGCCCGCGGGCGGCTCAACTGCCGCCCGGGCGCATCAGAAGCCGTCCTCCAGCGCAAAGCCCTGCAGCATCACCCGGCCTGTCTGCCAGGCATCCTCCCAGCGCGCGGCCGGGGCCTCGAACCACATCACGTACAGCGTGTCGGTCTGCCTGTTGCCCAGCGCCAGCATGTACATGGTGATCTCATGGCCCGGCTTCGGCTCGGTGGTGAATTCGCAGCCGTAGCCGACGAACGGCGCCTGCTCGAACTGCCAGGCCTCGGCCCCCGCATGCGTGCGCGCGCACTGCTGGATATAGGCCTGCGCGTAGGTCGGCGCGTCGTGCTGCCTCGTGCGGGCCTTGAGCTGCGGGACTACGTTCACGCTCAGGCCCACGTCGAACAGCTCGCCGGGCTCGATCGCCGTCTCGGTGACGAAGTAGGCGAGCGTGCCGTCGTTCTCCTCCTGCCGGAAGTGCCAGCCCTCCGGGATGAGCACGTGGGCATCCACGGGCTCGAGCTGCTTCCAGCTATAGCCCTGCGGCGCGGGCGGCAGCTCCGGGCCCTCGGCCAGCGCGGGCAGGGCCAGGGTGAACAGCAGCAATACGACGAGCAGCAGACGGGACATGGACTCCTCCCTGAGGGCGATGAGGTGGTCGCGCGACTATAGCACGCACTCAAAGCCGTCCGCGGGTGCGGTATACTGCGCGCTTTCATCAAACACCAGGTCCCAGGGTCGTCCCATGCAGAAGAGCCGCTACCTCGAAACCGCCATCCAGGCCGCCAGGGCCGCCGAGGCCGTCATCCGCAAGTACTATCAGGTGGAGTTCGAGGTCGAGCTCAAGGCCGACCAGAGCCCGGTCACCGTCGCCGACGTCGAGACCGAGAAGACCATCAGGCAGATCATCCTCGACGCCTTCCCCGACCACGGCTTCTTCGGCGAGGAAACCGGCAAGGTCAACGAGGACGCCGAGTACAACTGGCTCATCGACCCCATCGACGGCACCAAGAGCTTCGTGCGCCGCTACCCCTTCTTCTCCACCCAGATCGCGCTGATGAAGGGCGACGAACTCATCATGGGCGTCTCCAACGCCCCCGTGTTCGGCGAGATGGCGTACGCAGAAAAGGGCTTCGGCGCCTACCTCAACGACGAGCCCATCCGGGTCAGCGACATCACCGAGATCGGCAAGGCCACCCTCTCGCTCGGCAACATCGCCACCGTCGCCGGCAGCAAGCAGTGGGGCAAGGTCGGCGAGCTGGTGCAGGGCGTGAACCGCGTGCGCGGCTACGGCGATTTCTACCACTACCACCTGCTCGCCTCCGGCAAGATCGACATCGTGCTCGAGTCCGACGTCAACATCCTCGACATCGCCGCCCTGTCGGTCGTCGTGGAAGAGGCCGGCGGCAAGTTCACGGACCTGGAAGGCAAGGGGCTGCACCTGGGCACGACCAGCGTGCTGGCCTGTAACTCGGCCGAGATGCATCGGGCGGTGTTTGAGGCGATTCAGGGCTGAGGGTGTTCCCGGGCCGCGACGTTCGCGCTATGTCGCGGCTCATCCCGGGTGGTACGCGGTTACGCCCGGCCAGAATCCGGGCCTTCCGCGCCGTTGTGCGTCCGCGGCGAACGCACTAAAGTAGCCAGAAACGCCAGCACAGGGAGTGCTTCCAATTTCTGTTCGTGCCGCCACGCGTTGCTCATCCCGAATCAAGCGGACTGCGTACCGCCAGCCCGCCGCGATTGAGGACGTGCGTGTAAATCTGCGTCGTGCGCACGTCGCTATGCCCCAGCAATTCCTGCACGGTGCGAATGTCATAGCCGTCTTCAAGCAAATGCGTCGCAAAGCTGTGGCGGAGCGTGTGGCTGCTGGCAGGCTTGAGGATGCCGCTCGACCGCACCGCGCGCTTGATTGCCCGCTGAATCGCCGACTCGTGCATGTGGTGTCTTCGCCGGATGCCAGAGCGCGGGTCGGTCGCGATCTGCGACGCGGGAAACAGGAATTGCCACGCCAGCTCCCGGCCCGCATTGGGGTACTTCCGTTCCAGTGCATGGGGCAGTTGCACCGGAGGCAGGCCGTTCTCCCGGTCCTGAGCATGAATCATCGCGACCTTCTCGATCTGCCGCCGCAGCGGGTCCACCAGCGAATCCGGCAGGAGCGTCCGTCGGTCTTTCGCTCCCTTTCCCTCGCGAACCGTGATTTCACGGCGTTCGAGATCCACGTCCTTCACCCTCAGCCGCAAGGCCTCCATCAGTCGAAGCCCGGAGCCGTACATGAGGCTCGCCAGCAGCCAGTTGATACCATCGAGTTGAGAAAAAAGCGCCTTGATTTCGTTACGGGTGAGAACCACCGGCAGGCGCGGAGGCTTTTTGGCGCGTGTAACGTTTTCAAGCCACGGCAACTCGATCGCCAGCACCTCGCGATAGAGGAACAGGATGGCCGCCAGCGCCTGGTTCTGCGTCGCGGCGGCGACGTTTTCTGCGGTTGCAAGGTGCGTGAGGAACTTTTCAACTTCGGGTGCTCCCAGGTCCCTTGGATGACGCTTGTCGTTGAAAAGGATAAATCGACGGATCCAGTGGGCGTAGGCCCGTTCGGTCCGAAGGCTGTAGTGCTTGACCCGGCAGCGCTCCCTCACCTGGTCGAGCAGCCGTGGCTGACGTTCTCCGTCCATGGTCGTATTTCCTTCTTGAATTATCGCAGTGTTTCTCCATTTACTGCTCTTGAGGATCAATGTGTTATCTTCATATCTGAAGATTATACGGCGTTATTGACGTGTTACAACACGACGTTTTTGCAACAGAAATCTAGTTAGCTGCAAAAAGAACATATGAGCACATTTCTACTTACATGGAAGCCTGATGAATGGGGCTACGAAAAGCTCCAAGAGCGTCTTGATGCGCATGCGTCTGGCGAAGTCATTCAGCGGTGGAGTTGCGGTCGCACAAAGAACATCCCGGTGGGTTCGAGAGTATTTCTTACCAAGCAAGGCAAAGGGCACAAGGGAATCTTTGGTTCGGGCCACGTAACGAAAGAGCCGTTTGAAGAGCCACACTTCAACGAGGAAAAAAGAAAAGTGGGTAAAACATCGCTCTATGTAATGGTGAATTTCGACCGGCTATATGATCCGCAATCTGAAATAAAAATTGATCGTTCGGAACTTGAAGCATTTGATTCGAAGGTTTGGGATTCTCAAGGCTCTGGCAAAACAATACCTGAGGAAGCAGCTTCAAATCTTGAAGGGCTGTGGCTGGAAAGAACCGGAGGCGTGGGAATTCCTTATGCCGATGAATTCCCGGAAGATAGCTCAGTTAAAGAGGGCGCCTCCAAGAGAGTCTTGGTTAACGCTTATGAGCGTAACCCTGAGGCTAGAGAGCGTTGCATCAGAAAATGGGGGCTAAGTTGTGCTGTATGCAACTTCCACTTCGAGTTGTTTTATGGGCAACTCGGCAAGGGGTATATACACGTTCATCACTTGAAACCTTTGTCCGAAATACGTGAAGAATACGAAATCAACCCCGAAGAAGATTTGCGTCCAGTTTGTCCCAACTGTCACTCGATGCTTCATAGGAATAAGCAGGTTCTTTCAATTGAAGAACTTCAAATGCTGGTGCGCATCTATGGCGGTCGTGTACACAGCTAACAATCGCATTCACGCGGACAAAATAAAGCTGCGCCGCTTCGCTTTGCAGATTTATTTTTCCGGTGATGCGTGGCGTT
>DSBO01000014.1 GCA_011046015.1 Thioalkalivibrio sp. | reverse complement strand
TCACCCTGCAGACGCGGCTCGATCTCGCGGGCATCGGGATGATAGGTGACGCGGTCGTAAGGTACCGGCTCGTCCAGCCCCTGGCGGGTCTGTGGCCGAAAGCCCTCCCAGGCAACCTGGACCACGCGCGGCCCGATGCCGTCGACGAAGATGATCTCCTCGTGATCGATCACCGCCTGGTACTGCAGGTTGCGGATGGGAACGAAGACACAGCCGGTATCGCTATGGGCCAGCAACAGGCGGCTGCGATTGTAGATGGCGGCGGGAAGGTAGTGAGGTTCGCGCCCGAGTGCGGGCCCGCGGCGAAATTGCTCTTTCACGATCATCTGCGGCTCTCCCCAGGTGGCTGATTCCCGAAGACCTCTCATCAAGGAAGATAGCGCAGATTGTCACCGGCGGCACGAGCCTCAGCCCAGCACCTCGAACTCGCCGCTGACCTGGTCGAGCGCCAGCAACGCCTCGTTCGTCATGTCGAAGTACCAGCCGTGTATGCCCAGGGTACCGGCTTTCACACGCTCGACCACCCACGGGAAGGTCATGAGATTGTCCAGCGACTGGCGAATAGACTCCTGCTCGCAGGCCCGACCCAGCGATTGCGGGTCGGCCTCCGGGTGCTGCGCCCGGGTGCGGAGGAAGGCGCCCTCGGCCGCCGACATCCAGCTCTTGATGAAGGAGTGCTCGGGCAGCGGGCGCGGGGTGGAGATGCCGACCAGCGACGCGATGCCACCGCACTGAGCGTGCCCCATCACCACCACGTGATCGACCATGAGCTGGGTGACGGCATACTCCAGCGCGGCACTGGTACCGTGGTGGGCATCATCGAGCTCGCAGGGCGGGACCAGGTTGGCCACGTTGCGGATGACGAAGAGGTCTCCCGGCGCGCTGCCGAACACCAGGGCGGGGTCGACCCGCGAATCCGAGCAGGCGACGATGGCGATCTTTGGCGACTGCCCTTGCGCGACCAGCTGGCGGAACTCCGGCTGCCCGTTCCGGTTCTTGAAATCACGAAAACCATCGATGAGTTTTTGTAGCGGCATTACAGCCCCCCCCTGACGTGGCGCGGGATAATAGCACCGCGACCCGCGAGGCTCTATCGGCTCGATTGGCGATACTGTTCCGGCAGGCGCACGAAACGCGGCGCCTCCGCCAGCACGAAGTCCTTGAATGCCTGCGCCGTGGCGCTCAGACGCTTGCCACGGCGCTGCACGATGTACCAGTGGCGCAGGATCGGGAAATCCTCCACGTCGAGGATCGCCAGGCGGCCGCAGTCCAACTCCAGTTCCAGCGTATGGATCGAGGCGATGCCCAGGCCCAGCCCGGCCTCCACCGCCTGCTTGATGGCCTCGTTGGAACTCATTTCCATGCCCATGGCGAACTCAATGCCGCGCTCGGCGAAGAAGCGCTCGATGGCGATACGCGTCCCCGACCCGGCCTCGCGCACCACGATGCGCTCGCCCGCCAGGGCCGACAGCGGAATCCCCTTCTTACGAGTCAATGGATGTTCCGGCGGCGCCACGACCACCAGCGGGTTGTCCATGAAGGATTCCGCGTCCAGGTCGTGACCATCGGGCGGCTTCCCCATGATGACGAGGTCACGCTCGTTGTTCTCCAGCTGACGGATCAGGGTCTCACGGTTGGTCACATCCAGACTGAAGGTCACCCCCTCGTTACGCTGGGAGAACGCGGCGAGCAGACGCGTGGCAAAATAGTTGGCGGTGGTGGCCACCGAGATGTTCAGGCTGCCTCGCTTGACCCCCTTCATCTCCTCCAGCACCGCCTCGGCCTCGTCCAGCAGCTGGCTGACACGAACGGCATAGCTCTCCAGCTCGCGCCCGGCCTCGGTGAGATAGATCTTCTTACCCATTTGCTCGAACAGCGGCAGACCGAGGTTTTCCTCCAGCTGTTTGACCTGCATGGACACCGCCGGCTGCGACAGGTGCAGCTCCTCGGCGGCACGGGTGAACGATCCATTGCGGGCAACGGCTTCGAAAACGGCGAGCTGACGCAGGGTGACATGCATAGTCGCTACTCTATCATAAGCATAGACTTATGCAAATAATCATAAAGATTGAATTGTTATTATGTCGACCCCGTCTATACTCACACTCCACTCCCCGCAGGGCCTTGTGCCCGCGTCGGAACGACCGATCAAGGGAGCCTGTTTCCTACATAACCAACCCCTGTAATGGGAGGAGATGTAAAATGGCCGTGAAAAGCTATAGCGCGGGCGTTAAAGAGTACCGCGAAACGTACTGGATGCCCGAGTACACCCCGAAGGACACCGACATCCTGGCCTGCTTCAAGATCACCCCGCAGGCTGGCGTGCCGCGTGAAGAGGCCGCTGCCGCTGTTGCCGCCGAGTCCTCCACCGGTACCTGGACCACCGTCTGGACCGACCTGCTGACCGACCTGGACTACTACAAGGGCCGCGCCTACGCCATCGAAGACGTGCCGGGCGACGACACCTGCTTCTACGCCTTCATCGCCTACCCGATCGACCTGTTCGAAGAAGGTTCCGTCGTGAACGTCTTCACCTCGCTGGTCGGTAACGTGTTCGGCTTCAAGGCCGTGCGCGCCCTGCGTCTGGAAGACGTGCGCTTCCCGATCGCCTACGTCATGACCTGCAACGGCCCGCCCCACGGCATCCAGGTCGAGCGTGACATGATGAACAAGTACGGTCGTCCGCTGCTGGGCTGCACCATCAAGCCGAAGCTCGGTCTGTCCGCCAAGAACTACGGCCGCGCCTGCTACGAAGGCCTCCGCGGTGGTCTGGACTTCACCAAGGACGACGAAAACGTCAACTCCCAGCCGTTCATGCGCTGGCGCCAGCGTTTCGACTTCGTCATGGAAGCCATCGAGAAGGCCGAAGCCGAGACCGGTGAGCGCAAGGGCCACTACCTGAACGTCACCGCGCCGACCCCGGACGAGATGTTCAAGCGCGCCGAGTATGCCAAGGAAATCGGCGCCCCGATCATCATGCACGACTACATCACCGGCGGCTTCACCGCCAACACCGGTCTGGCCCAGTGGTGCCGTGACAACGGCATGCTGCTGCACATCCACCGCGCCATGCACGCCGTGCTCGACCGCAACCCGCACCACGGCATCCACTTCCGCGTGCTGACCAAGATTCTGCGTCTGTCCGGTGGTGACCACCTGCATTCCGGTACCGTCGTCGGCAAGCTGGAAGGCGACCGCGATGCGACCCTCGGCTGGATCGACATCATGCGTGACTCCTTCATCAAGGAAGACCGCAGCCGCGGTATCTTCTTCGATCAGGACTGGGGTGCGATGCCTGGCGTCTTGCCGGTTGCGTCCGGCGGTATCCACGTGTGGCACATGCCCGCGCTGGTCAGCATCTTCGGCGATGATTCCGTCCTGCAGTTCGGTGGCGGCACCCTCGGCCACCCCTGGGGCAACGCTGCCGGCGCCGCCGCCAACCGTGTTGCGGTTGAGGCCTGCGTCGAAGCCCGTAACCAGGGTCGCGAGCTTGAAAAAGAAGGCAAGGACATCCTTACCGCGGCTGCCAAGAACAGCCCGGAACTCAAGATGGCCATGGAAACCTGGAAGGAAATCAAGTTCGAATTCGACACCGTCGACAAGCTGGACGTCTCCCACAAGTAAGGGCGCGTTCGACCAGGCACGCGAGACGGCCCCGTGTCGTCTCGCCGCCTGAAACGAATTTGACGACTTTTGAGAATCGAGGATTTAACAATGAGCGATATGCAAGACTACAGTTCGAGCCTGTCCGATCCGGACAGCCGCAAGTTCGAGACCTTCTCGTACCTGCCGTCCATGAGCGCTGACCAGATCCGCAAGCAGATCGAGTACATCGTGAGCAAGGGCTGGAACCCGGGCATCGAGCACACCGAGCCGGAAAACGCCTTCAGCAACTACTGGTACATGTGGAAGCTTCCGATGTTCGGTGAAACCGACGTCGACAAGATCCTGGCTGAAGCCGAAGCCTGCCACAAGGCGCATCCGAACAACCACGTGCGTCTGCTGGGTTTCGACAACTTCGCGCAGTCGGCCGGTGCTTCCATGGTCATCTACCGCGGCAAGACTGTTTAAGTCGACCCGGGTAGTGCCATAGCAATAAAGCCCCTGCCCGGCGCAATGCGGACAGGGGCTTTTTTATGAGTATGGGGAAACATGACAAGACCAGATAAATACGTCGGCATCGACAATGATATGTACGCAGGCATGACCACGATCGGCAAGATCATCCGTGATGCCTGGGTCTTCGGACTGATCCCCGAAACCGAAACCTGCGCCGGCTGGAACCTAGCCGGGATTGATTCCTTATTGCACAAGGTCAATGCCGAGTGGGATAAGTACGGTTGTCTCGTAAGCAATCTGCCCGACGAGTTGCGCGAACGTCATCAAAGGATTCACGATGACGCCATCGCCAGGGCCCGCGCAACAGGCTGGACGGGTGAAATTGAAACCGGTGATGAAGACTGAATCCTTCGTCGTCTTGAAAGCATAGAGGTGAAACATGTCCACTGTTGATATCGCACAGTACAAGATCCAGAAAGAGCCCTACTACGAATCGGTTGGTGACGAAATCGCGCTGTACGAAGCAGCCTACGATGTTCGCATGCCGATGATGCTCAAGGGCCCGACTGGCTGCGGTAAATCCCGTTTCGTGGAATACATGGCATGGAAACTCGGCAAGCCGCTCATCACCGTGGCCTGTAACGAAGACATGACTGCCTCGGACCTGGTCGGCCGCTTCCTGCTCGACAAGGACGGCACCAAGTGGCAGGACGGCCCGCTGACCACGGCCGCGCGCATGGGCGCCATCTGCTACCTCGACGAGGTCGTGGAAGCGCGTCAGGACACCACTGTTGTCATCCATCCCCTGACGGACCATCGCCGCACCCTGCCGCTGGACAAGAAGGGCGAGCTGATCGAGGCGCATCCGGACTTCCAGCTGGTCATCTCCTACAATCCGGGCTACCAGAGCCTGATGAAGGACCTGAAGCAGTCGACCAAGCAGCGTTTCGGTGCGCTGGACTTCGACTACCCGGCCGAGGATACCGAGACCGCCATCGTCGCCAAGGAATCCGGCGTGGACAAGGATACCGCCGGCAAGCTGGTGCAGATCGCTCATCGCGCCCGCAACCTGAAGGGCCACGGTCTGGACGAAGGCATCTCCACCCGTCTGCTTGTCTACGCAGGGAACCTGATCAAGCAGGGCATCACCCCGGTTGCCGCCTGCTCCATGACCATGGTGACCCCGCTGACGGACGATCCCGACATGCGTGACACGCTGAACGCTGCAGTACAGACGTTCTTCGGCTAATCGGTGAGGAACCCAGGGCAGGACGCTTCCTGGCGTCCTGCACTCCTTACAACCAGCAGCTTGCAGCTACTACTATGTCTATCAAACTTGAAGATTACGCAGAACAGCTGAAAGATGCGGCCCCCGAAGTCCGCGACGTACTCGAGAGCACCTTCACGGAAGCCTCGCACGTCATGTCGCCCGCCGGACTGCAGACCTACCTGGAAGGTGCCAAGGGCCTGTGTGGTCTCGGCCGCGGCAGCGACCTGGTGATCTCCTACCTGCAGAACATGCCCATGGTGGCCAAGGAATGCGGGGAAGACATCATCGCCGACTGCATCACCGCCGCCATGAAGCTCTCCTCCATGACGTCGGGCGAAGTCATCTCGCTGATGTTCAACAGCCTGCCCACGGCCGCCCGGCGACTGGGCGACGCCGAACTCCTGCGCAGCTACCTGACACTGATCCATCAGTTGTCATCCACCGCGGCACGCGGTGTACGGCCGATGCTCAACCACATGGACGACCTGCTGTCGAAGCTCACACTAAGCGGCCTGCGTCGCTGGGCCAACTTCGGCGCCCAGGCCTATCGGCGCGACTACAACAGCCTGACCGCGTACTTCAACCTGGAATCCGCGGACTCCCTGGCCGTATTGCAGAAGGAGCGCCGCGGTACGCTGTTCATCAATGTCCAGCGTAAACTGAACTTCTACCTGCGTGCACTCTGGGGCCGCGACTTCTTCCTGCGTCCCACCGGGGCGGACTACACCGATTTCCGCCCTTATATCGATGGCTACATCGTGCACATGCCCGATGCCGTCGATGCCATCGGCGAGGTGTCTGGCCTGGAGCTGTACCGCGCCACTGCGGCGCATATGGCCGCGCACATCTGTTATACGACGTCGCGCATCTCCGCCGAGCAGCTCAGCCCGGCGCAGATGTTCTTCATCGGCTTCATCGAAGACGCCCGCATCGAGTACAAGGCGACCAGGGCCTTCCCCGGCCTGAAAAAGCTGTGGCGCGAACTGCTCAAGATGGAGCACGAGGAGGCCCCCGAACATCCGACGCTGGCCATCCTCGAGCACATCGCGCTCCTGCTGCTCGACCCGACCGAAAGCATCGACGACGCGGACATCAGCCGCATCGTTACCAGTTTCCACGAGAGAATCGAGGAGGAGCAGGACAACAACCAGTTTTCCTGGCACCTCGGCATCGAGCTTTTCAACCTGTTCTCTGAGCGCCGCGAGGTGCCGAGCCTGCGCATACTCGAGCGCATCCGCATCCCGTACCGCGACGATAACCGCTTCGTCTGGGAATTCGAAGAGTTCGCGCCCGGCCAGGGCATGGAATACCTGCCTGCCAGCCAGCGCCAGGTGCGCAAGACCGTGAGCATCATGGAGATGGTCAACGAGCTCGACTGCGAACTGGCCGGTGACGACGCCCAGGAGATCTGGACCTGCGCCACCGAGATGTTCCCCTATGAAGACGATCTGCAAAACACCAAGAGCTACAACGAGATGTGGGGCAAGGAGCCCGTCTCCGAACCATTCCACTACCAGGAGTGGGATTACCAGGTGCAGCTGCACCGGCCGGACTGGGCCACGGTCTACGAGCGCCGCCAGCCCAAGGGCGATCCGCAGATCATCGAGGACATCCTCACCGAGCACAAGCCGATTGCCTATCGGATCAAACAGATCATCGACCTGCTCTCGCCCGAGGGCGTGCAGCGCGTGCGCAACATGGAAGACGGCGACGAACTCGATATCAACGCGGCCGTCGACGCCATGGTCGCCATTCGGATGGGCGAGCAGCCGAATCCACGCATCACCATGCGCAATGTGATCAAGAACCGCGATCTGGCTGTCACCATCCTCCTCGACCTGTCCGAGTCCACCAACGAGAAAATGGGCGGCCCGGACAAGACCGTCATCGAGCTCACCCGCGAGGCCTGCACTCTGGTGGCCACGGCCATCAACGGCATCGGCGACCCCTTTGCGATCCATGGCTTTGCCTCGGACGGTCGCCACGACGTGCAGTATTACCGCTTCAAGGACTTCAATCAGACGTGGGGGGACGAGGTGAAGTCACGCCTGGCAGGCATGCAGGGCGGCCTGTCCACCCGCATGGGCGCAGCCATGCGCCATGCGGGGCATCACCTGCTGAAGCAGACGGAACGCAAGAAGCTGCTGCTGCTGGTCACGGATGGCGAGCCGGCGGACATCGATGAACGCGATCCGCAGCACCTGCGCCACGACGCCAAGAAGGCGGTGGAAGAGCTGTACAGCAAGGGCATCATGACCTACTGCCTGACGCTCGACCCCTACGCCGACCAGTACGTGAAGCGCATCTTCGGTCCCAACAACTACACCATCGTGGACCATGTCGACCGACTACCGGAGAAACTGCCGGTACTGTTCGCCACACTCACCTCGTAGCAAACGAACAAAGGGCCCGGTTCCGGGCCCTTTGTTCTATCATGTCCTCGTGCGCAGCGAACGATTAGCCTATTTCTTCTTTCGCCGCCTCGCTCGGTTGCTGCCGTTCCCCGCCGACTTGGAAGCCTCGCCCTGATCGCGTATCACATTGGCCAGAGCCGGCCACATCGAAACCATACGCTCGCGGATCTTCGGTTCGCTCTCGATGGAAAAATCGAGGAACGTGCGGGCGACCAGCGAGAGCTCTTTCGCCTTTGGGTGCACGATGTACCACTGACGCAGGATCGGGAAGCCCTCCACATCGAGAATCGCCACGGGCCCCTCGGTGCCCTCCAGCGTGAGGGTGTGCAACGACAGCACCGAGACACCCAGCCCGCCGACGATGGCATGCTTGATCGCCTCGTTGCTGCCGAGTTCCATACGCACCCTGGGGCGCAGCTTGTGCTGTTCGAAGAACTTGAGCGTGGCGTCGCGGATGCCCGATCCGGGCTCGCGCAAAATAAAGGGCTCCTGCGCCAGGCGTTCCAGCGAGATCTTCTTTTCGCCCACCAGCGGGTGATCGCGCGGGGCCATCACCACCAGGGGATTGGGTGCGAAGGAGAAGGCCTCGACCTCGAGCTCGCCCGCCGGGGCCTGCCCCATGATGTAGAGATCATCCTCATTGGCCATCATGCGCTCGATGATGCTGTCGCGGTTGGAGACCTTGAGGGCGACTTCGATCCCGGGATACAAGTGGCTGAACTCGCCGAGAATCTCAGGCGCGAAGTACTTGGCGGTGGTGATCACGCCCAGGCGCAGGCGGCCCCGCTTGAGTCCCTGCAGGTCGGCCATTTTCATCTCGAGATTCGCCAGCGTCTCGAACATGCGTCGGCAGGCATCGTAGAGCTCGCGACCGGCCTCCGTGGGCTGCACGTTGCGGCCCACGTACTCGAACAGGGGCAGCCCAACGGCATCCGTCAGCTTCTTGATCTGCATGGAGACGGTGGGCTGGGTGAGAAACAGCTCTTCCGCCGCCCGGGTGAAGCTACCGAGGCGCACAATCGCCTCGAAGACCTGGAGCTGGCGCAGGGTGGCGTGCCGAATCAGGTGTTCGGGCATGGCCGCAGCGGGTGTGTAGCCCTGTTCGGAACGGGAGTGCATAGTGTTGCCGTTATATCCCCCCTTCCGGGACTTGTCCAGACACTTGGGCATGGCTTACCTCAGCCGAGGTTGGTGGCCGACTGGCCGGTGGGTGGGGGCGATCCCGCGGGGGCCGTGCCATACTTGCGCATCATCGCCTCCAGGGCGCTCTGCTTGTCCGAGAAGAAGGCGTCCCGACCCAGTTCCTCGACCAGCCCGCTGCGTTCCATGACCTGCATGACCTGGTGCTTGAGCCCGCTAAAGGCCAGGATCACGCCCACCTCGCGCAGACGCTGCGCCACCTCACGAACCTTCTCCTCTCCGGAAGCATCGATCTCGTTGATGCTGCTGCCGATCACGAGTATCGCCTTGGCCTTCGGGTATTCGCTGTGCGCCTCGAGGATCATCTCCTCGAAATAGGCCACATTGATAAAGGTCAGCGAGCCGTCGAAGCGCACTGGCACGAAATTCTCGCTCATGGGCTTGAGCCCGTGCGTGCGCACGCCGCCAAGGGTGCCGTCATCCTTACGGCTGACGATCTCGGTACGCGGCTTCATGATGCGCACCAGATGGTAAAGCACGGTCAGTGTCACGCCGAGCAGGATCCCATTGGCGATGGATGGCGCCATCAGCAGCGTGGCGAGGAAGGTGAGGACCCCGATCAGCGCACCGACGCGATCCACACGCCAGGCATTGATCAGCGGCGAGATACGGATCAGGCTGAACACCGCCATCATTACGATCACGGCAAGCACCGCCTGGGGCAGGTGATAAAGATAGGCCGTGAAGAACAGCAGCACGAGCACGACGGCGAGCGCGCTGACGATCGCGAACAGGCCCGTCCTGGCACCGGTACGCGCGGCCACCGCCGATCGGGAGAACGAACCGCTCACCGTATAGGAGCCGAAGAAGCTACCCGCGATGTTTGCCAGGCCCTGCCCCACCAGTTCCTTACTGGTATCAACACGCTCCCCGGTATTGGTGGCAATGGCCTTTGAGATTGACGTCGCCTCCATGAAGCCAATCAGCGCCATGACCAGGGCTGAAGGCAACAGGGCGAGAACGAGCCCCCACTCGATGGTGGGCACCTCGAAACTTGGCAGCCCTTCCGGTATGTTGCCGACCACCGTACCACCGGCGGCGAGCACGATGCCACCATTGTCCATGCCTTGGAAGCGCCAGACACCGCCCTCGGTCGTCTCGGCCGCACCGACCGGCAGGTAGCGCAACCGACCATCCGGATCCTGTATCGGCGTCAGGCGCATCGCGTGAAGCTCGACGCGCCGAACCGTGTTCTCCGACTTCAGTTTCTTCAGTTCATGGGCGAGAACAGACGCCTTCGCCTTGAGCATCGCTGCCTGTTCGAAGTCTTCCTGCGTACCGCGATCCTCGAACTCGTCCGCGCGACGATTGATCTCGGCGATCTCGTCCGTCAGCTCGCCAATCCGCACATGTGCCGCCGCGAAGGACTCGATGGCACCAACGGTCCGCGGATCATCGAGCTGGTCAATGGCAACGCTTGTCTTGCTCTCATAACCCACCAGGGCGCTGACAAGCGTGGCGAGAACGACAGCCACCAGCACACCGGGCAGGGATGGCATCACCCGCCGCATACCGGAAATCACGAGCCAGGCGCCGATGGCGAACACCAGGGTGGGCCAGTGCAATTCCGGGATCTGCGCGAGTACGCGCCACAGGTCGGCGAGGTAGTTATCCGTGCGCGGGAACGGCACGCCGATGACCTTGCTGAGCTGAGACAGACCGATGATGAGAGCGGCCGCATTGGTAAAACCGACAATAACGGGGCTCGAGAGCAGGTTGACGATCGCACCGAGACGGAATACGCCGAGGATCAGCCGCAGGATGCCGACCATCAGTGCCAGCATGATGGACAGCTCGATGAAGTCCACACTGCCCGGACTCGCGAAGGGAATCAGCGCAGCGGCGGACATCAGCGAGAGCATTGCCACGGGGCCGGTATGCAGTTGGCTCGACGAACCCCACAGTGAGGCGACGATCACGGGCACGAAGGACGCATAAAGGCCGTAGACAACCGGCAGGCCGGCCAGCTGGGCATAGGCCATGCTCTGCGGCACCAGCACCAGCGCCACCGTCACACCCGCCACCAGGTCGGCACGCACTCCGGCGCGCGACAGCGGGAACCAGCGCAGGAATGGCAGCAGGGTATACAGGAAGGGCGGCATACAGACGAATCCTTGCTGTGTTAGCCCATCGGCTTGTCGAATTTGTCGGACCCGAGTACCGCGACATCGGACACGAAAACCGTAAGCGGGTAACGTTTACTCATCAGCCGCTCCAGGTCGTCGAGCACGCCAGCCAGGCGATCCGTGGGGAGAATGACGTGAAACTTGATATTGGCATCGGCGTCCAGCATGCCGGACTGCTCTCCCGACGACCCTGCCCCCCGCGCACGCAGGATCGTGTAACCACTGGCACCACGATTGCGCGCAATCGCGACCAGGCGTTCTTCGAGCACATCAGTCGAAATGATGGTCACGAGTTTTTCCGGAACGAGTCGATGCAAGCCTGTATCTCCGTGACTAGTTGATGACCAGTACCGCGAGGTGGTGGTATAGCGGAATACCAATCACCACGTTGAACGGAAAAGTGATGCCCAGCGCCAACGTCAGGTAGAACGACGGATTGGCCTCGGGTACGGCCAGGCGCATGGCGGGCGGGACGGCGATATACGAGGCGCTCGCACCGAGCACCGCCACCAGGGTCGTGCCCCCGATACCCAGCCCGAGCGCCCAGTGTCCGACGGCGATACCGATCACCCCCCCGACGAGGGGCATCACCAGGCCGAAGGCCACGAGCACTGCACCCACCCTGCGAAACTCACGCAGCCTGCGCGCCGCCTCCATGCCCATCTCGAACAGGAACAGGCAGAGCACCCCCATGAATATTTCGTCGATGAACGGGAACAGCTTTTCCATCGACGCCGGTGCCGAGATCGCACCGATGGCCATCGAGCCGATCAGCAGTACCACGCTTCCGTTCGTCATCGCCTCGTGCAGCAACGAGCGCCATTGACCGTTGGCCGGCCCGTTATCGATGCTTGCCACACCACCATCCTGTACAGCAAGGCGCTGGCGAGACCACGAAGCCAGCAACAGGCCCACAACGATGGCAGGGGACTCCATCACCGCAAGCATGATCAGCGGGTAGGCCTCGTAGGCGATACCGGCGTTATCGAGATATGCAATGGCGGTAAGAAAAGTACCTGCGCTCACGGAGCCGTAGTGTGCGGCGATGGCTGCCGCATTCATGCGATCCACTCGACGGGTCAGCATGAGCAGGCCGTACCCCATCAAGGGCAGCGTAAAGCCGAGTGCAATCGCCCAGGCCACCGCATTGAACGCAGCACCCAGATCCGCCCTGCCCAGCTCGTAGCCACCGTGCAAACCGATCGCCATCAGCAAGTAGATCGAGAGCATCTTCGCCAGATCGGGCGGCAGGCGCAGATCAGACTTGATCAGGCGCGTGATCACACCCAGCGCGAAGAACAGCACCGCGGGAATGAGCAGGTTGTTAAGGGCGGACATTGACGTCTTCCTTCTTTTACCTGTCGGCGAATACGGGACCGAGTATGCGTGGGCCGATACTTCGATTCCAATTGATAATTCGAACGTTATTTATCGACTAATGCTTATGAATGACCGACGCCGAAATTGCCGATGGATCCGCGCGATTTTCGATCACGCACGCACGCGCAAGCGCACCCGCTGCATGGGTGTTGTCGCGGATGATCGCTACGGAATTAACTACGGATGCCAGGAGCGTGCTGCGCGCGTGCACAGCATGCTTTCAGCGGAACAGCTCAGGCGGCGACGAGACCCTCGACCTCAGTCTGGCCAGACGCGCCCGCCACTCTGATAGGCGTCCACGGTGCTCTTTGCAGTGCCTGCCTTCGCTTGCTCCGCGGCACGGCGCTCGGGCTGCGCGTTGCTGGCGCGACGCTTCCTGGCCACCGACGCCTTTTTCACCGCTGCGGTCTTCTCTGCCGAGGGTGCCGCCTCGGCCGGCTTCTCCGCTGCCCCTTCACGGGTTCTGCGGATGGTGTCGACGAGTTTCTGTCGGGTCTTGTCGCTGTCGCTCATGACGTGATCACCTCGTTGAGCAAATGTTCGATTTCGGCGGCGGCATCAGCGCCTCGCTGCCCCATGTCGAGCACGCTACGCCCTTCAAGTGCGCTGTTGCGGTACACCGCACGGCGACGGATGGCCGTTCTGGCTACCGGCACCTCGAGTTCCGATACCGCTTCGTGCATCAGACGTGACAGCATCGTGCGCGACTCGAGCTGATTGATGACGATCATGGCGGAGAGACGCCGATTCACAATCCGCGCGTGCTCAAGCGCCCGTTCGATATGCACGGTCGCCCACAGATCCACGGGCGATGGCTGCACCGGTATCAGCGCCAGATCCGCGACGGTGAGCGCGGCGTGCAACTGCGGCGCGTGCACCGAAGGCGGACAGTCGATGATGATGTGACGGTACGCACCCTGCACTTGGTGAACACGATCCGCGGGATCCTCGGAGGCATCCATCACCGTCAGGTCGCCACGCTCGCCCGCGAAGGCTCCCATTGCAGGGCCGACCCCTGCGGGTCCGCATCCAGAATCACGGTAGGGGCCCTTCGCGAGAGCGCGTCCGCCAGATTGACCGCGAGCGTGGTCTTGCCCGCACCACCTTTGTTTCCGACCAGGGCGATAACGGGCATGGTGCGCCTCAGTGCTGCGTGTCGCCCGCCAGCAGCGCATCGAGCTGCTCGGCAAAGCGTCGCTGTTCGGGGCCAAGTTCCTCGGCGCCCTCTGCCAGGTGGATGGTCACATTGACATAGTCTCGACCGAATCCCATGTCGGGATAGAGGCCCTCGCGTTCCGACAGCTCGGCGGCTCGATCCAGAAAATCGCGCAGGCTGCCGTAATCGGGAAACTCGTAGCGCCGTTCCAGGCGAACGGGATGCTTTCTTTCCTGCCACTGCTCACTCATGGCTACCTCCATCAAAAGGTGGCGCGATCCCTGCCTTGTTGGCTGGCACCCGGGCCTTCCAGCTGCAACAGCCAGGCGGACAATTCACGGCCGTGGGCCTTTTCCTCTTCGAGCAACGCCTCAAAGAACACACGGTTGTCGTGATCACCCTGCCGGGCGCAGTGACGCGTGGCGTCGTCATACAGGCGAACGAGCTCCAGCTCGAACGCATGATTCCTTTGTAGCAGTTCCTGCAGGCAGCGACCAAGGGAAACCGGCCGCAACTGCGAGGCATTGGGAGCCACACCGAGAGCAAGCATGCGGGAGATGATGCGGTCCACATGCCCCATCTCCTCGCGTGCCTCCTCGCGCAGGCGCTCCGCTGCCTCGGCCAGCCCCCAGGTCGCGACGAGTCGCGCCTGGGTGCTGTACTGCTGGACCGCGGAGAGCTCGAAGCTCAGGGCCCGACCGAGGTAACCGAAGACCCGCTGATCGGCGATGGCGTGCAACATGACGACGGATCAGTCAGTCTGCCAGATCCGAGCACTTAGCTGCGCGCGGAACCGCTGCCACCTTCGGACGCCAGCACCGGCTCCACTTCGCGGTGCGGACGGGCGATGATGTGCGCGGCCACCAGGCCATCACCCACGCGTTCGCAGGCATCGGCGCCGGCACGAACCGCGGCGTTCACCGCACCGGTCTCACCGCGGACCAGCACGGTCACGTAACCGCCGCCCACGAACTCGCGGCCGATCAGGCGCACTTCCGCCGCCTTGGTCATGGCGTCTGCCGCCTCGATGGCGGGCACCAGCCCGCGGGTCTCGATCATGCCGAGCGCAATACCGTAACTATCGTTGGCCATCTCAGATACTCCTGTTGAATGGATGATCGCGGGGTGGGTGGAGGCTCGCCGATTACTCGGCGGCCTTGTTCCCACCAGCCGGCAGCACCGGCTCAACTTCGCGATGCGGGCGGGCGATGATGTGCGCGGCCACCAGGCCGTCACCCACGCGTTCGCAGGCATCGGCACCGGCACGAACCGCGGCGTTCACTGCGCCGGTTTCACCGCGGACCAGCACGGTCACGTAACCGCCGCCCACGAATTCGCGGCCGATCAGGCGAACTTCCGCGGCCTTGGTCATGGCGTCGGCGGCTTCAATCGCCGGCACCAGGCCACGCGTTTCGATCATACCCAGAGCAATACCATAGTTTTCGCTTGCCATCGTCGTCTCTCCGTCGTCGGGATTTAAGTCGTAAATCGGCGTTACTTGTTACTCAGAACCGGTTCCACCTCGCGATGCGGGCGGGCGATGATATGCGCGGCCACCAGGCCGTCACCGACACGTTCGCAGGCATCGGCGCCGGCGCGAACCGCGGCGTTCACTGCGCCGGTTTCACCGCGAACCAGCACGGTGACATAGCCGCCGCCGACGAATTCACGCCCGATAAGGCGGACCTCCGCGGCCTTGGTCATGGCGTCTGCCGCCTCGATGGCGGGCACCAGCCCGCGCGTTTCGATCATGCCCAGTGCGATGCCGTAGCTTTCGTTTGCCATCTGTATGTCTCCTGCTGACTCGGTTGTTGATGTCGTAAAGTTCGTTACTTGATCCAGCCGCCGTCTCAGGCGTCGGCTTCCCATTGATCGATGATCCCGCCAATCGTCAGATCGGTTAGCACCTCGAAGTCACCGGCGGCGTAGCGGGCGGCCGAACCGCTGACGGTGAAAACCCAGTTGCCCTCACGCGCCCCGACCGGATCCACCGCGACGTGGCGCTTGCCACTTTCATCCCGCAGGACACGCAGACTGGCCTGCTTGAGCCCGGCGATGCGGCGGGTACACACCAGTGGCATCTCGACCTGCAGGATATCCATCAGGCCTGCTCCCCTTCCGGGGGCCAGCGGTCGATGATCCCCACGATGGTCAGGTCGCTCGGGTACTCCTTGCTCCCGGCCGCCTCGCGCGCCGCGGAGCTGCCCACGCAGATGACCCAGTCGCCCGGGATGCAGCCGACCGCGTCGACCGCCACCACCTTGGAACTGCCGTCACGCACCACCTGCAGGTGCTTGTGTTCCAGCCCCGGAATGCGATTGGTCGAGACCAGCGGGCGTTCAACCTGGCAAATCTTCATCAGTGAGCCTCCTGCGCATTCATGTTCTGGCCACTGGCGGAACAGCCCAGCGTTTCGATCCGGCCCCCGGCGTTGCAGTCACGCACTACCTGCAGCGTGTGCAGCAATCCGCGCTCGGCGAGATCTGCGTAACGCGCATTGAGTGCGTTGGCGACGCGTTCGCAATGCTCGGCAGCCCGCTCGCGCGCCCCCGGCACCTGCCCGTGATAGTCGTAGCGCACCACCACCGGGATGGGCAGTCCATGCGACACGTTCAGTTTCGAAAAGATCTTCACGCCCACGTCCAGGTGCTGCGTCGCTTCCTCTACCGTGTCGAGGTAGGCGAAGTAGGTGAGGTTGCGCAGTTGCACTTCCTCGAACCCGATGCCCGCCCCGATGAAGCGCTCGGCGTGCCCGATGTCGCTGTAATGCCCGTTGTAATAGCGGCGCACGTACTCAACCTGCGAGAGGTTGTTCTCCAGTAACTGGCACACCAGTCGGGCCATGCCCGGTTGCGCGTCGGGGGCCACATCCTTCACCGCCTGCGCAATCCGCGCCGGTGCCTCAGCGGCACTCAGCCCGCGCGTAGCCTCATACAGCGCCTGCGTGTCGACATAACGCTCCAGGTCGATCACGCCCTGGCCGTTCGGCACATGCACGCGAATCGCGTCCGTATCCGTGTCCAGCCCGATCAGCAGCAGGTCGATGGAGGCGCCGCAGCAGAAGCTGTTCTCGACGGCCTGCTGGAAACCCAGCAGCTTCTCCAGTCCACCCTCGGCTGCACGCCGGGTGTCGGAACCGTGCGCGGCACAACCCTCGTGGCGGGGGTCCACCGAGCTGTGGTGATAGACCACCGCCTTCAGGTAGCGCGTCGGCGCATCGGCCGTGTTCGGCCGGCCCTCGCGATACCGCAGCATCTCGGTCTCGACCCACTTCTGCAGGCTGTCCTCGATGTCGAACATCGCCCCTGCGTAGGACTTGCGGCGCACCTGGCGGTACGGCAGGCGCAGCACGTAGCGAATCACGTGGGCCAGCCGTCCGTCGGCGCAGGGCGACACGTCCAGGGTGTGGAACCCGCAGTCCTGCAGGAAGGCCGTAAAGCCTGCCTCGTCCATCGACCCGCTGCCTGTCGAGCGCAGGGGGTCGGTGGTGATAAAGTCGTCGCAGTAGCGACGGTAGGTCTCGAACACACACCAGGCGAACAGGCGACGCATGTCGAGCTGTTCCACCCAGGCATCGGCCAGGATCGTCTGCGGAAGCTCGAAGCCGAGCTCGTCGCGGGCGATGCACTGGGCGCGAGCCTCGAAGTCGGCCTCGTGCTGCAGGGCCGAGATGCGCTTGAGCACCGGCACGATGGCATCGAAGCTGGACTTCACGCGCTGTTCGTAGTCGAACAGCCGGACGTTCTCGTCCTCACGCGCCAGCGCGTGCCGCCCCTGCCCACCCTGCGCGGCTGCGCCTGGCGTGGTGGCAACCCCGGGGCTGCCGCCGACCGCCCCGGGACGGCGCATGGGCGCCGTGGGCCGGGTCGATCCGCGCATCGTGTGGCGTTGGCGATTCAGCATGGTCGTCCGTCAGCCCTTAGCCGCGGGCACCGCCCGAGTAGGTGATCAGGGAACCCTTTTCGGTGTTGCCGCTGCCACCCGTCACCTTGCTCACCGGCGCCGGCACGTCCTCGTTGCGCTTGGGCGGCTGCATGGCGCTCGACATCGGGCCACCGCGTCGCGTCGGGTTGCGGCGCACGGCAGACATGCCCTCGGTACCGGTCACCCGATCACCGCGATCCCAGTCGTCACCGGTAATCTTCAGACCGGCTTCCATGCCTTCACCGGTGATACGCCCCTTCACGCGGCCATCGACCTCTTCAACCGTTTCCGGCATGGGCGCGACGGGCTCCTGACTACCGTTGCCACGACCAAAGCGCGCCTCCTCGGTACCGGTCACCTTGCCGCTGGCCATGCCGAATGGCCCGGTGATGGTGCCCTTCTCGTAAGAACTGCCGGTGACGCTGCTGCGCGCGGCCTCCGTCTGCGCCGCATGCACCGGCGCAGAGACACTGAACTGACCCCAGGGCGCGCCTTCCAGCGGCTGCGGGAAATCGGGGCTGCCGGGCTCGGCCGGCACCGAGGGGCAGGCTTGGGCGAACTGGTCGGCACCCACGTAGGGGGTTCCGCTCACCGGTTCGCAGGCCCCTTTCTGGGCACCGGTCGTGCGCCCGTTGATGCCGGGCTGGATACCGGTCATCACGGAGCCAGGCGTGGAACGCTGCACGCGGGTACGGGCCGCGGCCAGGTTCGTCTCTTCCGGCTTGCAGTAGTTGCGGTACTGCTCGGCACCCGCGTAGGGCGTGCCGGTGATGGCCTTGCAGGTGCCGGGTTCGTCACCGGTCACGCGCTCGCCACGGCCGGTCAGGGTGCCGCTCACCGGACGCCCCTTGAGGGTCTGGGAGACACCGACCTTGCGATCCTGCGGCGCCGGGGTCTTGGCACAGAACCCGCTGTACTGCTCCTGGCCGACATAGTCGTCACCGGTGATATTGCGGCAGCTGCCCGGCTCGTCACCGGTCACGCGCTCGCCCCGACCCACCATGGTGCCAGTCACGGAACCACCACGCAGGGTCTGGCTGGTGCCGACCTTGGCGGGGGCCTTGCCGTCACCCTTTTTCATGTACTGCGTACCGGTCAGCGTGCGGTTCGCGCCGGTCTCGTCACCGGTCACCTTCCCGGAGCGACCCACGTTATCGCCCGTCACGGTCTTGCCCTTGCGGGTCTCGCTGCCCGTCATCCTGCGCGGGCCCGGCTCGGGTTTCGTGCCGCAGAACTGCTCGGTCTGACTCGGGCTCACGTACTCGGAGCCGGTCACGCGCTTGCAGGTACCGGGCTCATCGCCGGTCACCTTGTCGCTGCGACCCACCTCGTTGCCGGTCACCCGGTTGCCGTGGCCGGTCGGGCTCACCCGCACCTTGCTCGGCCCCTTGCCGGGCTCGGCCTGGCAGAAGTCGCGGAAGATATCGGCACCCATGTACTCGGTGCCGGTGACGCTGCGGCAGGTGCTGGGCTCGTCACCCGTGGTCTTCCTGCTGCGCCCCACCATCGTGCCGGTCACGGTCTGGCCACGAACGGTTTCGCTCGCGCCCACCTTCCAGGGCTGGTCCGAGGCGGCACCGGCGTCGGGCCGGCCGGGGCGCATGCGGCCCACGGGCTCGGACTTCTTCGTGCCCGCCTTACCGTTCTTGCTGCGCTGTTCACGCAGGGCCTGGGCCAGCTCGCGGCTGGTCATGTTCGGATTGGCGGCGCGCGCGGTCTGCGCTGCGCTCATGCCGTTCTTGCTCACGCCCGCCTTGCCACGCGTCGACATGGCCTGACGCCGTGCCAGCGCTGCCGCGCGGGTCGTGCTGATATTCTTGGCCGCCTTGGCGAGCAGCTTCGGGCTCACCTTCGGCCGGCTCGTCGAGGCTGTCGCCCTGGTCTCGCGTGTTTCAACGCGATTACTGCCTTCGCCCTTGCAGTCACATCCGCAATCGCCCTGGTCCTGCGCCGCAGGCGTGGTGACGGTCTGGTTGGACAGACCCTGGGCCGGGACCTCGCGAGTACGATCGGCAGTGCTCACCCCCGCCTTGCCGCGAACGGACATCGCCTGGCGACGCGCCCGGGAGGCAGCACGGGCCGAACCGCCCGGCGTCGTCGTTGGACGAGCTACCGGAGTACGGGTACCACTAGCCGCAGTTGCGTCCGAAGCAAGAACGCTGCGACCGGCCGAGGCGGACGAACCGCCGAGCGCCGCCTTGCCCTGGGTGGACAGGGCACGGCGCCGGGCGAGAGCCGCCTCGCGTGCACTGTTGCTGTTGGTATTTGCAGTCATCGTTAACCCCGTCGCGTCGATATACGTTTCAGATCGTGACGGCTGCCCCGCCCTCGGGGCAGCCGTGATTCCACGCCTTGCCTAGCTGCGACCTTCGTAGACCACGAAGCAGGAGCCCTGGCTCTGCGAGTAGTTGTCGTAGCCGATCAGGCGAACGTGATGATCGGGGTACTTACGACGGCAGGCCTCCAGCTCGGCCAGCACCGAGTTCAGATCGGTCTGTCCGAAGAACGGCAGCTTCCACATGGTCCAGTAATGGTTGGTGGACTGGCTCGGATGCTCATGCTCGATGGCCGGGGTCCAGCCCTGGGCGATGATGTAAGCAATCTGCGCGTGGATCTCGTCCTGCGTCAGCTTGGGCAGGAAGCCGAAGGTTTCCAGCGTCTGGGCGGTCTGGTAGTCACCCATCTCGAAATTGTTGAATGCCATGATCTTGTCCTCGCAAGAATTCGGTTTCAGTTACTGGCCGTGTCGGACGGGGCCTTAGCCCACGTCCAGCTTGTCCACGGTGTCGAACTCGAACTTGATTTCCTTCCAGGTTTCCATCGCGATCGCGAGTTCCGGGCTGTTGGCAGCCGCCGCGGTCATGATGTCGCGCGCTTCGCGCTCCAGGTCGCGGCCTTCGTTCCGCGCCTTGACGCAGGCTTCCAGCGCGACGCGGTTGGCGGCAGCGCCGGCCGCGTTGCCCCACGGGTGACCCTGGGTACCGCCACCGAACTGCAGCACGGAGTCGTCGCCGAAGATGGTGACCAGTGCCGGCATGTGCCAGACGTGGATACCACCGGAGGCCACGGCGAAGACGCCCGGCATGGAGCCCCAGTCCTGGTCGAAGAATACGCCGCGGGAGCGGTCTTCCGGCACGAAGGATTCGCGCAACTGGTCGACGAAGCCCAGGGTGGAGGCGCGGTCGCCTTCCAGCTTGCCGACGACGGTACCGGTGTGCAGGTGGTCACCGCCGGACAGACGCAGGCACTTGGCCAGCACGCGGAAGTGGATACCGTGCTTCGGGTGACGGTCGATAACGGCGTGCATGGCGCGGTGGATATGCAGCAGCATGCCGTTCTTGCGGCACCACTTGGCGAGGCCGGTATTGGCGGTGAAGCCGCCGGTCAGGAAGTCGTGCATGATGATCGGGCAGCCGACTTCCTTGGCGAACTCGGCGCGCTCATACATCTCTTCCGGGGTGGCCGCGGTCACGTTGAGGTAATGACCCTTGCGCTCGCCAGTTTCCTGCTCGGCCTTCTGGATGGCCTCGGCAACGAACTCGAAACGGTTCTGCCAGCGCATGAACGGCTGCGAGTTGACGTTCTCGTCGTCCTTGGTCAGATCGAGACCGCCGCGCAGACACTCGTACACGGCACGGCCGTAGTTCTTGGCGGACAAACCCAGCTTCGGCTTGATGGTAGCGCCAAGCATCGGACGGCCGTACTTGCTCAGGCGATCACGCTCGACGGTGATGCCGTTGGGCGGACCCATGCAGGTCTTGATGTAGGCGATCGGGAAGCGGATGTCCTCCAGGCGCAGGTGACGCAGCGCCTTGAAACCGAACACGTTACCGACCAGCGAGGTCAGCACGTTCACGATGGAGCCTTCCTCGAACAGGTCGAGCGGATAGGCGATGAAGGCATAGAAGGACTCGGAGTCGCCCGGCACGTCCTCGATGCGATAGGCACGGCCCTTGTAGTACTCCAGGTCCGTCAGGAGTTCCGACCACACGGTACTCCAGGTACCGGTCGACGATTCGGCGGCCACCGCCGCGGCCACTTCCTCGCGCGGCACACCCGGCTGGCCGGTGCACTTGAAGCAGGCCAGCAGGTCGGTGTCGAGCGGAACGTAGTCCGGCGTCCAATACATGTCGCGGTATTCTTTAACACCCGCGTCGTAGGTCTTTACAGCCATGGTCAACTCCTGTTCGGTTGCTGGATGGACAGTTCGGTTAATGACTTATGGGACTTGGGCGAAGCATAGGTAATGCTCTATCCATCATTCCAATTGATCTTTTATTGGAAAAAGATAGATTACCGTCTATGTGTCAAAATACGGGTCTGATTTATGCGCGGGGACGCGCCCAAGTCACTGATATAACAAGGATTAAGTTGAAGACACCGGGATAGGCCTGCGGCACCCGCCGTCCACGGTCGCGAAACACCGGCGAAAAAAAACGCCCCGGACAGGGCGTTGATCGATCGGCCGCGGCCGACCTCCCCGGCAGGCAGCCGGAGCGCCAAACGCAAGACGGGGCCCAGAGGGCCCCGTCTTCGGTAACGCGTGCCGCGACTCAGCGGTGGAAATCGCCCGCACGCTCGGGCTGGTACACGACCTCCTCGATCCGCACCCTGAGCCTGCCGCCGCCAGGGCTCGGCCACTCGATCTCGTCGCCCTGGGACAGGCCCAGCAGCGCGCTGCCCACGGGCGCCAGGATGGAGATCTTCTCGCCGCTGGCATCCAGGTCCTTCGGGTACACCAGCGTCAGACGAAACTCCTCGTCGGAGGAGGACACCCGGAAACGGACGGTGGAATTCATGGTGACGACGTCCGGCGGCACGTCCTTCGAATCGACGATGTCGGCACGCTCGAGCTCGGCCTCCAGTGCGGCCTTGCCCGGGAAGGCGTCTGCGGGCAGCGAGTCGAGCAGCTTTTCCAGGCGCTCGTAATCCTGCTCGGAAACGATGATGTTCGGTTTGCTGTTCACTTCATTCCTCTCATTCAAGCCAGAATCTCTGGCAAGTGCCTATTGACCGCCCCGGGTCCGGGACGGTTCATTCAGTTCGGGGTGACGAAAGCAGTCGACCGTGTGATCGTTTACCATGCCGACTGCCTGCATGTAGGCATAGCAGATGGTGGAGCCGACAAAGCCAAAGCCTAGCGCCTTCAGGTCTTTTGCCAGCCGGTCGGAGACCGGCGTCCGGGCAGGAACCTCATCGTGCCTGCGCCAGCAATTCTGCACGGGATGGCCGTCGACATAATCCCAGAGAAACGCGCCGAAACTGCCGTGGCGCGCCTGCACCTCGAGAAACGCGCGGGCGTTGCGCACCACCGACTCCAGCTTCAGGCGATTGCGCACCAGGCCCGTGTCCTGCATCAGCCGCTCCACGTCCTGCCGACCATAGCCCGCGATGTGCCCCGGGTCAAAGCCCTGGAGCGCCTTCCGGTAATTCTCGCGCTTGCGCAGGATGGTGATCCAGCTCAGCCCCGCCTGCGCGCCCTCGAGGACCAGCATCTCGAAGAGCTTGTGGTCGTCGTGCACCGGCACGCCCCACTCGCGGTCGTGGTAGGCGACGTACAAGGGGTCCTCCCCACACCAGCTGCAACGCGTGGGCATCAGTCGGCCACGGTCAGGTTGCGCCCGCGCGTCTCGGTGATGCGCAGCGTGGCGGCGAGTGCGATGACGGCAAACCCGAACATCAGCCACAGGCCGGCGTCATAAGCCCCGGCGCCATAGACGCGCACGCCATCCACGAGCATCCCGTCCCAGGCGAGGTCCAGCGCCCAGCCAAACAGCGGCTGCATGAGTGCCGCACCGAGGAACAGGCCGGTGTTGACGATGCTGATGGCCATGCCGGCCGAGGGCGGCGGGCTTACCTCGCGCGCACAGGGATAGGTCACCACGAAGCCCGCACCGGTAAAGCCCAGCAGCGCGAACAGCAGCATGCCCGACCAGCCCGGCCCCCAGGGCAGGTAGAGCATGGCCAGCCAGCAGGCGGCGTAGACCAGCGCACTGCCCACCAGCACCGGCTTGCGTCGACCGAGGTGGTCCGAGAGCCAGCCAGCCGCCAGCGCGCCGACGGCGAGCCCGAGCAGGCTCAGGGTGGTGTACAGCGAGGCGTCGCCGCGCGACAGACCGAAGACGTCACGCAGTAGCGGCACGCCCCACAGCCCGGCGAAGGCGAACAGCCCGCCGGCCAGGCCGAAGTTAGCGAAGAACCCCGGCCAGATGCGGCGGTTCAGCACCAGCATGCGCAGCTCGCGCAGCCAGTGGCGCTGGCGCGGGGCATGCGAGACGCGGCCCTCGAGTTCGCGTGCCGAGGGCAGGCCCACGTCCTCCGGTCGGTTGCGCACCAGCCAGAAGGAGAGCACGGCCAGCACCAGCGACACCAGGCCCGTGACCACGAACACCGTGCGCCAGCTCATCATCCCAAGCAGGGCCGCCAGCGGCCCGGCGGCAAACACGGACCCGAGGTTGCCGAGCAGCAGGGTGACGCCGCTCACGCGCCCGTAGATGCGTTCGGAGAACCACACGGCGTTGCTCTTCATCAGGCTGACGAAGATCACGGAGACGCCCAGCCCGACCAGGAAGCGCCCGATGGCGGCCACCTCGAAGGTCTCGGCCAGACCGAAGAGGATGGAACCCAGCCCGGCCACGAGGTTACCCACGGTCACCGCGCCGCGGATGCCGATGGTATCGGCCAGCACGCCGGCCGGGATCTGCATGGCCGTGTAGATGTAGTAGTACATGGCCGCGAGCGAGCCCAGCGCCGCGCCGGTGGTGGAGAAGGCCTGCATGAGATCGGAGGCGACCACGCCCGGGGCCATGCGGTGGAAGTACACGGAGATATAGCCGAGCACCAGGACGAGGTAGATCGTCCAGCTCAGGCGGCGAAACTGCCGCAGGATCTCAGGGCTGATGACGTGTGTCATGGGACGCAAGCATAGCCCGCGGCGCCGGCGTTGTCTGCCGCGCCGCGGGTGCCGGAATCAGACCCGGTGCTCGGTATCCCAGAGTCGTTCCAGCTCGTGCGCGGTGTCCTCCGGCGAGCCGGTGTTGCGCGCCAGCATGAGGTAGGCCGCGGGGATCACGTACAGCGTAAAGAGCGTGGAGAACATGACCCCGGCGAAGACCACCACACCGATCACCACGCGGCTTTCCGAGCCCGCCCCGCTGGCCATGATCAGCGGCACGGCCCCCATCACGGTGGTGATCGCGGTCATCAGGATCGGGCGCAGGCGCAGCGAGGCGGCCTCGACCAGCGCCTCGCGGAAGGCCTTGCCCGCATCGCGCAGCTGGTTGGCGAACTCGACGATGAGGATGCCGTTCTTCGCCGCCAGGCCGATGAGCATGATCAGGCCGATCTGGCTGTAGATGTTCATGCTCTGCCCGGTCACATAGAGCCCGAACAGCCCCCCCGCCACCGCCAGTGGCACGGCCAGCATGATCACGAAGGGATGGATGAAGCTTTCGAACTGCGCCGCCAGCACCAGGTAGGCCACCAGCAGGGCCAGGGCGAAGATGAAGAGCACCGAACCGCCCGACTCCTTCAACTCCAGCGTATCACCCTTGTAATCCACCTGCGCATCCGGCGGCAGCTCCTCGCGCACCAGGTCCTCGAGAAATGCCACCGCCTCGCCCAGCGTGTAGCCGTCGACGAGGTTGGCCGTGATGGTCACGGCGCGAATCCGGTTGTAGCGATTGAGCGTGGACGATGCCGCGCTCTCCTCGCTGGTGACCAGGTTTGCCAGCGGAATGAGCTCGCCGCTGCGCTCGGAGCGCACGTAGATGTTGCTCATGTCCTCGACCGTGCGGTGCTGCGCCTCGTCGCCCTCGACGATCACGTCGTATTCCTCGCCCCGCTCGATGTAGGTGGTCACGCGCCGCGAGCCCAGCATGGTCTCGAGGGTACGGCCGATCTGTTCCAGCGATACGCCGAGATCGGCCGCGCGCGTCTTGTCGATGGTGACCTTCACCTGCGGCTTGGTCTCCTTGTAGTCCGAGTCCAGCGCCGTGAGGCCCGGGTTCTCGCCGGCACGCGCCAGGATGATGTCACGCCACTCGGCCAGTACGTCGTAGGAAGGGCCACCGATCACGAACTGCACGGCCTGCGACTCGCCCCCGCCGCCGATGCCCCGGCGCATGACCGGGATGGCCCGCACGCCGGGCACGTCGGCGAATTTTCCCTGCAGCTCACTCATGATCTCGTAGCCGTTGCGTCGCTCTCCGAAGGGCGCGAGCACCACGATGCCGCGCGCGGTGTTCACCACCTCGGTGGAGCCGAAGCTGCCGGGCACGCGGGCCAGTACGCGGGTCGCCTCGCCGCTCTCGATCAGCGGCATCATGCGCGCCTCGATCTCGCGCATGTAGCCCACCGTCTTTTCGTAGCTCGTGCCCTCGGGCGCGGTCACCAGCACGAAGAAGGCGCCGCGGTCCTCCTTGGGCGTGAACTCGGTAGGCACCGCGCGCAGCAGCCCCAACACGCTGGCCAGGATCAGCACCAGCACCAGCCCCACCCAAAGCGGCCGGGCCAGCACCGCCTCGAGGCTGCCCCGATACACCGTGGCCAGCCGGTCGAAGCCGCGCTCCAGCCAGCCATAGAAACCGGCGGGCGCGGCATGCGGCTTGAGCAGCTTGGAGCACATCACCGGCGAGAGGGTGAGCGCGACGATGCTGGAGAAGGCCACCGCCCCGGCGATGGCCAGGGCAAATTCGGTGAACAGCCGGCCGGTGCTGCCCTCGAGGAAGGCAATGGGCACGAACACCGAGATCAGCACCAGCGTGGTGGCGACGATGGCGAAGCCCACCTGGCGGGCGCCGCGGAAGGCCGCGAGCAGCGGCGGCTCGCCCAGCTCGATGCGCCGGTGGATGTTCTCGAGCATGATGATGGCATCGTCCACCACCAGGCCGATGGCCAGCACCAGCGCCAGCAGGGTGAGCAGGTTGACCGAGAAGCCGAGCGCGTAGAGCACGATGGAGGCGGCGATCAGCGAGACCGGCACCGTCACCGCCGGCACCAGCATCGCCCGCAGGTTGCCGAGGAACAGGTAGATCACCAGCACCACCAGCACCGTGGCAATGCCCAGCGTCTTGTACACCTCGTTGATGGCCTCCTGGATGAAAACGGAGGTGTCGTAGCTCTGGTTGAGCTCGATAGCCTCGGGCAGGTCGGCGCGGATGCGCTCGGCCTCGGCCTTCACCGCCTGCGCGACCTCCAGGGTGTTGGCGGTGGACTGGCGGGTGATGCCCAGGCCCACCATGCTCACGCCGTTGCCGCGCAGCTCGTTGCGCAGGTCCGCGGCCGCGCGCTCCACGCGCGCCACGTCGGCCAGCCGCACCTGGTGGCCGTCCTCCCCGCGCACGAGCACCAGGCCGCGAAAATCGTCCACGTTGTTGTACACGCGCTCGGTACGCACCGTGAACTCGCGGTCGATGGATTCCAGGCGCCCGGCCGGCAACTCCACGTTCTGGGAACGCAGGGCCGACTCCACGTCGGAGACCGTCAGGCCGTGCGCGGCGAGCTGTTCGCGATTCAGCCAGATACGCATGGCGTAGCGCTGCTGCCCCCCCACGCGCACGCGCGCCACCCCCGGCATCACCGACAGCCGGTCCACCAGGTAACGCTCGGCGTAATCGGTGAGCTCCAGGCGGTTGAGCACGGGGCTCGACAGGTTGAGCCACATGATCACGCCCGTGTTCGAGTCCACCTTGAAGATCTCGGGCGGGTCGGCCTCGTCCGGGATGTTGTCGAGCACGCGCGAGAGCCGCTCGCGCACGTCGTTGGCGGCGGCGTCGATGTCGCGGTCCAGGGTGAACTCGATGGTGATGGAGGACTGCCCGTCGCGGCTTTGCGAGGTGATGGTGCGAATGCCCTCGATGCCGCTCACGCGGTCCTCGATCAGCTGGGTGATCTTGGTCTCTACCACGGCGGCCGAGGCGCCGGGATAGGTCGTTTCGATGGAGACGATGGGCGGGTCGACGTCCGGGTACTCACGCAGCGGCAGGCGATCGAAGCTGATCAGGCCGAAGGCCACCAGCAGCAGGCTGATGACCGTCGCGAAGACGGGGCGTTTGACGGCAACATCGGTGATCAGCATGGGACATCAACCGGTCGCACCGGCCTCCCGCATCACCCGCACCTCGGCACCGGGCCGTAGCCGGATCGTGCCCTCGGTCACCACGCGGTCGCCTTCACTGAGACCATCGAGGATCTCCACCTCGCCCGGTCGGCGCCGGCCGATCTCCACTTCCACGCGCCGGGCCGTGTTCGCCTCGTCGATCAGGAAAACGTACTGGCGGTCCTCCAGCGGCACCAGCGCCGATTCGGGGATCACCAGCGCCTCGCGCTCGTCGGTCTGAAGGCGCACGGTCATCAGCATGCCCGGGCGCAGGCGCCCCTCGGGGTTGGGCAGGTGCGCGCGCACCGCGATGGCGCGGGTCACCGGGTCGACGCGCGAGTCCACGCTGACCACCTGGCCGGCAACGGGCGCATCACGATAGGCCGCGCTGCGGGCGACGATCTCGAGCCCCGGCATCAGGGCCGGGAAGAACACCTCGGAGACCGTGAAATCCAGCTTGATGGGATCGGTATCGTCCAGCGTCACCAGCACGGTGCCGGGCGAGACCAGCGAGCCCGGGCTCACCCGGCGCAGTCCCAGCACGCCGTCGAAGGGGGCGAGGATGCGCCGGTCGGCCACGCTGGTCTGCGCCGCCGCAAGCTGGGCGCGGGCGGATTCGAGGCGGGAAAGCTGGGTATCGAGCTGCGACTGGGGAATGGCGCGCTGCTGCACGAGACCGGACAGGCGCTTGTACTCGCGCTCCTGCTCCGCGAGGTTCACCCTGGCGATCTCGAGCTCGGCGCGCTGCCGGTCGCTGGAGAGCTGCACCAGCAGGTCGCCAGTCTGCACCTGCTGACCGTCCTCGAAGTTGAGGCTGTCCACCGTCTCGGTGACCTTGGCGGTGATATCCACCGACTCGTTGGCGCGCGCCGTGCCCACCGCCTGCACCGTGGTGGCGAAGGTATCACGCACCACGGGGGCCACCACCACCGGCACCGGCCCGCCGCGCTTGGCGCCGGCCGGCTTGCTGGATTTGGCCTGGAAGTACCAGGCGCCGGCCGCAACGATCAGAATCACGGCGGCGATGACGATTTTTTTCATTCTGCCTGCATTCCCGGGTAATGGTCGGCGCGACCGCCCACGAAAGCGGATCGCTTCTGGATTCGGGCATCCGGCCCTTCCGGCGTCGCCGTGCAAATGCACAGCCCCCAGCCGGCGCGCCCGTCCGTTATGAGACCGGCGTGGTTCCGGAGCGTTCCCGCCGGGCCCGTCTTGCCCCCATGCTCGTGGCGAGCCTTAACCGAACAGGATCAGCAGCATCGACGCGACGGACAGGCCCATGGCCACTAGGCTCAGCACGATTGCGCGCCGCATGCGGGCATCCGCCAGTTCGGCGGCGCGCTCCAGGGCGGTGACGGTCTGACCGAGTTGCTCGGCCAGCTCGCGCACGTGCGCCGCGTTCTGCGAGGC
>DSBO01000168.1 GCA_011046015.1 Thioalkalivibrio sp. | reverse complement strand
GCCTTCTGGTTGTTCACCGTGGACACGCGCGGACTGGACAGCACCTGCACGTCGCCCTGGGATTCCAGCAGCTCGATGAAGGCCGTGAAGTCGCCGGCCTGCAGGGCCATGGTGAACACGCCGCCGAAGGCCGAGGTCAGAGCGCTGCTGACCATGCTGAGGTTGTTCGGGTCGAGGTTGCCGGTCTGCCCGGCGATCTCCGAGACGCCGCCGTTTTCGGTGCCGAAGATGGTGCCGCCGCCGGTCTGGCCGAGGAGGATGGAGTCACCACTGCTGTTCTCACCCAGCCCGGCCCAGTTGATGCCCGCCTGGAAGCCCTCGCTGAGCGTGACCTCGAGGATCTTGGCCTCCAGGATCACCTGGCGCTGCAGCGTGCCCTGGGCGCCGGCGAGGAATTCCTCCACCTCGCGCAGTTCGGAGGGCATGGCGCGCACCACCACCATGTTGGCCTGGGGGCTCACGATCACGCTGCGACCCTCCGCCTCCCCGACCAGGGTGCGGATGGTATGACCCAGTTCGCTCCAGACGTCGGAGGCGGAACTGGTCTTCACGCGGCTGCCGAAGGATTCCACCACCTGGTCGCCGCCACCGGTGACGACCGCGCTGCCGGTATCGCGGGCGTTGCCGCCCTCGGTGAGCTGGCCGCTGCTGATGCGGGTATTGGACTCGCCGAGGCGCTGCAGGTGCAGGTAGTCCACATAGAAGATGCGGGACTGCAGGCGCGCGGGCATGACGATGAAGCCCGTGCCCGCGGCCTCGTACTCGTAGCCGTAGACCCGGCGCACCAGCTCCATCACCTCGGGTACGGTGACACGGGTCAGCGTCAGGCTGATGCTGCCTTCCACGTCCGGGTGCACCATCATGTTGTGCGGCGTGCCCTTGACCAGGCTCATGAAGAAGGCGCGCGCGGGAGCCTGGTTGACGTCGATGTCGAAACGCGGCTCGGTCGGCGCGCGGGCGGGCAGACCGGTGGCCATGGGCGGCAGCAGTTCGTCGGCCACCGACGGCGGCGGGGCCACCGGGGCCGGGACGGCGGCAACCGCCCGATCCAGTTCGTCGACGAGCTGCTGGCGGGGCGTATCCGCCGTCTCCGTCGGCTTCACGGGGGCCTGTTCGCAGCCCGCGAGCAGGGCGGCCAGGGCCAGCAGGCCGGGGATTACCAGTCGTTTGGACGTCATCGCTTAACGCGCACCTTTCTTGATCTCGTAAACCGGAAGTCGCAGGGTGATCTCACCCTGCGCCGTGGCCAGACGCACGCTGCTCTGGCGGATGTCGAGTACCCGGGCGCCCTGGACGGCATCGCCCACGGCGACCACCTGCCCGTTCACCACGGCGCTGCGCTGACCGCCGCTGACGGCAGTGGAATGCAGCGTCCAGTGCATGGCGGTGGCCGGCGCCGCCACGGCGCTGGCCGGCGGGCGCATGGGGTCGCGGATGTCCTCGCCGGCGGCCACCAGCGGCAGCGCCGCCAGGGCCAGCAGGGCGACGATGAAACGTTGGCTAGACACCGATCCAGGCCTCGCTCAGGCTGAGGGTGTAAAGGCGCAGGCGTATGCGCGCCTGCGGGTAGGTGTCCGTCTCCAGGGCCAGCTCGTCCCAGAACAGTTTCCACGGCAGACCCTCCAGCGCACGCGCATACTCGAGCACGCCGTGATAGCTGCCGCGCAGTTCCACGGCGAGGCCGTGGCGGTAGATGCGAGGGGCGTCCTCGGCGACATCCCCGCGCTCGACCAGGCCTTCGACCACGGTGGCCGCCTCGCTCTGCACGGCCACCAGCTCAAGGCCGCGGGTACGGATCACCAGGTCCTCCACCACGCGCGCCATCTGCGCTGGCGAGATGAACTCCAGGGTGCGGTCACGCAACTGCGCGTCGACCCCAATGATCTGCTCCTGCAGGTGGGCCAGGGTGCGACGGTTGTCCTCGTCGGGATCGGCGGCGGCGCGGCGCGCCAGCTCGTCGAGCTGTATTTGCAGTTCGCGAACCTGGGTGTCGCTGCGCTCGACCTGGCGCTGGACCTCCGCCAGGTGCTGCTGGGCCGGCGTGACCAGGAGGCTAAGCATCAGCCCGCCCAGGATGACCACGGCGGCGGCGAACACCAGCACGCGCTCGCGCGTCTGCAGGCCGTCGATGCGGGCCATGAGTGCGAGGAGGCGTGCCTTCATCGGCGGGCCTCCTGCAGGCAGTCGTCGGCATCGCAATGCGTGCTGACCACGAAATCGAGGCGGCCCCCGGCCGCCGGCTCCGGTCGGCGCAGCCAGAAGGTCCCGAACTCTCGGCCGACGTACGCGGGCTCGGCGGCCAGCGCCTGCAGGTAGGCGGGCAGCTCGCGGGCATCGAGGGTGGCGCCCTGCAGGCGCAGGCCGGCCCCGCCGCGGCTGAAGGCGATATGCGTGAGCCACAGGCCATCTCGCTGGTGTCGGCCGAGGCCCGCCAGGGCGGCGGAAAAGCCCTCGGTGTTGCCCTGGCTCTCGCCCGAGACCATGGCGAGCAGGCGGCGCTTGAGGCGGAGCTCGCGCTCGAGACGCTGCACCTGCTGTTCCAGTACCGGGCTCTTCACGCGCTGGGCCAGCTGTTCGCTGACACGGGAGACCTCCACCTGCTGCCGCGCCAGGCGTTCGCGCTGCTCGGCCAGCGCCTGTTCCGCGCCCCAGGTACGGACGGCGAGTCCGGCCCAGAGCAACAGCAACAGCAACAGCAGGCCGGCGAGCAGGGCCAGCATGGTGCGGGCCGGCAGGATCAGGCTCACCGGCCGCAGGGCGTCGCGGTAGAGGTTGATCTCCTGCCTCATGCCCCACCTCCGGTCGGCAGGCGCAGTGCGCCGCCCAGGGCGATGATGCCGGGGGCCGTGATACCCGACGCGGTATCCAGGCCGACCAGGGTATCGGTGGAAAGCACCTCGGCCGACAGGCCCAGGCTGCTGCCGACCTGGGTCGCCAGCGCATCGACCCCGGACAGGGCCGGGGCCAGCAGCAGGCGTCGTGCGGCTTCCAGGCCGAAGTGGCGCTCGAAATAGTCCAGGGTGCGCTGCACCTCGAGCGCGACCCGCTCGCAGAAGGCCTCGGCGGAACCCGCCACGGCGAGGTTGCCGTCGACAGCGGGGGCGAGTGCGTCGCGGACCTCGTCCAGGCCGTAGTCGACCCCGCGCGCGACATACAGCCGTTCGCCCCGCGTAATGAGGATCAGGCCACGGTGGTTGGCGAGATAGAGGGTGACCAGGGTCTCGTCCGGCCCGCCGAGGCGCGCGAGCAGATTGCGCAGCGCCAGCTCTGCGATGTCGATGCGATCGGGCCGCAGGCCGGCGGCCTCGATCAGGTCCAGCCGCTGGCGCAGCAGCCCCTGGCGGGCGGCCACCACCATCACGGCCGGTGCCCGCCCGCGCTGGGACTGGCCCGGGACCTCGAAGACATCGATGATGGCCTCGTCCAGCGGGTAGTCGAGCAGATCGCGTACCCGCCAGCGCGCTGCGGCGACGAGCTCATCGGGCTCGACCGGCGGCCGGTCGATCTGAAAGGTCTGGTATTCGCCCGGGGAGAGCGTGAGGGTGCAGGGCGTGTTGCGCAGATGCAGTTCGCCCACGGCCTGACCGAGGGCATCGGCCAGCGTCCTTTGGGGGGTCATCTCCAGGGTACGCAGCGCCGCCGCCAGCGGCCTCGCGGCCCCCGACATCGGCAGGTGGACCAGCGTGGCCACCTGCGCATCCATGCTCAGTCCGACCCGGTTCACGGGCCGCGCACCACCCTGGAGGCGAGCCAGAAGCGAACGCCCCATCTTCAATCCCGTCTTGCATCGTCCAGAACCGTGAAGAAGATCACGGTCTAACTATGTTTTTTATGATGGTTATGGCGGTGAACGATATCGAAGTCGGGTGAAATAATCAATATAAGGAATTCACAAACAATGTGAAATCTGATTCGGATCAGCCGCAGGCGCGCGTGTTGTCGTTGAGCCGCAGCGTGCCGGTGAGCTGGGCGACGCTGGTCAGGTTGTGGCGCTCCAGGTAGCGGCGGACGCCGGCATTGATCTTCTTGCACACCAACGGGTCATAGAACAGCGCGGTACCCACGCCCACGGTCGTCGCCCCGGCAATGAGGAACTCGATGGCGTCCTCGGCGGTAAGCACGCCGCCCTGGCCGATGATGGGGATGCCATGCGCACGCGCCACCTGGTGGACCTGGTGCACCTTGAGCAGGGCGATGGGCTTGATGGCCGGACCCGAGAGCCCGCCCTGGTTGTTGCCGATGACGGGCGCGCGCGACTCGATGTCGATGGCCATGCCCATCAGGGTGTTGATCACGGCGAAGCCGTCGGTGCCGGCCTCGATGCAGCGCCGGGCGTTCTCGGCGATGTCGGTCTGGTTGGGCGAGAGCTTGGTGATGAGCGGCTTGCCGGTCGCCTTGCGGCAGGCCTCGACCACGCGCGCGGACATATCCGGGTTATTGCCGAAGGCCACCCCGCCTTCCTTCACGTTCGGGCAAGAGATGTTGATCTCGATGGCGTCGATGGGCGAGTCGTCGAACAGCCGGGTGACCTCGTAGTACTCCTCCACCGTGGAGCCCGAGACGTTGGCGATGAAACGCGTCTCGTCGAAGTTCAGGGTCGGCAGGATCTCGTTCACCACGTGGTGGGTGCCCGGGTTCTGCAGGCCGATGGCGTTGAGCATGCCGTCCGGCGTCTCGTAGACGCGGTGCGGGCGGTTGCCCAGGCGCGGCTCCAGGGTGGTGCCCTTGAGGCAGACGGCGCCGACGTCGCGGTTGGAAAAGCCCTCCACGCGCGTATATTCTTCGCCGAACCCCACGCAGCCCGACAGCAGCACCAGCGGGCTATTCAGTTGCAGACCGCAGAACTCGACCGCGAGCGGGTTCGTGTTGCGGGACAGGTCATCCGCCATGTTTCACGTCATCCTCTATCAACCGGAAATCCCCCCGAACACGGGGAACATTATGCGCCTGTGCGCGAATACGGGCAGCCAGCTTCACCTGGTGCGCCCGCTGGGTTTCGACCTCGATGACAGCAAGCTGCGCCGCGCCGGGCTCGACTACCGCGAGTGGGCGCGCGTGGCCGTGCACGACGACTTCGCCGCCTGCCGCACCAGGATCGGCGCGGCCCGCGTGTTCGCCTGTTCCACCCGCGGCACGGCGACCTACACGACCCCCGCCTACCGTCCGGGCGACGCCTTCCTGTTCGGCCCCGAGACCCGCGGCCTGCCGGAGGCGCTCCTGGACCACGGCCCCGAGGCGCCCACGATTCGCATTCCCATGGTGCCGGGCAACCGCAGCCTCAACCTCTCCAACGCGGCCGCGGTCATCGTCTTCGAGGCCTGGCGCCAGCAGGGGTTTGCCGGGGCGTAGTCCGGCCTACACCATTTCCGGCTTGAGGTCGCGCCCGAGCAACTCAGCCACGGCCCGCCCCGGGGCGTGGCCCTCATAGAGGATGCGATGCACCTGCTGGCAGATCGGCATCTCCACGTCGAGCTCACTGGCCTTGCGCATCACCACCCGCGCACTCTTGGCCCCCTCCACCACCTGGCCGATCTCGGCCACGGCAGCGTCGAAGTCCTTGCCGGCGCCGAGCGCCAGGCCCAGGCGCCGGTTGCGCGACTGGTCGTCGGTGCAGGTCAGCACCAGGTCGCCGAGCCCCGACAGTCCCATCAGGGTCTCTCGCTGGGCCCCGGCGCGGTCGCCCAGGCGCATCAGCTCGGCCAGCCCGCGGGTGATGATGGCCGCGCGCGCGTTCGCGCCGAAGCCCAGCCCATCCGAGATGCCCGCGGCGACGGCCAGGACATTCTTCAGCGCGCCGCCGAGTTCCACGCCGGCGATGTCTTCACTGGTATAGACCCGAAAGGTATCGCTGTGAAACCAGGTGACCACTTCGTCGACGAAGCCCGCGTGGCGCGAGGCGACGGTCACGGCGGTGGGCAGGCCGCGCGCCACCTCCCTGGCGAACGAGGGCCCGGAGATCACGCCGCAGGGGACCTCGGGCCCGATCTCCTCGGCCACGATCTCATGCAGGAACTTGCCGGTCTCGGTCTCCAGGCCCTTGGTCGCCCACACCAGGCGGATACCCGGGTGCAGGTGCGGCACCACGTCGCGCAGGAAGTGGCGAAACCCTTCGCTCGGCACCACCACCAGCAGCCGGTCCGCCTGGTCCAGCGTCCCGGCGAGGTCGCCGGTGGGCTCGAGTCCATCCGGTAGGGGCACGCCCGGCAGGTAGCGGGCGTTGCAGCGCTCGGCGCGCATGCGTGCCATCTTCTCCGCGTCACGCCCCCACAGCAGGGTGCGGTAGCCGTTGCGCGCGAGCTGGATGGCCAGCGCCGTCCCCCAGGAGCCGGCGCCGAACACGGCGATGGTGCGTTCGCGATCCGTGCCGCTCACGCCCGCCCCCTCAGTGCGAAGCCTGCGCCGCCGCCTGTTCCTGCGCGCGCTTGACGTGCTGGGCGAACAGGGCGTCGAAGTTGATCGGCTGTAGCACCAGTTCGGGGAAGCCGCCCTTCTGCACCAGGTTGGCGATGGCCTCGCGGGCATAGGGGAAGAGAGTGGCCGGGGCCAGGCTGCCCAGCAGCGGGCCTTTCTGCTCGTCGCTGTAGTTACGCACCAGGAAGATGCCGGCCTGCTTGATCTCGACCAGGTAGGCGGTAGTCTCGCCGTTCTTTACGGTGACGGTGATGTTGAGTACCACCTCGTGGTTGTCGTCCTCCAGCGGGCGGACCTCGGTGGTGAGCTGTACCTGGTGTTCGGGCTTCCACTCGGCCAGGTAGACGGCCGGGGCGTTGGGCGACTCGAAGGAGACGTCCTTGAGGTAGATCTTCTGCAGGCCGAAGGCGGGGGCCTGCTCGCTGCCGGCGGCAGCCGGGGTCTGGTCCTGATCGGTCATGGTGATTCTCTATGGGTACGTGACGGGATGAACGGCGCGCACGGCACACCGGCGAATGGCGAGAATGATAGGGACTGGTCCGGCGGGGATCAAATGCGCTGCCGCTACAGGGACTGGCGCACCCAGTCGGCCAGGCGCCGCACATCCATGGCCCCGGACACGCGCGCGGCCTCGCGCCCGCCCCTGAACAGGATCAGCGTGGGTATGCCGCGGATGCCGAAGGGGGCGGCACCGTCGGGATGATCCTCGGTATTGAGCTTGAGGCAACGCAGGTGCGGCTCGAACTGCCCGGCCACCTGGGCGAAGGCCGGGGCCATCATGCGGCACGGTGCGCACCAGGGGGCCCAGAAGTCCACCAGCACCGGGAGATCGCTGCGACCGATCTGGGTCTGGAGGCCGGCGGCGTCCACCTCGGCCGGGCGGCCGGTAAAGAGGGGTTGCTTGCAGGCGCCACAGGTCGGGGCAGCGGCGAGGCGGTCAGCCGGCACGCGATTGGTCCGGCCGCAGTGCGGGCAGACGACGTGCAGCGGCTCGCTCATCCCGCGGCGTCCCGTCCCAGCAGGCCGTCCAGCTCGCCGGCACGATCCAGCGCGGCCATGTCGTCGAAACCGCCCACGTGGAAGTCACCGATGAAGATCTGCGGCACGCTGGTGCGGCCGCTGCGCGCTTCCATCTCGCCGCGACGCCCCGGCTCCTTGTCCACGCGCACTTCCTCGTAGTTCACGCCCTTCTTCTCGAACAGCTGGCGCGCCCACATGCAGTAGGGGCAGAAGGCCGTGGCGTACATCACCACCTTGGGCTGGGCACTCATTTCTTTTTTTTCAGCGGCAGATTCGCCTGGCTCCAGGCCATCACACCGCCCTTGAGGTTGTGAACGTTCTCGAAGCCGGCCTTGGTGAGGATGGAGCAGGCCGAGGCCGAGCGGTTCCCGCTGCGGCAATAGGCGATGACCGGCTTGCCCTTGCTGCCCGAGATCTCGTCGATGCGTTTGGCGAGTACGCCCAGCGGAATGTGCTTGGCGCCCTCGATGAAGCCCTGGCGCACCTCGTTGTCTTCGCGCACGTCGAGGATCAGGGCATCCCCCTGGTTCATGAGGCGAACGGCGTCATTGGGCGTGATGATCTGGTAGCCGACCGTGAAACGGCGCAGCTCGGTCCAGATCAGCATGGCGATCACGGCCGCGAGGGCCAGGAAGAGCAGGGGATGATTACTTATGAATTCGAGGTACTGGTCCATGTGCGATACCGCTTCGGGCCTGGGTTGTGATCGTGGCCGACAGGCGCGATGGCCGTGCCGGACGGGGGATCATACCGCGTCTGGCCGGTTTAAGGGAGGCGCCGGCTCAGCCCTGGGTGCAGAACACTTCCTGCATCATGCCGATCAGGCGCAGCGTGCGTGCGTCGCCAACACGGTAGTAGACACGGTTGGCGTCCTTGCGCGAAGCGAGGATGCCCTTGTCGCGCAGGATGGCCAGGTGCTGGGAGATGTTGCTCTGCGAGGTCCCGACGTTTTCCACGATCTCCTGTACACTGACCTCGCGCTCGCCGAGGGTGCAGAGGATCTTCAGACGCAGGGGATGGGACATGGCCTTGAGCGAACGGGACGCGCGCTCGATGTCCTCTTCGCGAGTCATCAGTTGGGGCGTTAAAGTGGTCAAGATCGCGGCCTCGGTCATGAAACGGAACACATGTAAATTAGCAATGCATTATACAATAATACGTTGAGCCATCAGAAGGGAAGCGCCCGATGTCCTGTTCGACTTTCCAAGTTGCTGTGCCGGCGGGCTAAAATGCGCCTAGCCCATGATTATGGACGCGTTCGCGTGACTCCCCGACTGCTTGGCCACATTCTGCCGTTTTTGCTCGCCGTCCTGCTGGCCCCGCCGGCGCTGGCCGATGAGCAGGCGAAGGCGGCCCAACGGCTCAAGGCGCTGCAGACCGAGATCACCCGCGTGCAGGAACGCCTGGAGTCCGCGCGCGGCAAACAGGGCAAGCTGGAACGCGAGCTGCGCCGCATCGAAGGCGAGATTGGGCGCGGCAGCCGGGAGCTGCGGGACATCGACGCGCAGCTCGCCCGCACCCAGGCGCGGCTGGACGGCCTGCGTGCCACCCGCCGGGACCAGCTCGATGCGCTGGCCGAACAGCGCGACCTGCTCGCGCGCCAGGTTCGCGCGGCCTATGCGGGCGGGCGCCAGGCGCAGATCAAGCTGCTGCTAAATCAGGAAGACCCGGCGGCAGTCGGCCGGGTGCTCGCCTACTACGAATTCCTGCAGACGGCCCGGCTCGAGCGCATCGATGCCGTGGAATCCACGCTCACGGACCTGCGGCGCACCGAGGCCGAGATCGACCAGCAGACACAGGCGCTGGAAGCGGCGCGTAAGACGCAGCAACAGCGACAGGACGCGCTGCTGGCGGGCAAGCAGGAGCGCGGCGAGGTGCTGGCCAAACTGCGGGCCGAGATCCTTTCCAGCGACCAGCGTCTGACGTCGCTGCGCGAGGACGAGGAGCAGCTCAAGGCCCTGCTGGCGAAGCTGGCACGTGTACTGGAGGACATTCCGAACGACGGCGTCATGCGCCCGTTCACCACGCTCAAGGGGCGCCTGCCCTGGCCGGCCGACGGCCAGATCAAGGCGCGCTTCGGCGAGGAGCGCGGTCACACCGGCGCCAGCCTGCGCTGGCAGGGCGTGCTGATCACCGCGCCCGAGGGGCGCCAGGTGCGGGCCATCTCCCACGGGCGCGTCGCCTTCGCCGACTGGATGCGCGGCTTCGGCCTGCTGGTCATCGTCGATCATGGCGACGGCTACATGAGCCTGTACGGGTACAACCAGAGCCTGTACGCCTCGGTCGGCGACTGGGTGGAGCCCGGCCAGGTGATCGGCGCGGCGGGCCGTAGCGGCGGCCATGACACGGCCGGCGTCTACTTCGAGATCCGCCACCAGGGCAAGCCGGTGAATCCCGCGCAGTGGTGCAGCCAGTCAGTCGCGGCGCAGACGAATTAATTCATGCCGGGTTGGTCCAATGCCATTGAATGCTAAGATACCACCCTCAGGGCGCGAAACCCCCGCCACGTTTCTGGAGAGATTGATGAAAGCCAAATACCGCCTTGGATTCGGCCTGCTCATGGGCCTGCTGCTGGGTGTGTCGCTGAGCATGACGCTCAGCGTGTTCGCCGAGCGCGACACGCGCGCCGCCACGCAGCCGGATGCCCTGCCGCTGGAAGAGTTGCGCAAGCTGACCGAGGTCTACGGTCGCATCAAGCGCGATTACGTCGAGGACGTCGACGACAAGGAACTGCTGGAGAACGCCATCCGCGGCATGCTCACGGGGCTGGATCCGCACTCCGATTACCTCGGCGAGGAAGAGTTCAAGGAGCTGCAGATTGGCACCTCCGGCGAGTTCGGCGGGCTGGGCATCGAAGTGGGCATGGAAGACGGCTTCGTCAAGGTGATCGCGCCCATCGACGACACCCCGGCGCAGCGCGCCGGGGTGCGCGCCGGCGACCTGATCATCCGTCTGGACGACAAGCCGGTGAAGGGCATGTCGCTCAACGAGGCGGTGAAGCTGATGCGCGGCAAGAAGGGCACCTCCATCACCCTGACCATCGTGCGCGAAGGGGCCGACAGGCCGCTGGAGATCAGCATCAAGCGCGACATCATCCAGGTGAAGAGCGTCAAGAGCCACAGCCTGGAGCCGGGCTTCGGCTACCTGCGCATCACCAACTTCCAGTCGCGCACCACGCGGGACCTGGTGGATGCGGTGCAGAAACTGAAGGCCGAGAGCGACGGTCGCCTCAAGGGTCTGGTGCTCGACCTGCGCAACAACCCGGGCGGCGTGCTCAACGGCGCCGTGGGCGTCTCCGACGCCTTCCTCGAGTCGGGCCTCATCGTCTACACCGAGGGCCGCATCGAGGATTCCAGGCTGCGCTATTCGGCCAGCCCGGGTGACGTCGCCGACGGCGCCCCGATCGTTGTGCTGGTGAACGAGGGTTCCGCGTCGGCCTCCGAGATCGTGGCGGGTGCTCTGCAGGATCACGAGCGCGCGCTCATCATGGGCACCAAGACCTTCGGCAAGGGATCGGTACAGACGATCCTGCAGCTGACGCAGGACACTGCCCTCAAACTGACGACGGCACGCTACTACACGCCCAACGGTCGCTCGATCCAGGCCGACGGCATCAAGCCGGACATCATCGTGGAGCCGCTGCGCGTGGCAGAGTCCGAAGGTGGCGGTTTCCGGCCCCTGACGGAGGCGGACCTCTCGCGTCACCTGGAGAACGGGCAGAAGACGCCCGAGGGCGAAGAGGCAGTCAAGAAGACCGAAGAGCAGCCGCTGGCGCAGCGCGACTACCAGCTGTTCGAGGCGCTTAACCTGCTCAAGGGCCTGAGTATCGTGAAGCAGCGAGGCTGACACGATGCGGCCGATGCAGTGGCTGATGCTGCTGTTCGCTGCCCTCGGCGCGGGCGCGGCGGTGGCCGACGAGCCGCCCCATCAGCACCCGGTTATCGCGCTCATCCTCGATGACCTGGGTTACCAGCGCGAGGCGGGGCTGCGCAGCCTGGCGCTGCCGGGTCCGGTCACCTACGCGGTGTTGCCGGACACCCCGTTCGCGGCGCAGATCGCCACCATGGCCCATGAACGCGGCAAGGAAGTGATGCTGCACCTGCCGATGCAGGCGGTACATGAACGGCCACTGGGTCCGGGCGGGGTGACCATGGACATGTCGGAACAGGCGGTGAAGCGCGCGCTGGAGACAGGACTGGCCGCGGTGCCGCACGTGCGGGGCGTCAACAACCACATGGGCAGCCTGCTCACGCGGCATCCCGGGCACATGGACTGGCTGATGCAGGTGCTGGCCGATCGCGGCGATCTGTACTTCGTCGACAGCCGTACCACGGCCGAGTCGGTGGCAATGCGCGTGGCGCTGGAGCGGCGCGTGCCGACGGTGGATCGCGACGTGTTTCTCGATAGCGAGCCCGATGATGCGGCCTTTGTGGAACGCCAGTTCGACCACCTGATTCAGGTCGCCCTGCGCCGGGGCGTGGCCGTCGGCATCGGTCACCCCTACGGGGCGACGCTTGAGGTGCTGGAGGCCCGGCTGGGCGAGCTCGATGCCCTGGGCATCGAACTGGTGCCGGTTAGCGAGCTGCTCGACATTCGTGATAGGAGGCAGGTATGGCAAGCGTCCTTGTCCCCCTCGCCGACGGCTGCGAGGAACTAGAAGCCGTCACGATCATTGACCTCCTGCGCCGCGCCGGCATCGAGGTCGTCACGGCGGGGCTGGTGGCCGGACCGGTGACGGCCTCGCGCGGTACGGTGCTGATGCCGGACGCGGAACTGGACGCGGTGCTCGGGCGCGAGTTCGACATGGTGGTGCTGCCCGGCGGACAGCCGGGATCGGATCACCTCGAGGCGGACCCCCGCATCCAGACCCTGGTACGGCAGATGGCGGCTACCGGGCGGTATGTCGGCGCGATCTGTGCGGCACCCAAGGTACTGGCCAGCGCGGGGCTGCTCCAGGGACGTCGGGCGACCAGCTTCCCGGGCGTGCTGGATGCGCTGGACCTGCCGGACACGACGCTTACGCAGAACGCGGTAGAGACGGACGGGCTGATTGTGACCTCCCGGGGTCCAGGCACGGCTATGGACTTCGCCCTCGATCTGATCGAGAAACTCGCCGGCGCGGGCAAGCGCGCCGAGGTGGAAGGGCCGCTGCAACGCCCGACCAGGGACTGACCCCCTCCTGCATGACAGGCATAAAAAAACCGGGCCATGGCCCGGTTTTTTTATGCGACGTTCCCGCCGAATGGCGAGCCGATCAGGCGACGCGCGCCAGGACCGGACGCTGACCGCTCTGGACGGCGCGACGGATGAAGTCGGCACGGCCCGGGTTGCGGCTGTTGAGGTCGGCGGCGCACTGGGACTCGCTCCAGGCGGCGGCGGAGAGCATGACCTCCAGCTCGCAGAGGTCGACGCGCGGGGTGGTCAGCTCCTCGTTCGTCGGGTTCAGCTTGCGGCCGAAGTCCCAGAACATGCGGGCGTTCCACATCATGTTGCGCACACGCGGGTGGTTGTACAGCTCGACGCAGCGTTTGTTCAGTTCAGTCTTTTCCATCTCGGATACCTCAAAGCACCAGATTTTTCGCGCGCTAAAGGTACACGAGTCAAGGGGCCTGCACAACAAAGCCCCAGCGGGGCGCTGGGAATTACTCGACGGTGACGGACTTGGCGAGGTTACGCGGCTGGTCAACGTCGGTGCCCTTCATCACCGCCGTGTGGTAGGCCAGCAGCTGCAGCGGCACGGTGTAGACGATCGGCGCCGTGGTCTCCTCCACGGGGACCACGTCGAGCACCGCGATGCCGTCGCGGCCACGAAACGCGCCGCGCTGGTCGGCAAAGACCAGCAGCTCGCCGCCGCGTGCGCGCACCTCCTCGAGATTCGACAGGAGCTTTTCCAGCAGCTCGCCCGAGGGCGCCACGGCGATCACCGGCATCTCCTCGTCGACCAGCGCGAGCGGACCGTGCTTGAGTTCGCCGGCAGGATAGGCCTCGGCGTGGATGTAGGAGATCTCCTTGAGCTTGAGCGCCCCCTCCATGGCCACCGGGTACTGGGTGCCACGCCCGAGAAACAGTGCATGGTGGCGCTGGGCGAAGTGGCGTGCGAATTCCTCGATGGCCGGGTCGAGCTGGAGCACGGCCTCGATGCGGCCCGGCACGGCCTCGAGTTCGCGCACCAGGCGCTGCTCCTCGTCGGCGGCGAGGCGGTGGCGGCGGCCCACGATGAGCACCAGCAGGAGCAGGGCGACGAGCTGGGTGGTAAAGGCCTTCGTCGACGCCACCCCGATCTCCGGGCCGGCGTGCGTCATCAGGGCGTAGTCCGATTCGCGCACCAGCGAGCTTTCGGGTACGTTGCAGATGGCCACGGAGCCGAGATAACCCTGCCCCCGGGTATCGAGCAGCGCGGCCAGCGTGTCGGCGGTCTCGCCCGACTGGGAGATGGTGATGAACAGGGTTCCGTCCTGCACGACGTGGGAGCGGTAACGAAACTCGCTGGCGACCTCGACCTGGCACGGCACGCCGGCCACGGCCTCGAACCAGTAGCGGGCGACGAGTCCGGCATGGTAGCTGGTGCCGCAGGCCACGATCTGCACCGCACGCACCTGGTCGAGCAGGGCGTCGGCCCCGGGTCCGAGGATGGCATCCGGGATGCGGCCGTCGACGATGCGCCCCTCCAGGGTGTCCGCGATGGCGCGCGGCTGCTCGAAGATCTCCTTGAGCATGTAATGCCGGTAGGCACCGCGGTCGGCGGCCTGGGCGGTGAGCTGCGTCTCCCGCACCGGCCGGGACACGGGGGCGAGGGCCTGGTCGTAGACCTGCACGGCGTCGCGGCGCACGTCGGCGATGTCCCCATTCTCCAGGTAGATGAAACGCTGGGTGACGGGCAGGAGGGCTTGCACGTCAGAGGCGATGAAGTTCTCGCCGATACCCACACCGAGCACCAGCGGGCTGCCATGGCGCGCGGCGACCAGGCGGCCGGGCTCCTCGACGTGAACCACGCCCAGGGCATAGGCCCCCTTGAGGTCAGCCGCGGCACGCGCCACGGCCGCGAGCAGGTCGAGGCCCTGATCGAGGTAATGCACCACCTGGTGGGCGACCACCTCGGTGTCCGTGTCGGATGTGAATCGATAGCCCTGTTCGAGCTGGCGCGCGCGCAGTTCGGCGTGGTTCTCGATGATGCCGTTGTGGACCACGGCGACGCGGTCGTTGCAGATGTGCGGGTGGGCGTTGCGCTCGGTGGGCACGCCGTGGGTGGCCCAGCGGGTATGCGCCACGCCGGTACTGCCGGGCAGCGGCGCGGTGGACAACGCCTCGGCCAGTTCCGCCACCTTGCCGACGCGGCGGTGCCGTGCGAAGGGGCCATCGGCACCGAGCACGGCCATACCGGCGGAGTCATAGCCGCGGTACTCGAGACGCCGCAGGCCTTCGAGCAGGATGGGGGCCACGTCGCGCTGGGCGACGGCACCGACGATTCCGCACATGGTCTAGTCCTTGTCCTGCTTGCTGGGCCGTTGCCAGCCCTTGAGGGTAAGCTGCTTCGCCCGACTCAGGGTGAGCGCGTCCTCGGGGGCATCGCGGGTGATGGTCGATCCGGCGCCGATGGTGGCACCGCGCCCGACCGTCACCGGGGCAACCAGCTGGGTGTCTGAACCGATGAAGGCGTCGTCGCCGATCACGGTGCGATGCTTGCGGGCGCCATCGTAGTTGCAGGTGATGGTACCCGCGCCGATGTTGACGCGTGCGCCCACACGGCTGTCGCCGACATAGCTCAGGTGATTGATCTTGCTGCCTTCCCCGATCTCGGACTTCTTGATCTCGACGAAATTGCCGACATGGGCATGGCCGGCCAGTCGCGTCTCGGGGCGGATGCGCGCAAAGGGACCGATACGGCACTCCGGTCCGATGTGCGCCTGGTCGATCACGCAGTGGGCGTCGATCCGCGTGCCGTCCTCGACGGTGCAGTCGCGCAGCACGCAGCCGGGCCCGACGACGACCCCCTCGCCGAGCACCACGCGCCCCTCGAAGAGCACGTTGGGCTCGATCAGGACGTCGCGGCCCACCTCGACGCTGCCGCGGATGTCCAGGCGTGCGGGATCGATGAGCGTGGCGCCAGCGTCCATCAGCTCATGGGCTAGCTGACGCTGCCAGTCGCGTTCCAGGCGCGCGAGCTGTGCCTTGTCGTTCACCCCCATCACCTCGATGGGGTGGTGGCAGGCGAGCGCCTGCACCGTGCCGCCCTCGGCCGCGGCCAGGCCGACACAGTCGGTGAGGTAGTACTCGCCCTGCGCGTTGTCCGCATCCACGGCCGACAGCCAGCGACGCAGATCGCCGGCGTGCGCGGCGAGGATGCCGGTGTTCACCTCATGGATGCGCCGCTCGATGGGGGAGGCATCCTTCTCCTCGACGATGCGCTCCACCGCGCCGGCATCATCACGCAGGATGCGCCCATACCCCGTGGGATCAGCAAGGTTGACCGTGAGAAGCGCAAGCGCATGAGCCTCGAGGGCATGGATCAGGCGTTCCAGCGTGGCCGGGGCCGTGAGCGGGACGTCACCGTACAGTACCAGCACGACGTCCTCGTCCCGGATGCCGGGCAGCGCCTGGGCCACCGCGTGACCCGTGCCGAGCTGCTCGGCCTGGAGTTCCCAAAGCAGGTCGTCCTGGTGGGCGAACGCAGCCTGCACCGCGTCGGCACCGTGGCCGTAGACCACATGGATAGCGGCCGGCTCGAGCGCACGGGCACGCCCGATGACATGATCGAGCAGCGGGCGGCCGGCAAGCGGCTGCAGCACCTTGGGCAGCCGGGAGCGCATGCGCGTGCCCTGTCCGGCGGCGAGTATGACGACAGCGAGATTCATGGCGGATCGGTTCGAAGACTCGGGGTCATTATCGGCGTATCGGAACGGTGCGTCCATGGCATACCGACGACCAAAAGAAAAGGCAGCCGAAGCTGCCTTTTCGCTGCCTGATGCCACAAGGCCGGCTGCTTACTGACCACCCTGCTTGCGGATCTTCTGGATCGTGCGCAGCTGGGCAACCGCTTCAGCCAGCTCGGTCTGGGCCTTGGCATAGTCGAAGTCGGCCTTCTTGTCGGCGAGGGCCTCTTCGGCCTGCTTCTTCGCTTCCAGGGCGGCGGCCTCGTCGAGGTCCTTGGCGCGCACGGCGGTGTCGGCAAGCACAGTCACCACGTGCGGCTGAACCTCGAGAATCCCGCCGGAGACGAAATAAAGCTCCAGTTCCGACTGACCTTCCCGCTTCACACGGACTTCGCCAGGCTTCAGACGCGTGACGAGCTGGGTGTGGCGCGGGAAGATCCCGAGCTCACCCATCTCACCCGGGGCGTAGAGCTCTTCGACAGTACCGGAGAAGATCGACTCCTCAGCGCTTACAATGTCTACGTGCATGGTCATAGCCATATTCTAGCCTCTGTTCGGTTTAGCCTCGGAATCAGGCCTTGGCCTTCATCTTCTCGGCCTTCTCGACCGCTTCCTCGATCGGACCGACCATGTAGAAGGCCTGCTCCGGCAGATGGTCGTATTCACCGTCCAGGATGGCCTTGAAGCCGCGGATGGTGTCCTTCAGGCCGACATACTTGCCCGGGGCGCCGGTGAAGACTTCGGCGACGAAGAACGGCTGCGACAGGTAGCGCTGGATCTTGCGCGCGCGAGCCACGGTCAGCTTGTCTTCCTCGGACAGTTCGTCCATACCGAGAATCGCGATGATGTCCTTCAGCTCCTTGTAGCGCTGCAGGGTACCCTGCACGCCGCGGGCCACTTCGTAGTGCTCGTTACCGATGATCTGCGGATCGAGCTGACGCGAGGTCGAATCCAGCGGATCCACCGCCGGGTAGATACCCAGCTCGGCGATGTTACGCGAGAGCACCAGGGTCGCGTCCAGATGCGCGAAGGTGGTGGCCGGCGAGGGGTCGGTCAAGTCATCCGCCGGCACGTAAACGGCCTGGAAGGAGGTGATCGAACCGGTCTTGGTGGAGGTGATGCGTTCCTGCAGAACACCCATTTCCTCTGCCAGGGTCGGCTGGTAACCCACCGCTGACGGCATACGGCCCAGCAGCGCGGACACTTCGGTACCGGCCAGAGTGTAACGGTAGATGTTGTCGATGAACATCAGCACGTCGCGGCCTTCCTCACGGAAGTACTCGGCCATGGTCAGACCGGAGAGCGCCACGCGCAGACGGTTGCCCGGCGGCTCGTTCATCTGGCCGTACACCATGGCCACCTTGTCCAGAACGCCGGCTTCCTTCATTTCGTAGTAGAAGTCGTTACCTTCACGGGTACGCTCACCGACGCCCGCGAACACGGAAAGACCTTCCTGCTGCACGGCGATGTTGTTGATGAGCTCCATCAGGGTAACGGTCTTGCCCACGCCCGCGCCGCCGAAGAGGCCGACCTTGCCGCCCTTGGCGATCGGCATGACGAGGTCGATGACCTTGACGCCGGTTTCGAGGATCTCGACGCTGGCCGCCTGATCTTCATAGGCCGGCGGCTTGCGGTGGATCGGCCAGGTCTCCTTGGTGTCGACCGGACCGGCTTCGTCCACCGGGTTGCCGAGCACGTCCATGATGCGACCCAGGGTGCCGTTACCGACCGGCACGCTGATCGGGGCGCCGGTGTTGGACACCTTCAGACCACGCTTCAGGCCGTCGGAGGCGCCCATGGCGATGGTGCGCACGATCCCGTCGCCCAGCTGCTGCTGGACTTCCAGGGTAAGGCCCATCTCGTCGACTTTCAGTGCGTCGTAGACCTTGGGCACGGAATCCCGCGGGAATTCCACGTCTACCACCGCGCCGATGATTTCTACGATGTTTCCAGAACTCATGGTCTGATCCTCTTAACTCAATTCGAATTCAGTACCGACCGCGTTACACCGCAGCGGCGCCGCTCACGATCTCGGAAATTTCTTGGGTAATTGCCGCCTGGCGTGCCTTGTTGTACACCAGCTTAAGATCGCCAATGAGCTCGCCCGCGTTGTCGGTGGCAGATTTCATAGCAATCATTCGCGCCGCCATTTCACAGGCAACGTTTTCGACCACGGACTGATACACCTGCGATTCCACGTAGCGCATCAGCAGCCCGTCGAGGACATCCTGCGCATCCGGTTCGTAGATGTAATCCCAGTGGTGCTTGAGCTCTTCTTCCCCGGAGGCGGCGATCGGCAGCAGGGTGCTGACGCGCGGCTTCTGGGTCATGGTGTTGACGAACTCGTTTTCCACCAGGAAGAGGCGGTCGATCCGGCCTTCGGTGTAACCATCGAGCATGACCTTCACGCTGCCGATCAGATCGGACAGGTGCGGACGGTCACCCAGGTGGGTCACCTGGCCAAGGACGTTGCCACCCATGCGCTTGAAGAACTGGCTGGCCTTCTGACCGATCAGGACGAGGTCAATCTCGACACCCTTCTGCTGCCATTCCTTCATCGCCAGCACGGCCTGCTTGAACAGATTGATGTTCAGGCCGCCGCACAGACCACGGTCCGAGGACACGATGATGAAACCGACGCGCTTGGCTTCGCGCTCGATCAGGAACGGATGCTTGTACTCGGGATGCGCCATGGCCAGGTGGCCAATCACGTTGCGCATCTTTTCCGCGTACGGCTTGGTGGCCGCCATCCGGTCCTGCGCTCTGCGCATCTTGGACGCGGCGACCATTTCCATCGCCTTGGTGATCTTCTGAGTATTCTGGATACTCTTGATCTGGGTGCGGATCTCTTTTGCGCCTGCCATATCAGTAAAGCCTCAAACGTTGCGGCCGCGAACAGGGCCCGGATGGTTCCCGGGCCCGCGGATTTCAGTTACCAGACGTGATTGGCCTTGAAATCTTCCAGCGCCTTGCGCATGGAAGCGGCAATCTCGTCGTTGAAGTCCGCCGTCGCGTTGATCTTCTCAACCAGCTCTTTCTGATTGCTGTTGATGTAGCTGTGCAGCGCGGCCTCGAAATCCACCACCTTGTTGACTTCGACGTCGTCGAGGAAGCCTTCGTTGGCAGCGAACAGAGAGAAGCCCATTTCCGCGGTGGACAGCGGAGCGTACTGCTTCTGCTTCATCAGCTCGGTGACGCGCTGACCGCGCTCGAGCTGCTTGCGGGTGGCTTCGTCAAGGTCGGAGGCGAACTGGGCGAAGGCCGCGAGTTCGCGGTACTGCGCCAGCGCCAGGCGCACACCGCCGCCGAGCTTCTTGATGATCTTGGTCTGGGCCGCACCACCGACTCGGGACACCGACAGGCCGGCGTTGATGGCCGGACGGATACCCGCGTTGAACAGGTCGGACTCCAGGAAGATCTGGCCGTCGGTGATCGAGATCACGTTGGTCGGAACGAACGCAGACACGTCGCCGGCCTGGGTCTCGATGATCGGCAGGGCGGTCAGGGAACCGGTCTTGCCCTTCACTTCACCGTTGGTGAACTTCTCGACGTAGCCCTCGTTGACACGCGCGGCGCGCTCGAGCAGGCGGGAGTGCAGGTAGAACACGTCACCCGGGTAGGCTTCGCGGCCCGGCGGACGGCGCAGCAGCAGGGAGACCTGACGATAGGCCCAGGCCTGCTTGGTCAGATCGTCATACACGATCAGGGCGTCCATCCCGCGGTCGCGGAAGTACTCGCCCATGGCGCAGCCGGCATAGGGGGCCAGGAACTGCATCGCGGCGGAGTCGGAGGCGTTGGCGGCGACCACGGTGGTGTACTCCAGCGCACCGTGCTCTTCGAGCTTGCGCACCACGCTGGCCACGGAGGAGGCCTTCTGACCGACGGCGACGTAGATGCAGTAAACGTCCTTACCCTTCTGGTTCAGGATGGCGTCGACGGCAACGGCGGTCTTGCCGGTCTGGCGGTCACCGATGATCAGCTCACGCTGGCCACGACCGACCGGCACCATGGCGTCGATGGCCTTGATACCGGACTGTACCGGCTGGTCGACCGACTTACGCTCGATAACGCCAGGCGCGATCTTCTCGATCGGCGAGGTGCCGTCGGCTTCGGCCGGACCCTTGCCGTCGATCGGGTTGCCGAGGGCGTCGACGACGCGACCCAGCATGCCCTTGCCGACCGGCACTTCCAGGATGCGGCCGGTACACTTGACCTTGGCGCCTTCGGAAATGGTCTTGTAGTCGCCCAGCACAACGGCGCCGACGGAGTCGCGCTCGAGGTTGAGCGCCATACCGTAGACGTTGTTCTCGAATTCGAGCATTTCGCCGTACATCGCATCGGCCAGGCCGTGGATGCGGACGACACCGTCAGCCACGCTGACCACGGTGCCCTCACTGCGAGCCTCGGCGACCGACTCGAAGCTTTCGATACGCTTCTTGATCAGATCGCTGATTTCAGACGGATTGAGTTGCATAGTCTGTATCCTCTTAGCGGCTCAGGGCGCCGGTCAGCTTTGCCAGTCGGCCCCGAATCGAACCATCAATCACCAAATCACCTGCGCGGATAATCGCGCCGCCGATGAGCGAGTCATCGATGCGCGTCGTGAGTTTCACCTCACGTCCCAGGCGACCCTTGAGCGCTTCAGCTATTTTCGCCAGCTGCGCGTCGCTTACATCCTGGGCCGAGATCACTTCGGCCTCGACCGACCCTTCGGCATCGGCGCGCATCACTTCGTACAGCGCGGCGATTTCCGTCAGGACGACGAGACGGCCGTTCTCGGCCAGCAGCTTGACCAGGTTCTTGGCCTGGTCGTCGATGTGGTCACCACACACGCTGATCATCAGATCGGCGCGTTGGGTACGGGTCAGCGCGGGACTGTCCAGCACGGCGCGCATCTGCGGATCGTTGGCAACCGCGGCCATGAAGGCCAGCTGGTCACTCCAGACCTGCAGCGTGCCCTTTTCCTTTGCGACCTCGAAAGCAGCGCGCGCATAGGGCCGCGCGGCGGTGGTGATTTCAGACATCGTGAGCTACCTAGATTTGTGCGACGAGCTCGTCCAGCACCTGGCTGTGAGCCTTAGCGTCGATTTCTTTCTTCAGCACCTTCTCGGCGCCAGCAAGAGCGATCGTGGAGACCTGGCCGCGCAACTGTTCCTTCGCGCGGTTGACTTCCTGATCGATCTCGGCCCTGGCCGCCTCCTTGATGCGCTCACCTTCGGTACGAGCCGCACCCTTGGCCTCTTCGACGATCTCATTCGCACGCTTCTGGGCTTGCGAGATGATTTCGGCCGCTTGCTGCTTGGCCTCTTGAAGCTGCTCGGTGGCGCGTTTCTTGGCGAGTTCCTGCTCGTGCTTGCCCTTTTCTGCAGCAGCAAGCCCGTCAGCGATCTTCGCCCGACGCTCGTTGAGCGCGTTGATGAGCGGCGGCCACACAAACTTCATGACAAACCACACGAACACCGCGAAGGTGATCATCTGGCCGATCAGTGTAGCGTTGAAATTCATGCCGGTACCTCGTGGTTTTGGCTGTTAGAGCAACGAACCCTTTCGTTCAGGCTTAGCCACCAACCACAGCGAACAGAACGTACAGGGAGATACCGACCGCGATCATCGGCACGGCGTCAACCAGACCCATGACGATGAAGAACTGGGTACGCAGCATCGGGATCAGTTCCGGCTGACGCGCAGCGCCTTCCAGGAAACGACCACCCAGGATACCGATACCAACCGCGGCACCCAGGGCGCCCAGACCCATCATCAGACCACCGGCAATGTAGAGAAGTGCAGTTGCCATTTCCATTAGGTATTCCCCCTAATCAAAGGTTAAAAACGAAACTAGTGATGTTCCTGGTGAGCCATATCCAGATACACGATGGTCAGCGTCATGAAGATGAACGCCTGCAGGGTGATGATCAGGATGTGGAAAATGGCCCAGCCAAGCTGCAGGAAGCCGCCAAAGATGCCCAGGGCCCAGCCGGCGCTGTACATGATGGCGATCAGGATGAAGATGACCTCACCCGCATACATGTTGCCGAAGAGTCGCAGTGCGAGCGACACCGGCTTGGAAATCAGCGACACGCCCTCGAGCAGCAGGTTGACGGGCATGCCAAGCTTGCCGAACGGCTGGAAGGCCAGCTCGCCGAAGAAGCCGCCGACACCCTTGATCTTGATGCTGTAGTAGAGCATCAGCACGAACACGCCCAGGGCCAGGCCGAAGGTGATGTTCGGATCAGTCGTCGGGACGACCTTGAAGTAGACGTGATGCGGGTCGGCACCGAGCACGTGCTCGGCAAAGAGCTGCGCGAGCCACGGCAGCAGGTCGACGGCGATGAGGTCCATGAAATTCATCATGAAGACCCAGATGAAGATCGTGAGCGCGAGCGGCGCGACCAGATCGTTCTTGGCGGAGAATGAGCCACGGACACTGCTGTCGATGAATTCGACGATCCATTCGACGAAGTTCTGCAGCTTGCCGGGATTGTCGGAGGTGGCGCTCTTCGCGGCCTTGCGGAACAACCAGATGAACAAAACGCCCAGCAGGATGGACCAGCCCATCGAGTCGACGTTGATCGCCCAGAAGCCCATTTCCGCGGCTTGTTCGGCACTGTGCGCAAAGCCCCAGCTGCCGTCGGCGCGCTGACCAAAGGTGAGATTGGTCAGATGGTGAGTGATGTAGCTACCAGAGGTAAGGGTCTCGCCGCTTGCCATTGTTTTTTCTCTGCTTTGATTCTATTAACCAGTCGAGTACCTGAGCCAGCTGGATACCGATGAAGCCCAGCAACAGCGGGAGCGGCTCAAGCCCCAGAATTCCCAACCCGATCGCGAACAGGGCGAGCGTAATGAAGAACCGCTCGGCGGCCGCGCGATAAAGGATGCGCATGTTCTTGCCCGCGTCGTTGCCGGCAAATCGCTCGGCTCGGCGGTGGTGCCAGTGCAGGAGCAACGTATTGACGATCACGATGCTGCCACCGAACAAGACGCCGAGGGCCGCGTACTCTCCGTTCAGGAGGTAGACCAGGGCCGCGCCCAACAGGACCAGCACAGCCTGTACGACGAGTAGGCGCTTGCGCATTGATACGGTGTCACTGTGTCTCGATCCGGCGCGGTTCGACCCGACTCCTGCCCCCAGGCCCGTCAGTCGGGGTACGGCGCTGGAGCGCGAAGTATAGAGAAGCACTAATACACGGTCAACCAAACCCCGGCTCGCCGGGCCGCGGGCGGGATCCTAGCGGATGTGCTCGAGGATGCCGTCGAGCTCGTCCAGGGAGTTGTAGGCAATGACCAGCTTGCCCTTGCCGCACTGGTTGTAGTCGATGCTGACCCGGGCCCCCAGGCGTTCGGCGAGGTCGGATTCCAGGCGGCGCACGTCCGGGTTCTTGGCCTGGCCGGGCTTCGCGGCCCCGCCCTCGGCGGCCTCGGCCTGGAGTTTTTTCACCAGGCGCTCGGTCTCGCGCACCGACATGCCCCGGGCGACGACCTTGCGGGCCGCCTCGCCCTGCCGGGCACCGCTGAGGGCGAGCAGCGCGCGGGCGTGCCCCATCTCCAGCTGACCCTCGTCGAGAAAGGCCTTCACCTCCTCGGTGAGCTCGAGCAGGCGCAGGAGGTTGGTGACGGAGGTCCGCGAGCGGCCGACGGATTCGGCGGTCTGCTGGTGGGTGAGGCCGAATTCCTCGATCAGGCGCTGCAGGGCGTTGGCCTCTTCCAGCGGGTTGAGGTCCTCGCGCTGGATGTTCTCGATCAGCGACATGGCCGCCGCGGCCTGGTCCGGAATGTCGCGTACCAGCGCCGGGACCTCATGCAGGCCGGCCAGCTGGGAGGCGCGCCAGCGACGCTCGCCGGCGATCAGCTCGTAGCCCCCGTCCACCGGGCGCACCACCACCGGCTGCACCACACCCTGGGCGCGGATGGAGTCCGCCAGTTCCTGCAGGGCCTCGGGCCGGATGTGGATGCGCGGCTGGTATTTGCCGCGACGGATCTTCTCCACCGGGATGTTCTTGAGATTGGCCGCCTCTTCTTCAGGGCTGGCCGGTTGCGCCGCAGAGGCGCTTAGCAGCTCGGTTAGTCCGCGTCCGAGTCCCGGTTTCTTGCGTGCCATGGTGTCGCTTTCGCTACTGGGCGCCGTCGGCCGTTCAGCCGGCAGCCGCCGCGAGGTTGGATTCACGTCTGAGGATTTCGCCGGCCAGCGCCAGGTAGGCCAGGGCGCCACGCGACGTTTTATCATACAGCAAAACCGGCAGGCCATGGCTCGGCGCCTCGGCCAGTCGGATGTTGCGCGGGATGATAGTGCGGTAGACGCGTTCCCCAAAGTGCTCGGTAAGCTGGGTGGAGACGTCGTTGGCCAGGTTGTTGCGGGGATCGTACATGGTGCGCAACAGGCCCTCGATCTGCAGCTCCGGGTTCACGTTGCTGCGGATCTGCTCGATGGTGCTCACCAGCGCCGACAACCCTTCCAGCGCATAGTACTCGCACTGCATGGGGATCAGCACGCCATGGGCCGCCACCAGGGCATTGACCGTGAGCATGTTCAGCGACGGCGGGCAATCGACCAGGATGTAGTCGTAACGGTCGCTGACGGCCGCCAGGGCCTCGCGCAGGCGGAATTCGCGGCGGTCGGCGGCGGTGAGCTGCACCTCGGCGGCGGTGAGCTCGCCGTTGGCCGGCAGGATATCATAACCGACCTCGGGCAGGCGGCGGATCGCGTCGGCCGCTGGCATGCCGTCGAGCAGGACTTCGCAGCTGGTCTCTTCCAGACCGTGCTTGTCCAGGCCGCTGCCCATGGTGGCGTTGCCCTGGGGGTCGAGATCGACCAGCAGGACGCGGCGCCTGGTCGCGGCCAGCGAAGCGGCGAGGTTGACGCTGGTGGTCGTCTTGCCGACGCCGCCCTTCTGGTTGGTGATGGCGATGATCTTGCTCATGTACGGCTCGCTTCCTTGGTGATCTCGACGAGGTGGCGCTCGGCATCGAGCTCGGGCACGACCAGCCGGTGCACGGCCGCCACCGCGTACCCGGCCGGCAGGGCGCTGAGTTCCTCCTCGGGATAACGCCCCTTCATCGCCAGCAACCGCCCCCCCTGGCGACACAACGGCCCCGCCAGTGTCACGAAGTCGGCGATGGCGGAAAAGGCGCGGCTGATGACTGTATCAAAGCCTTCCTCCGGGCGGTAGTTTTCCACCCGCTCGTGCAGCACCTCGACATTCGATAACCCGAGGTCGATCACGGCCTGGCGCATGAAACGCGCCTTCTTCCCGTTACTGTCGAGCAGGGTAAAGCGTCGCTCCGGGGAGACGACCGCCAGCGGGATACCCGGCAGGCCGGGGCCCGAACCCACGTCGATGATGCGCACGCCGTGCAGGTGCGGCTCCACCGCCAGGCTGTCGAGCAGGTGGTGGCTCAGCATCTCGCGAGGACTGCGCACCGCGGTGAGGTTGAAGACCTTGTTCCACTTGTCCAGCAGGGCCAGGTAGTCGAGCAGGACGTGCAGGGTGGCGGCATCGAGCGCGAGGTCCAGCGCCTCGGCCCCCGTGGCCAGGGGCCGCATCAAGTCATGGAAGTCGGTCATTCACGGTTCCGGGTCGGGTCAGTCGGGTGCAATCGCCTGATCGCTCAGGCCGTCCAGCGCGCCGCGCATCTTGGCCACGATCTCCTCGCGGTCGGTGATGCCGTGGCGCGCCGCAATATAGCCCGGGTCATTGTACGCCAGCCAGACCTGACCGTCGGCATCCTCCCAGGCCAGCGCCTTCATGGGCAGGTCGATGCCCGCCGTCTGTGCGCTGGTGAAGAAATGGGTGCCCAGGGCGGGATTGCCGAACAGCAGCAGTTCCGTGGGGCGCAGCGCCATGCCGGCGCGGCGCGCACCGGCATCATGGCTCCAGCGGGTGACGATGGTGATACCCCGCGCCTCGAGCGCCGCCTCCAGGCGGTTCAGGGTCTGGCTCACGGAATGGGGGCTGGGCTTGGTGACCAGGCCGTTATCAGCGGCGAGGCTCGCGATGGGCACCAGCAACAGCAGCGCAATCAGTATCCGTCGAATCATGATTCTTTCCTCCTGAGTCAAGGGACGCGACGCGCCCCGTATCCGGGTAGAGGGGCAAGCAACGAGTGGCATTCCATCGGGCACAGATTCGATTGTCGTCACCACCGGATCTGGACTAGGCTCAGTATCGGTGGTCGCCATGACCAGAAGATCCGGCACCCACACGAACCCCTTCGGCAGCCCAGGCGCAACCCGGAAAGGATGCCACCCGTGAGACCACTCGATGAGCACGTGAGCCATGCCCGCGCGTTTGACGTCACCGATCACCTGCCGGCGCTGGTCGCCTATGTCGACCGGGAGGAGCGTTACCGCTTCGCCAATACCGCCTATCAGCGCTGGTACGGGATCGATCCCGAGGCCATCGTCGGGCGCTCGGTGCGCGAGGTGCTGGGGGAGGCCATATATGGCCGGGTCGAACACTTTCTGCGGCGCGCGCTGGCCGGCGAGACCGTCAGCTACGAGCTGGAGATCCCGGCCGGCGATGCGTCTGGCACACAGCGCCACATTGTGGCCGACTACATCCCGGACATCGTCGAGGGGGAGGTCCGGGGTATTCATGCGCTGGTGGTCGACATGACGGCGCACAAACAGGCCGAGGCGCTGGGCGCCGAGGCCAGCCTGCTGCTCGACGTGGCCTTCAGCGTGCACGAAGTTGCCGTCGCCTACATGGACCGCGACTTCAACTTCCTGCGCGTGAACGCCCATTATGCGCGCATCGATGGCCGGGAGCCCTCCGACTTCCCGGGGCGCAACCACTTCGAGCTGTACCCCAACGACCGCAACGCGCGCATCTTCCGTCAGGTCGTGGCCAGCGGCGAGCCCTATCACGGCTTCGCCCGCCCCTTTCAGTATGCCCACGCACCCGAGCGCGGCACCACGCACTGGGACTGGAGCCTGCTGCCGATCAAGGGGCCGAACGGCCGGGTAGGGGGACTGGTCCTGGTACTGATGGACGTCACCGACCGCATCGAGGCCCTGGAGCAGATCCAGGAGAGCAACGCGCGCTTCCGCGGCCTGTTCGAGCACAGCACGGACGCCCTGCTGCTCGTCGACGCGACCGAGTCGGAGATCACACAGGCGAACCCCGCAGCAGCGGCGTTGCTGGGCTACGCCGCGCATGCGCGGGTGGGGATGAGCCTGGGACAGCTGCTTGATGACACATCGGCCGTGGACCGGCTGCGGCTGCTGGCGGGGCAGGCCGATGGGCAACCCATCCGCCTGCCGCTGCGCTGCGGGGACGGCAGCGTGTTGCATGCTCAGGTCCGTGTCGTACCGATGGAGACGCGGGGTCGCCCCCAGTGGTATGTCTTCCTGGGGCGGTCCTGAGCGGGAAATCCCGGTTCAGGCCGCCGAGGCGCGGCCGCGTTTTTTCAGGTGCACCAACAGCAATGACACGGCCGCCGGCGTGACGCCAGGAATGCGCGCCGCCTGGCCCAGTGTTGCCGGGCGCTGGGCTCCGAGTTTCTGACGCACTTCGGCGGACAGCCCGCTCACCTCGGCATAATCCAGGTCCTCCGGCAGGCGGGTGTCCTCGTGGCGACGAGTGCGGGCGATCTCGTCCTGCTGGCGGGCGATGTAGCCGGCGTACTTCGCCTGGATCTCCACCTGCTCGGCCACGGCCGGATCGGTCACGCCCGGCCCGGCGACCGGCAGGGACATGAGGGCCTCATAGGTCACCCCCGGGCGGCGCAACAGGTCCTCCAGCGGGTATTCGCGCGCCAGCGCCCCGCCGAACACGCGCGAGGCATCCGCCTCGGCCACCTCGGCCGGCTTGATGATCGCCGCGCGCAGGCGGGCGGCCTCGCGCTCGATGGCCTCGCGCTTTTGCTCGAAGGCCTGCCAGCGGGCGTCGTCCACCAGTCCCAGTTCACGCCCGATGCCGGTCAGGCGCAGGTCGGCGTTGTCCTCGCGCAGGATCAGGCGATGCTCGGCGCGCGAGGTGAACATGCGGTAGGGCTCCTGCGTGCCGCAGGTGATGAGGTCGTCGATGAGCACGCCGATATAGGCCTCGGAACGCTTCGGGCTCCAGGCTGCCTGACCGGCCACCAGCCGCGCGGCGTTGAGTCCCGCGATCAGGCCCTGGGCGGCCGCCTCCTCGTAGCCGGTGGTGCCGTTGATCTGGCCGGCGAAGAACAGGCCGGGCACGAAGCGGGTCTCCAGCGAGGGCAGCAGGTCGCGCGGGTCGAAGAAGTCGTACTCGATGGCGTAGCCCGGGCGCGTGATGTGCGCGCGCTCGAAGCCCTCGATGGAGTGCACGAGCTCGAGCTGCACGTCGAAGGGCAGGCTGGTGGAGATGCCGTTGGGGTACACCTCGTGGGTGTCCAGCCCCTCGGGCTCGATGAAGATCTGGTGCCGCTCGCGCTCGGCGAAGCGCACCACCTTGTCCTCGATGGACGGGCAGTAACGCGGGCCCACGCCCTCGATCACCCCCGAGTACATGGGCGAGCGGTCGAGCCCGCCCTCGATGATCGCGTGGGTGCGCGGGTTGGTGTAGGTGATGTGGCAGGCCACCTGCGGCGGGTGGTCCTCGCGGCTGCCGAGGAACGAGAACACGGGCGTGGGCGTATCGCCCGGCTGCGCCTGCAGGCGGCTGTAGTCGATGCTGCGCCCGTCGATGCGCGGCGGCGTGCCGGTCTTGAGCCGCTCGACCCAAAACGGCAACTCGCGCAGGCGGCGGGCCAGGGCGATGGAGGGCGGATCGCCCGCGCGGCCGCCCGCATGGTGCTCCAGCCCGATATGGATCTTGCCGCCGAGGAAGGTACCCACGGTGAGCACCACGGCGCGGGCATGAAAGTCCACACCCATGTTGGTGCGCACCCCCGCCACGGCGTCGCCCTCGAGGATCAGGTCATCCACCGCCTGCTGGAACAGGGTCAGGTTCGGCTGGTTCTCCACCATGGCGCGGATTGCGGCCTTGTAGCGCACGCGGTCAGCCTGCGCACGGGTCGCACGCACCGCCGGCCCCTTGCTGGCGTTGAGGACGCGGAACTGGATGCCGCCCAGGTCCGCCGCCCGGGCCATGGCCCCGCCCAGGGCGTCGATCTCCTTGACCAGGTGCCCCTTGCCGATACCGCCGATGGCCGGGTTGCAGCTCATCTGGCCGATGGTCTCGATGTTGTGCGTGAGCAGGAGCGTGCGCGCCCCCAGCCGCGCGGCCGCCAGGGCCGCCTCGGTGCCTGCGTGGCCGCCGCCGACCACGATCACGTCAAAATCTTCGGGATAGCGCATGCAGTGCTCGAAACCTGGGCGTTTTGCTACTTAATACGTGATCTTACGCCCCATGAGACCCCGGCGGCCAGTGCCGGTTCAGTCACGGGACTTGCATTGCCGGCAACCAGGTATACACTAAGTGAGCAATCACTCACTTACACCGCGCCATGGCTGAGCCCACACGACACCGTCCCGCCGAAGAACGCCGTAGCGAGGCGGTGGAAACCGTCATCGAGCTCTGTGCCGAACAGGACCCGGCCACGGTGACGACCGGGGCCATCGCGAAGCGCATGAAGCTCTCCCAGGCGGCCCTGTTTCGCCACTTCCCGACCAAACAGGCAGTCTGGCAGGCAGTGGCCGCCTGGGTCGCGGAGCAGCTTATCTCACGGGTGGCGGCGGTGGCGGATGACACGCCCTCACCGCTGGCCGGACTCGAGGCCATGTTTCTCGCCCACGTGGCCTTCGTCGCCGAGCGTCCAGGCGTACCCCGACTGATGCTCGGTGAGCTTCAACGGCCGGCACAGGGGCCGGCGCGGCGGGTGATCGAGCAGGCGCTGGCGCGCTACCGTGCCCGCATCGAGGGCCTGCTGCGGGCTGGTATCGACGCAGGCGAGCTGCGGGACGATCTGGACGTGGCAAGCGCGGCCGTGCTGTTCGTCGGCGCGATCCAGGGCCTGGTGGTGCAATCGCTGGTCACGGGCGAGATGGAGCCTGCCCGTGACCAGGCACCGGGGATCTTCGCCATTTTCCGCCAGGGAATCGATGTACGCGAATCATGAATAGTTATGCAAAGAATCGGCGACTCTGGCCGGTGGGCATCGCGCTGGCCGTTGGGCTGGCCTTTGTGGTGACCATGGTGGCGCTACGCCAGGGTCCACCCCAGGACGATACGGCCAGGCTGGCGCGGGCCGTGCGCGTGATCGAAGTGGAGTCGGTGCATTTTTTCGTCGAGGCCAGGGGCTTCGGTACGGTGCGGCCGACGCAGAGCTTTCAGGGGGTTGCGAACGTGAGTGGCCCGGTGCGCTTCCGCCACCCGCGGCTGATGAGCGGCAACATCATCCCCGCCGGCACCCGGCTGCTCGAAATCGACCCGAGCCGCTATGAGCTGGCCGTAGCCGCGGCCCAGGCGGACCTTGGTGCGCTGGACACGGAGCTGGCGCAACTCGAACAGGAACAGCAGAACACGCGCGACCTGCTGGTGCTGGAGCGACGGCGCCTGACACTGGCCGAGAGAGAGATGGCGCGGGCCCGCCAACTGGCGGAACAGGGCGTACTCGCCGCGACGCTGCGCGACGAACAGGAGCGGGCCACGCTGCAGCAGCGCCAGGCCGTGCAGGGCCTGGAAAACGGCCTGCGCCTGATCCCCAGCCGGATCGCTCATCTGGAGGCGCGGCGCGACCGGGCCCGGACGGCGCTGGCCCAGGCGGAACGCGATCTCACCGATACGCGCTTCGACGCGCCCTACGACCTGCGGGTGGGAACCGTGGAGGCGGAACTGCACCAGCATGTCAGCCCCGGGCAGCGGCTGTTCTCGGGCGATGGCATCGACCGCGCCGAGGCCGTCACCCAGATCCCTCTGCCCGAGCTGCGTCGCCTGCTCGCCCTGGTAGCAGACCGACGGGCGGGGCCGGACGGGACGGAGTGGCCGGACATCGCGGCGCAGGTGGATCTCGACGCGCTGGAGGCGCGTCTGACGTTGGTGGGCACGCCAGAGGTACGGTGGGACGCGCAGGTGCTGCGCATGGCTAACGGCATCAACCCCGACACGCGCACGGTGCAGGTGGTGCTCGGCGTGGACGAACCCTACCGGCGCGCACGCCCGCCCGAGCGTCCCCCGCTGGTGCGGGGCATGTATGTGGAGGGCGTGCTTGGCGCCCGCACCCCGGAACCGGTCATCGTGATCCCCCGCGCGGCCGTTCATGGGGAGAGGGTCTATCTGGTCGGTGACGAGGACCGGCTGGAACGGCGTCGGGTGGAAGTCGGATTCACCCAGCGCGACCTGGCCGTGATCAACGCGGGGCTCCGTCCAGGTGACCGGGTGATCCTGGATGACCTCACTCCGGCGATCGAGGGCATGCGCCTGGAGGTCTCGCATGATGAGGCGGCGGCCCGCGAGCTCGTGAACCGCGCCAAGGGCGTGCGTCCGTGATCGGCTGGTTCGCCGGCCACCCGACGGCCGCCAACCTGCTATTGATCCTGCTCCTTGCCATGGGTGTGCTGGCCGTCCCGCAGCTCCAGCGTGAGACCTTTCCAGACTACCAGCCCACCGAGGTGGGCATCACGGTGGAGTACCGGGGCGCGACCGCCGCCGACGTCGAGGAGACGATCTGCCTGCGGCTCATCGATGCACTCCAGGGAGTGGACTTCATGGACGAACTGCGCTGTCACGCCGAGGACAACCTCGCCAGCGCGGTGGCGCGCATGCAGGCGCGTGGGGATGTGATCCGCTTCGTAGATGACATCGGTACCGAGGTCGCAGCCATCACGGACCTGCCGTCCCGCGCCG
>DSBO01000125.1 GCA_011046015.1 Thioalkalivibrio sp. | reverse complement strand
GGGCCTTTTTGCTTCCTGGGTTCGTAGCGGTGCAAGCCGCGATCATCACGCCGGGCGCAGGCACCACTGCGAATCGCGGCTTTCGCCGCTCCTACGGGTAAACCCTGAAGTGGCAGGAGCGCTGCGAGGCGCGATTGGGGTGGCAGTTCCTCCGGGCCTGGGCATCGCGGCTTTCGCCGCTTACGGGTAAAGCTCGGGATTGGTAGGAGCGCTGCGAGGCGCGATTGGGGTGTGGCAGCGTTGCCCGGCATGGGCATCGCGGCTTTCGCCGCTCCTACGGGTAGACACCGAATGGGTAGGAGCGCTGCGAGGTGCGATTGGGTGGGGCAGCGTTGCCGGGCAGGGGCATCGCGGCTTTCGCCGCTCCTACGGGTAAAGCGCGGGGTTGGTAGGAGCGCTGCGAGGCGCGATTGGGGTGGCAGCAATGGTCAGCATGGGCATCGCGGCTTTCGCCGCTCGTGCATGTGAGCCGTGATTTGGGGCGTTTTTCTGCTATTCTGGCGGCATATGTTTCGATCGGAACCCTGAACGTGCCTCGCCGATCCCTGTCTTCTTGCTGGCTGGGCTGCATCTTGCTGGCCCTGGCTGCTGTCGCGAGCCCACTGACTGCCGCCGCCGATGAAGAGGTGGTGATTCAGCTCAAGTGGCTGCACCAGTTTCAGTTCGCAGGTTTTTATGCGGCGCTGGAGCAGGGCTATTTCGCGGAGGAGGGGCTGACGGTCACGCTGCGGGAGCGAGCGACCGAGCGCAACATCATCCAGCAGGTGCTCTCCGGCGAGGCGCAGTACGGTGTGTCGGACTCCGTGCTGTTCCTGCACCACGCCAATCACGAGCCGGTGGTGATCGTCGCCGCCATCATGCAGCACTCGGCCAATGCAATCATGACCATGGCCGATTCCGGGCTGACGACGCCGCGCGACCTGGTGGGGCGTCGCCTCGCCTTCTACGAGAACGACTCCGACGGCGTGGATATCCTTGCCCTGCTGGCCGACCAGGGCATCCTCAGGGAGGGATTAATACGCACGGGCTGGGACGAGCGCGTCAGCCAGCTGATCAGCGGCGACGTCGACGCCATCTCCATCTACGTGACCAACGAGCCCTTCGTGTTCCGCGAGATGGGGCACGAGGTCAACGTCATTCATCCCCGGCATTACGGCCTGAGCCTCTATGGCGACATGCTGTTCACCAGCCAGCAGGAGGCGAGCGCGCATCCCGAGCGCGTGGCGGCCATGCGCCGTGCGGTGCTGCGTGGCTGGCGGTATGCGCTGGATCACAAGGCCGAGATGGTTGAGCTGATTTACCAACGCTACAACACGCAGGGCAAGTCACGTGCCGCGTTGATGAACGAGGCGCGGGGGATGGAGACGCTCATCGATCGCCACACCTCCGAGCTGGGCAGTCTCGATCGGGGACGTATCGACTATATCCTGACCCGGCTGCAAAGCCTGCAGCTGCTGAACACGGGGGGCGGCGATGCGGCAGGACTGGTGTTTGAATCCGCTCGCAACACCGGGCTCGAGCTTTCGGATGCGGAACGTGCGTTCCTCGATTCGCTCGGTACCGTGCGCTTCGGGGTGGAGTCGGTGGGCTGGCCGCCGTTCGAGTTTTTCGACGCCGAGCAGAACTTCAGGGGCATTGCCTCGGATTACCTGGAGATCCTCGCCGAAACACTGGATATCGAGTTCGAGCTGGTGGAGGGACTGAGCTGGGAGGAGATACTCGAGGCGGCGCGGGCGCGCGAGATCGATCTGCTGCCGGCCGCGGCATCGACGCCCAACCGGCGCGAGTACCTGAGTTTCACGTCGCCCTACGTGCGTTCGCCGATGATCATCGTGACCCGCGACGACGTGGATTATATCTCCAACTTCAATCAGCTCGAGGGCCGGGTGATCGGGGTGGTGGGTGGCTATGCCTCCGACGAGCTGCTCTCACGCTACTACCCGGGATTGTCGCTGGAGCGCTACGACAGCGCCCTGGCGGGGCTCAAGGACCTGGCCGGTGGCGAACTCTATGCCTTTATCGACAACCTCGCGGCCGTGAGCCACATCATCAAGGCCGAGGGGCTGGCCAACCTGAAGATCTCCGGCCAGACGCCGTACTCCTTCGATCTCGGCATCGCCGTGCGCGACGACTGGCCGCTGTTGCGCAGCGCCATGGACAAGGCCCTGGCCTCCATGAGCGTCGAACAGCACAACGAGATCTACAACCGCTGGGTGCGGCTGAGCGTCTCGCAACCCTTTCCGTGGAACAAGCTGCTGCCGCTGCTGTTCGCGGCCCTGTTTCTGTTCCTGTTGCTGTCCGTCTACCTCGTGCGCACGCAGGCGCTCAACCAGCGTATCCAGCGGGTCAACGCCAGCCTCGCTCAGGCCGAACGGGAGCTGCGGGAAAAGAACCGGCTGCTGCAGGAGATGTCGATCACTGACAAGCTCACGGGCGTCTTCAACCGGCATCACCTGGATAGCGTGCTCAGCGAGGAGTTCGACCGGTCGAGACGTTATGGGCGTGATCTGTCGCTGGTGCTCTTCGACCTGGATCACTTCAAGGAGATCAACGATGTCCACGGCCACCAGGCCGGTGACGAGGTACTCAGGCGTTTCGCCGCGCTCGTTGAAGAGCTCATCCGGCGAAGCGATGTCTTCGGTCGCTGGGGCGGCGAGGAGTTCCTGCTCATCTGCCCGGAGTGCCCGGCCGACCAGGCCCACGAGGTCGCCGAGAAGATCCGCCGCGCGGTCTCCGAGCACTCGTATCTCCAGCGTTACGGCCTGACGATCAGCGCCGGCGTGATGGCCATCGACGGTTTCGAGAGCGTCGCTCAGCTGGTCTCGGCGGCTGACCGGCAGCTCTACGCCGCCAAGGCCGCCGGACGAAACCGGGTGCTCGGCGGCCAGTTCGCCGCGCCGGAGGGCTGAAGCGCGTAGCCCAACCCCGAGCCTCGGGGCCGGAGGGGGCGGCCCGCGATCAGTGCAGCCCTTTCGAGCGCAGGTAGTCTTCGTAGTTGCCGCTGAAGTCGGTGATGCCGTCATCCTCCATGTCGAGGATGCGGGTGGCGAGCGAGGAGACGAACTCGCGGTCGTGGCTGACGAAGATGAGCGTGCCCGGGTAGTTCTCCAGGGCGAGGTTCAGCGCCTCGATGGATTCCATGTCGAGGTGGTTGGTGGGTTCGTCCATGAGCAGGACATTCGGACGCTGCAGGGTGAGCTTGCCGAAGAGCATGCGGCCCTGTTCGCCACCGGAGATGACCTTGACGGATTTCTGGATGTCGTCGTTGGAGAACAGCATTCGGCCGAGCGCGCTGCGGATGGCCTGTTCGCCGCCCTTGGTCCACTCGGCCATCCAGTCGTAGAGGTTGACGTCGTCGGCGAAGTCGCGGGCGTGGTCCTGGGCGAAGTAGCCCAGTTCGGCGGCATCCGTCCACTTGATCTCGCCGGCGTCGGGGGCGAGGTCGCCGGCCAGGCAGCGCAGCAGGGTGGTCTTGCCGACGCCGTTGGGGCCGATGATGGCGATGCGCTCGCCGGCCTCGACCTGCAGGCCGAAGTCCTCGAACAGCGGCTTCTCGCCCGCGTAGGCCTTGGTCAGCTCCTTCACCGTCACCGCCTGGCGGTGCAGCTTCTTGTGCTGCTCGAAGACGATGTAGGGGCTCACGCGGCTGGACGGCTTGATCTCGTTGAGCTCGATCTTCTCGATCTGGCGGGCGCGCGAGGTGGCCTGGCGCGCCTTGGAGGCGTTGGCGGAGAAGCGGCTGACGAAGGCCTGCAGCTCGGCGATCTGCGCCTTCTTCTTGGCGTTGTCGGCCTGCAGACGCTCGCGCGCCTGGGTGGAGGCGAACATGTAGTCGTCGTAGTTGCCCGGGTACAGGCGGATCTCGCCGTAGTCCAGGTCGGCCATGTGGGTGCAGACGCTGTTCAGGAAGTGGCGGTCGTGCGAGATGATGATCATGGTGCTGTTGCGCGCGACCAGCACGTCTTCCAGCCAGCGGATGGTGTTGATGTCCAGGTGGTTGGTGGGCTCGTCGAGCAGCAGCACGTCAGGATCGGAGAACAGGGCCTGGGCGAGCAGCACGCGCAGCTTCCAGCCGGGGGCGACGGCGCTCATGGGACCGTCGTGCTGTTCCAGCGGGATGCCCAGGCCGAGCAGCAGGTCGCCGGCGCGCGACTCGGCCGTGTAGCCGTCCATCTCGGCGAACAGCATCTCCACCTCGGCGGCGGCCAGGCCGTCTTTCTCGCTCATCTCCGGCAGCGAATACAGGCGGTCGCGCTCGGCCTTGGCGGCCCACAGCTCGGCGTGGCCCATGATGACCACGTCCAGCACGGTCATGTCCTCGTAGGCGAACTGGTCCTGGCGCAGCTTGCCCAGGCGGGCGTTGGGCTCGAGCATGACCTGGCCGGCGCTGGGCTCGAGGTCGCCGCCCAGGATCTTCATGAACGTGGACTTGCCGCAGCCGTTGGCGCCGATCAGGCCATAGCGGTTGCCGGTACCGAATTTGATGGAGACGTCTTCGAACAGCGGCTTGGCGCCGAACTGCATGGTGATGTTTGCGGTGGAGATCAAGAGGTATTCCAGGGGCTGGGGGCGCGAAGGCGCGTAAAAGGGGCGCGATTGTACCGGTTTTGGACGGTAAAGGGCAGGGTGGCGGCCCATGGTGCCCGTCCGGGTGCCGTTCTGCGGTAGACTCTGCATCCGGGTTGCCGGGCCGAAGCGCGGCGGGCCACGATCGGTGGCGGCGCCCCGATCACCATGGTGGTCGGGGCGCGCGCAGCACCGGGCACCCGCATAGAGACAACGGGATAGTGGAAGAGGTTCATGGCTAACTCATTGATGGATCAGCTCCTCAAGGCGGGAGTGGCGAACGAGAAGCAGGCGAAGAAGGCGAAGCACGACAAGCGCGCCGCCAAGGGCAAGCACAAGGGCCCGAAGGCGTCGCCCGCGCCGCAGGCCAACGAGGCCGCGCTGGCCGCCCAGAAGGCGGCGGCGGAGAAGGCCGAGCGCGACCGCCAGCTGAACCTGGAGCGCAAGGCGGCGGCCGAGCGCAAGGCGCTGGTCGCGCAGGTGCGCCAGCTCATCGAGCAGAACCGCCTGCCGCGCGAGGGGGCCGACGAGGCCTACCACTTCACGGACGGGAAGACGCTGAAGTCGCTGCCGGTCACCCCCGCCCAGCGCGCCCAGCTCGCCCGGGGCCGGCTGGACATCGTGCGCGACGGTGAACGCTACGAACTGGTGCCGGCCGAGGTGGCGGACAAGATCCGTGACCGCGACGCCAGCCGCGTGATGGCCCGTCCGGCCACCGAGTCGAAACCGGATGCGGATGACCCCTACGCGGGTTACGAGGTGCCGGACGACCTGATGTGGTGAGGGAAAAGGTCCGCCGCTGACCGTCGGCCGGATCGCTTAATGCCTGCTGCCGGCGCCGATGGCGTCGACCTTTAGCGCGGCGGCGCGGGCGAGGATGTCCCGGTACTGGGTGCCCAGGTGAGTGAGGGCGAACATCCAGATCAGGCAGATGCCGAGCACCAGCCAGCCGAGCTGGGCGGCGCTGAGGGTCCAGGGCAGCCATTGGGTGAGCAGCAGGATGAGCAGGGAGCCGGCGACCTTGAAGAGGCGGTAGCCGAACATGTCGATCCAGGCCTTGGCGCGGAACATCAGGACCGGCTCGATGGGGACATAGAGCAGTTCCTTGGAGGCGCGGTTGATGGAGTAGGACAGGCCGCGATCGGAGATCTTGAGGAAGGCGCCGGCCTGCAGCGTGGCCTGCGACATGTACCACAGGCTGCCGGCCATCACGGCCAGCGGCTGCGCGAACAATCCCCCCAGCACCCCCAGCCAGCGATGTACCAGCGGCGTGATCAGCAGGTTGATGCCGATGGCGACCGCGCTCATCACGCTGAAGAAGGCCCCGAGGTAGGCGGTGCGCTCGTCGCGTCCGGCGATGGAGGCCTCGACGACCTTCATGAACTGGTACTCGATGATCGGCTCGGCGATCTGGGCGAGCAGCAGGATCGTGGCGATCAGCAGCAGGTAGCGGTGGTGCAGGATGGCGCGCCAGTCCCCGGTGGAGTCGTCGCGGTGATTGGGTACCCCGGCCTTTTCCTCGTAGAGACCGAGCTTGCCCATGAGCAGGGTGAGGAGCGCGAGCAGGGCGAAGATGCCCGCGGCGACCAGGAGCAGGTCCATGGTTTCCAGCCCGAACTGGCGGATCCAGAGGCTGGAGGCGCTGCCGCCGACCATGCCCCCCACGAGGCCGCCGGTGGCGATCAGGCCGTACCAGCGCTTGCCTTCGCTGGTGCTGAAGGTGGTGTTGGTGAGGCTCCAGAACTGTTCGACCAGGATCACGCTGACCATGTCGACGAAGATGTAGAAGGCGAAGGCCTGGGCGAAGCCGCTGTCGCTGAGCAGCGGGTAGAAGGCCAGCAGTATGGCAATGACGAGGGTGCAGCTCCCGAGCACCACGTGGATGCGGGAGTAGTGTGCGATCAGGCGGTGATAGATCCCGATGGTGAGCGCGAGCGCGAGCGCGGTGGCGATCCACACGTACGGCAGGTAGTCGGTGCCCAGCGAGCTGATGAAGATGGAACGGCTGGCCGGCTTGAGGTGATAGACCGCGGCGATGATCAGGAGGAAATTCGTGAACAGCAGCACACAGCGCACGAGGCAGGTGTCGCGCAGGAAACGCATGATCATTGCTCAGTATCTTTGATAATTGTCATTTTTGCGGGTCATAAGACTGACCTTATGGGCCGTATCAGTTACTATTATGCCTACATTTCATACGGTCAGGAGGTAGTCCATGCTGTTGCGACTGCTGATGGTCCTCGGGCTCTCGCTGAGCCTGCTCTCCGCGGTACACGCGGCTCCGGTCGGTGATCGCATCTCTTTGCGGGATGCCGCCGACCCGGCCCTGCAAAAACGGCTCGAGGAACGCCTCGGCCTCCTGAAGCTCGACGGCGCGGTGCGCGCCCACCAGCTGGCCGTGGCCCTGGTCGACGTGACTGATCGCGACCGCCCGCGTCTCGCCCACGTCAACGGCAACGACATGGTCTACGCCGCCAGCCTGCCGAAGATCGCCATTCTGCTGGCGGCCTTCGAGCGCGTGCAGGAGGGCAGGCTCAAGCTGGATACCGAGACACGCCAGCTGATGACCCGCATGATCCGCCAGTCCTCCAATGTCGCCGCCACCGAGATGATCCACCGGGTGGGGCGTGACTATATCAACGATCTGCTGAGTTCGCCCAAGTATCGTCTGTACGATGCGAACCTCAACGGTGGGCTCTGGGTCGGCAAGGAATACGGGCGCGGTGCGGCCTACCGTCGCGACCCGCTGCACAACCTCTCCCACGGGGCGACCGCCTTCCAGGTGGCCCGCTTCTATTACCTGCTGGAGACCGGCCGCCTGGTGTCGCCGGAGCTGTCGCGCGAGATGAAGACCATGCTGGGCGACCCGGCGATCAAGCACAAGTTCGTGCAGGGCCTGCTGGCCGATGCGCCGGATGCGCAGATCTACCGCAAGTCCGGCACCTGGCGCGACTGGCATGCCGACAGCGCGATCGTCGAGCATGGCGGACGCACCTACATCGCCGTGGCGCTGGCGCAGAACCCCAGCGGCGGCGAGTGGCTGAAGCAGATCATCGTCGAGCTGGACGGCATCATCATGGAGACGCCGGTACGGACTGCCGGGCTTTGAGCAGGCGATGCAGCCGGGTGGCGAAGGTCTGGTGCTCGACCGCCGAGTTCTTGCCCACCACGTTTGACGTGAGCGCCACCAGGTAGAACATCCGTGGCTCGCCGGCCGGCGACTCGACGATGGCCACCGAGTTCATCAGGTTGTAGACGTTGCCCTCGTACTTGCCGCAGTTGGGGTCCAGCGTGCGGTCGCACTTGTAGAGCGAGCCCGACTTGAAGTACAGGGCGGCATCGCTCAGGGCGGGTGAGGCCGCGTAGCGGATGCGCCGCTGGGTCATGTACAGCAGCCGCTTGAGCTCCCGGCTGGACCACGCGTCCACCAGTTCCCCTTTTTCCATGTGCACCAGCAGCCGCGCCAGCTCGCGTACCGTGCTGGTGCTGGTGGTGCCACCCACCCGTCGCTTGCCCTCGTAGGTAAAGAACGCCCCCTGGCGCAGCTGGTCCGGGTCCAGGCCGTTGCGCTCGAGCGGTGACAGCAGGCTGTCGAGCAGCAGGGCGCTGCGCTCCTTGTAGGGCATGTCGCGGAACAGGGTCAGTTCGTCGTCTGCCGACACCGGGTAGTCCGCGCCGAAGTGGCGAATCAGCATGAGCTGCTTCATCACCGTGCTGGCCGCGGCGTTGGAGCTGGCCGAGAGCGTCCAGTCCAGGTAGGTCCACAGGTTGGCCACATCGCCCTCGCGCAGTGGCCGGCGCACGATGCGGTTGATCTCGGGACGCCAGATCGGGACGTCGTGATCGTCGTGGCGGATGAAGGCGTCGGCCGTGACCTGCGTCTCGCGCAGCAGGCGCTTGCGTGCCTCGATGTCGTCGGGATGCAGGTCGGCCAGCGCCTGCAGCAGCGCCGTCACCAGCATGATCTTGCCCACGCTGCCAGGATTGCGCAGCGCGCGCCCGTTGTGCTCGGCATAGACCGGCGCCTGCGGGTCGCTCAGGTCCAGCACGCTCACGCTGGTGTGGCGGGCGGATTCGCCGAGCAGATCGACGATGGCCCGGGTCAGTTCGGCGTCGGCCGGCGGGATCTCGAAATCCGGCTGGTCGGTGAGACGCAGCCGGATCTGGTCGCGCCCCAGCTTCGCCCCCGACGGTAGCCAGTTCCCCGTAATCTTTCCCTCGCTCGCCAGCCGATACCCCTCCAGCCGCCCGATCCCGGTCTCCTCGTAGGCATCGATCGGGTACCCGAGCGCCACGGCCGACGCGACCGACAGCGCAAGGATGACGAGGACTCGGGGCAGGGCGTGGCGGACGGGTCGGGTCATAGGGTGATCATAGGTCATGGGATGGTCGGCTGTCCGTGGCCCCTTGCCGGGCTGACGGTGGCCACTATCTGTCTCCAGGGCTTTCCGTCAGGTCCACCATCACCTTCGGGCCCTGCAGTCCCCGGTCGTCGAGTTCGGTGAGGTAGAGGCTACGCCGCGCGCGGGGGTTGTCGACCACGGGGCGGATCTGGAAGAGGGCGAGGCGGCCGTGGTTGAAGCCGAATTCGATGTCGGCGGGGGCCGGCCGGTCGTGGGCGGTGATGGGCATGGGAATGCGCCGTTCCACGTCGTTGGCCAGGCGGCGCAGTTGCTCGATCTCGTCGGGGGTGAGGACCTCGCCGCGGCCGCTGGCGGCGACCTGGCGCATGCCCCCGCCCGGCGCGGGCTCGGTGCGCCGCGGCGCGGTGGCTTGGGCGAGCAGGCGCGTTTCCCCCGTCACGCGGTGCACGCGCAGCTCCTCGGCCGCCTGGCCGTCGACGGCGCCGCCCACACCCTCGTTCACCGCGATGCTCAGCCAGCGGTGATCGCCCGTCTCGATGTCGGCGGTGACCAGCACGCCGGACTTGTTCGAGGGGAAGGTCTCCAGCAGCAGCACGGCCGGATAGACGTGCTCGGGCTGGCGCATGTGCGCCTGGCGCCAGGCGTAGGCGCGTTCACTGAAGGGCGAGGCCCAGACCGCCTGGATCGCCTGGACGATGGACTCGAAGCCGACCACGTTGGGCACGGTGCGGTTGAGTCCGGCGCCGGTGAAGCCCGGCAGGTCCTCGACGTTGGTGTCGCTGCGCACGAAGATACCGCGGGTGTCGGCGCTGCCGAAACTGGCTACCAGCGCGGTGTGCAGCTGCTCGCGAAAGGCGTCGCCCGGGTCGGTGGTGACAATCCAGTGGCGCAGGCGTTCGAGCATCAGGCGGGTCTCGGCCTGACGCTGCGCAGGGTCCAGGATGCGCTGCAACCGGGCGTACTCGGCGCGTAGCCAATCGTAGGCCGCGGGGCCGCCGGGGGCGATCGGCTGGTTGAGAAACTCGCGGAACACGCCGAAGGGCACGACCAGGCCGCGGTTGACCTGCGCCGGGTAGTGGTGGGCCAGTTCGCCGAGGTTGGCGGCCTTGGGGCCTACCGTGCGGCCGGAATCGCGGGCGCGGAGTTCGCCCAGGGGGCGCAGACCGGTACTGCGCAGGTCGAGCTTGCGCAGGTCGGGCACGATGACCACGTCGGGCGCCTGGGCCTCGAGACCGAAGACGGCGTTCCACTCGGGGCCGTCGGCGGCGATCTGCACGCGCCCACGCGGCGTCACGGCGAGCACGACGCGCCGGCCCAGATAGGGCTCGATCCACGGGAGCAGGGCGTCGTCGAGCACCACGTTGGGAATGCCGAGGTTGCGCGCGAGCAGCTGTACGTGCGAGAGCGAACTGCCCTCTCCCCGGGTGAGGATGCCCGCGACCGGCGGCAGCTCGGGCGTGGTCGAGGGCAGCAGGTAGATGCCGTCCGTGCGAAAGCCCTCGGGATCGGCCGGCGGCATCAGCAGCACGCCACGGCGCAGCCCCGGATTGAGCGCACGCAGGCCGCCGGCGACTTCCCGCCCGAACAGTTCGTGGCGCACGCCGATCTGCCGGTTGGCGTCCTCCAGTAGCGTGTCGAGCACGCGGGAATAGGTCAGGAGCGGGCTGCCGCGCAGCCGGTCGGGGATGTAGTGCACGGCAAGCGGGGTGATGTCGGTCCAGCGCTCGACCGTCGGGTCGAAGTGAAAGCCCAGCGCCCGATGCGCCCACGGCGACACCCGGGCGACGTAACGCAGCTCGCCGGCATAGGTCTCGGCGGCGAGTTGCGGGGTCAGTGCCAGCACATCGAGGTGCAGGTCCAGGTGCTGCCACTGGCGATCGGAGAGAAAGCCAGCCGCGTGCAGGGTGGCGCCGAGGCTCGCCAGCCATCGCAGGCGGGTGAGGCGATCGGCGCGGGTCTCTTCCTCTGCCAGCCGGCTGCCGACGGCGTAGGCCTCCTGCTCCAGGGCCAGGCCGGCCTGCAGGAGGGTGAGCCGGTCAGGCGCGGCCAGTTCCGTGCTGGCCATGAACAGCCTGCGCCATTGCACGGCGTGGTCCGCGGCTAGGTGCAGGCGGGTCTCCAGCTCGCGGGCGCCGCGCAGGCCAGTGATCGCCGCCTGCAGCCGGGACTTGACCCGTGGGCTGCGGCTCTCGGCGGCGAGCTCGGCGAGCCGGTTCACTGCGGTCTGCGGGGCGTAGAGGGTGTCGAGTTCGGCGGCCAGTCGCCGGTAGTCGTCTGCCAGTTGCGGCAGGCCCCGTTGGGCGGCGTAGTCGCGTACGCGCTGGGGGTCGCGCGCGTCGGGCAGCCCGTGCAGCTTCACGCGCATGTCCTGGAAGCCGGGGTCCTGCTCGGCGATGTCGATGGCGAGCTGGCGCACCGTGGCCGCGGCCGGGGGCTCGCTGTCGATCGGCAGCAGGCGGGCCGCCTCGCGCAACAGCAGGTACCGTGACGGGTCGCGCCAGGCGGGATCGTCGACCATGGCAAGCAGCAGTTCGCGTGCCATGCGGCGCTCGTCCTCGACCTGGATGGCCCCGCGGTAGTAACGGGCCTGACGGAACACCCAGCCGTCGTCGTTCTCGATCAGGAACTGTTCGAGCAGGATCTGGCGCAGGTCGTCCAGGCGCGGCGCGGGGCCGACGTAGTCGGCGGTGTCGAGGTCCGCGAGCAGGGTGCCGACCAGGTAGCCCTGGGCGCGGATCGCGAGGGTGCGTTCGTTCCATTCGCCGTGCTGTACGCCGCCGCCGCGCTCCCGGCAGACGTACTCACCCGGCGGCAGTACGCTGCCATCGTTGCAGAACCAGCGGATGCGGTAGAAGGGGCCGCGGGAGGCGGTCTTCATCTCCTCGATCCAGCGCTGCATCTGCGCGCGCTCGACCCTGTCCGGCGAGTCGAATGCGATCTGCAGCACGCCCGCGAACAGCAGACCCAGTGCCAGCAGGAGCGCGATCGTCAGGTGTGAGCGGGTGAAGCGACTGGGCATGCGGTGCTGGGGTCAGGTGTGGGCGGGTGGTGCGGGACCGTCCATTGGCCGCGTCGCCTGCCGTTCAGGCCGTCGCGGGGCTTTCCTCGTCCACTTTACCGGCGCCCCCCGTGCCTGGCAAACGGGCGGAGCCGAGTGAGACGCGCGATACGACTGCATTAAGACATATATAGCCCGTTGTGGTTCGCGTGGCCGTGACCGGACCGGCGACGGGTGTTTTTCATCGCGTTGCTGATATGCTTGGTATACGCATGTGTTCACGAACCCGGAGCAATCACGATGAACGCCGAGCCCCAACCGCCCGTGCCCGTCAGGCCCGGTTTTCCCTGGAAGGCGACTGGACTGGTACTGCTCGCCGTGGCCCTGTCGGTCGGCATCACGCTCTGGATCGTATGGGCCTACCTGTTCCCGGCCGAATTCCGGCCCGTCACGCTGAACCAGAAGGAGGAGCGGGTGCTGGAGGCCAAGCTGGACCGGCTCGATCCGCTGAGCGGGCAACGAGACGCCGCCGGTCGCGCCGCCCCGGCCCCTCGTGAGCCGCTCACCCCCGAGCCCTATAGTGAGGCAGGGGCGAGCCGCGAGATCAGCTTCACGGAGAAGGAACTCAACGCGCTGCTCGCACGCAATACCGACCTCGCACACCGGCTCGCGATCGACCTCTCCGACAACCTTGCCAGCGCCAAGTTGCTGGTGCCGCTGGACCCGGAGTTTCCCGTGCTGGGCGGCGAGACGCTCAAGGTGACGGCGGGCATGGAACTGCGCTACGCGAACGGCCGGCCGGTGGTGATCCTGAAGGGCGTGAGCCTGTGGGGCGTGCCGGTTCCCAATGCCTGGCTCGGCAACCTGAAGAACATCGACCTGGTGCAGGAGTTCGGCAACGACCCGGGCTTCTGGCAGTCCTTCGCCGACGGCGTGGAGGAGATCGAGGTACGTGAGGGGAGGCTGCGCATCCTGTTCAAGGAATGAGCGCCGGCCCGCTCTCCCGGCAGGTTGCCCCGGCGCATCTCGGCGCTCTTCAAGTCGTCCTTCCTGCGAAGGCGGGAATGAAGGCGCCTGCGTTTACTGGATCCCTGCGTTCGCAGGGATGACGCGACAGGGGCGTCGGCCGTGGTGACTTTTGTGCTTTACGCGTCCACTGCGATGATTTCGTCATTCCCGCTATGGTAAACCGGCGTTTGCAACGGACCACGGACGATCTCCGCGATCCCCTTTCTTGTACTTCAGCTGCTGGCTCGATGGCCTTGCGGTGAGGCCTGGAGTTTTTTGCCGGCGAGCGTGGGCGTCTTGTCGGTGCGGGTTTCGAGCTTGAGATAGCTCACCAGGCGTACCGTCCCCTCGGCGTGCAGCACTTCATGCACCTGCGCCACGGCGGCGAGGACGTCCTCCAGTTTTCCCTCGATGTTCGTGCCCGAGGCATGGGGCTCGATCAGGAAGTCATAGTCTTTCAGGACCTCCATGACCCGCAGGATCTCCGGGCGTACCGAGACCCCGCTACCCAGCGGGATGACCTGCAATTCGGCGGTGGCGTGCATGGTGGTTGCTCCTGAAGTGGGCGTGCCTCGGATCAGGTATCGCCGGCCGGCAGGCAGCGACGGATGGCCTGCTGCAGGGCGTCGAGGTCGCTGCAGGCGGCCAGATCCTCGCGCGTGAGGCAGACCTGCAGCGCGCCATCATTCTTGCGCAGCACCAGGGGGAAGCGCAGCCCGTCTTGCTCGGGGTGTGCGCGCAGGAACTCGTCGCGGTGCATGAACTCGCAGGCAAGTGGCAGGGATTCGACGAAGTCGCGCCACTCTCGGCGTTCCTGGAAATAGCCGTGGGTGAGCGCGCAGAGCTCGCAGGCGTAGGTCTGGGGCGAGAAGATCTTGTGGCCGATGTCGGCCATGGTGTTGAACAGGCCGCTGTCGGCGTTATAGACGAAGATCAGGCCTGTCGTGCGCACGTTCACGTTACCTCCTTCCTAGACCGTGAGCTTTTTCTGCGCAAGACGCCCGAGCTTGGCGAAGAGCAGCAGCCAGGGGGCGCCGTGCATCAGCAGGTCGAAGATGTCGATGGCGCGGCTGAGTTCGCCCGCAACAAGCATCTTGAGCTTTTCCCAGATATGCGGTTCCGGCAGGAAGGGCGCGAGTCCCAGGGTCGCGGCGATGATGACGAGCATGCCAAGCGGTAGTTTGTCGAGCCAGTTCATGTGTTCTCTCTTGTGTCTTCAAGCAAGGTGTCGGCCAGCCAATCGGCGGGGACGTGGACGAGGTCTTCCGGTCGGTCCACGTCGGCCAGTGTGCGCAGGGCCCGCCAGCGCCAGTCCAGCGACGCGAGACGCGCCACGGTGTCGGCATAAACCGTGTCGCCGCCCCAGGCGATGTCGGCGAAGAGTCCGGGCGACACGTTGCGCAGGCCGAGCAGCCAGTAACCACCATCCGCTGCCGGCCCGATCACGGCGTCCGCGCCATGTCGCAGTGCTTCCTGTGCGGTCTCGATATCGGTTTGCAGCAGGCCGGGGCAGTCGGTGCCGACGATGATGGCCTGTGCATGATCGTGCAGGGCGGCGTTCAGCGCATGATACATGCGTGCGCCCAGGTCATCACCGCATTGGCGGTGCAGGCTTGTGCGGTGTGGTTGGGCGAGGCGTGCGAACAGCGGGTGTTGCGTGTCCGGCGCGCACCAGAGCTGCAGGTCATACGCGTGCGGCAGCGCGGCCAGTGTCTGGAGGGTACGCTCGATCATCGCGCCATGCAGTGCGGCCGCACCCGTCGCGCCCAGGGCCGGGATCAGGCGCGTCTTGCTGGCGCCCGGCACGGGGGCGCGGGCGAAGACGATGACCGCGGTATCGCCCTGGTCAGCCACGACGGTAGCGCTCGGCCAGGGCGTCGGGAGCGGCGCCGACGAAGTAGGCCAGCCGCAGGCGCCACATGAGGAGCACGGTGCGGATGATGCCGTTCTGTTCCCAGCGCCGGCTGGAGGTGACGAGCCGTGTCTTGAGGCAGGCCGGTGGCGTGTGTTTTCGCAGGCGCTTGCTGAGCTCGACGTCTTCCATCAGCGGGATGTCGGCATAGCCGACGACGGCCGCGAAGGCCTGGCGCGTGACGAAGATGCCCTGGTCGCCGGTGGCGATGCGCGTCAGGCAGGAGCGCAGGTTCATGGCGCGCTCGATCACGCGAAATGGCCAGCGATTCCCGGACAGGCGCACGTCGAAGCGGCCCCAGGAGCGGCGTCCGTCGGCGAGTGCAGCGCAAAGCGTATCGATCGCATCGGCGGGTGCGAGGGTGTCGGCATGCAGAAACCACAGGATATCGCCGGTCGCGATGCGTGCCCCCGCGTTCATCTGCGTGGCCCGGCCGGGCGGACTGACGATCACCCGGTCGGCCAGCGCACGGGCACGGTCGACGGTGGCATCCGTGCTGCCGCCGTCGACCACGATGATCTCGTGACCGGCCGCACGCGCGGCCTGCAGCGGCGCGAGTGTGGCCGCGATCGTCGCCGCCTCGTTGAGCGCCGGCACGATGACCGAGATCCTCAGCAACAGCAGCTGCCCTCGCTGTCGCAGGTGGGCGCGAGGGGGCTCTTGGTCTCGGCGGCCGGACGGCGGGTGCCGGCCGGTGCACAGAACGTGCGCGGCTCACCCGGGTTGCGCGGTGCAAACCCGATGAACTGGTCGGCGTAGGGCCCCTCGGTGAGGAGCCGGTAGCTGCGCTCGCACACGGCGATGCGCGCGCCGCGCGGGTAGACGTGACCCTCGTCGTCGGACACTTCCGAGAACGGACCGCGGTACATCACGGCATGACCGTAGTCGAGGCAGGGGGTGGCCTCGGGCTTCGTGGCAGTGAGCGTGACCGAGCGGAACTCGATGCCCTCGATCACCTGCCAGGGCGCGGCGTCCCACTTGTCGTAGGCCACGGCGACGAAGCCGGCCTCGCGGAAGGCCTCGAGGAATGCCTCTTCCTGGAAGGCCCCGGAGATGCAGCCGCTCCACAGCGCCGGGTCGTTCTTCAGGTGTTCGGGGATGGGCTCGTCGCTGACGATGTCGGAGATCGCCACGCGCCCACCGGGCCTGAGCACGCGGAAGACCTCGCGCACCAGCTGGGTCTTGTCCGCGTCCGGTACCAGGTTGAGCACGCAGTTGGAGATGACGAGATCCACTGAGGCATCGGCGATCAGCGGCTGTTCGCGGCGCTGCGCGGCCTGCCAGTCGTGCAGGCGGGTGTAGCCCGCGGCATCGTTCACGGGGTGTTCGGCGAGGAAGCGTTCCATCGCGCCGACGTCCAGCGCGAGATCCTGGATGTAACCCTTGCGAAAGTCGACGCGATTGCCGCCGAGCTTCTTTCCCATGTCGCCCTGATGACGGCGGGCGAGGGCGAGCATGTCGTCGTTCATGTCCACGCCGATCACAAAGCCCCCGGGGCCGACGAGCTGTGCGGCCATGTAGCAGATCTTGCCGCCGCCGGCGCCGAGGTCGAGCACGGTGTCGCCCTCGCGCACGTAACGCGACGGATCGCCGCAGCCGTAGTCGCGTTCCAGGATCTCGTCCGGGATGGCCTCGAGCAGGCGGGCATCGTAGTCCACCGGACAGCACAGGGCCTCCACGCGCTGCTGCGCGCCTTCGGAGTAGCGGTCGAGTACGGATTGGCGAACGTCCATCGGTGTCTCCTGAATCGGTTGTTTTTTGCCTGGCTGCAAGGCTTTCTTGCGCCACAGAGGGCACAGAGGTGATTCGAGCGGTTCTGCTCTGTGGGCTCTGTGCCCTCTGTGCCCTCTGTGGCAAAAAAACCTAGCTCAACGCCCCGCCGCAGGACGAGCCCTGCCCGGCGGTGCAGCCGTAGCAGTGGTCGGCGATCACGATCGGGTTGCCTTCGAGGTCGCGGCCGAGGAGGTCGGCCAGTTTCGGCCTGGCCTTGCCCTCAACGGCCAGCGGCAGGCCGAGCATCTGGTTGAAGTCGCAGTCGTAGACGTAACCCTGCCAGTCCACGCTCAAGAGCGAGCGGCACATCACCGCGTCGAGGTTCTCCGCGCGGTAGGCGCCGCGCAGCAGCTGCATGTAGTCGTCGAACTGGCCCTTGCTCACCAGCGTACTGCCGAAGCGCTGGATGGGCAGGTTGGTGAGCGTGAACAACCGGTTGAAGGCGATGCCGAAGCGTGCGGCGAGTTCGCGTTTGTAGTCGGCCTCGAGCGCGGCCTGCGCCGGGGGCAGGAAGGGGCCGGTCGGGTTGTAGACGAGGTCCAGCACCAGGCTGCCGTCGGCCTGGCCGTAGCCGCGTGCGTTGAGCTTTTTGAGCCCTTCGATGCTGCCGTGGTACACGCCCTGGCCGCGCTGCCCGTCGACGTTTTCCTCGAGGTAACAGGGCAGGGAGGCGATGACTTCCACGTCATGTGCCGCGAGGAAATCCGCCAGGTCTTCCTGGCCGGGTTCATTCAGGACGGTGAGGTTGCAGCGATCCATCACGTGGACGCCGAGCGCGCGCGCGCGGGCGACGAGATCGCGGAAATGCGGATTGAGTTCGGGTGCACCACCGGTGAGGTCCAGGGTCTCTATGCCGCCTGCCTGGAGGAAGTCGACGACGGTGTCGATGGTCTCGGCCGTCATCATCTCCTTGCGGTTCGGTCCCGCGTTCACGTGGCAGTGCAGGCAGCTCTGGTTGCAGCGATAGCCCAGGTTGACCTGCAGCGTGGTGAGCCGACCGCGGCGGATGGCGGGGAAGTCGGTGTCTTTCAGTAATGGCAGTGTGGCGTGCATGTCCGGTTGTCCTGTCCTGCGTGTGGTGCCCCGATCGAAGTTCGCACTTTAACCGGGGCATCCTAGCTTACCGTGATCAGAAGATCAGGACCTTGTCGGCCGCGGCGGTGAGTTCGCCGAGTTCGTCCATGGTGGAGCGCTCGGCGCCTTCCACCAGGTCCTCGTCCCTGAGACCGCGTGCGTCCATGCAGGTGCCGCAGAGCAGCACGCGGCCCTTGCGCAGCACGGCCTTGAGCATCAGCTCCAGGTTGTAATACCCCTGCGGGATCTTCTGCCCGGCGCGGGCGCAGCCCACCGAATCGGCCATGAGAAAGACGTCGACGCCGTCCTCGACCTGTTTTTGCAACGCCTTGGCCATGCGCAGGCCGTTGAAGCTGCGCTCGGTGCCGTAGGGCGGGTCGTTCAGGATGATGAGTGCGCGTTTCATCTCGTACCTCCTTCGGTTGAGATCGTCAGCGTTCGACCGGAAGCCCGGCCGCGTTCCAGGCCTCCATGCCACCGGCGACGACGTGGACGTCGGCAAACCCCTTGCGGGCCAGGATCTGCGCCGCCTTGGCCGAGCGCCTGTCGGTGCGGCAGACCAGCAGTACCGGGCGCTCCTGCCAGTCGGCCAGTTCGCTGCTGCTTGTGGCCACGGCATCCAGCGGCAGGTTGCGGGCGCCCTGGATATGCCCGAGTTCGCCCGTGAATTCCTCGGGCGTGCGCACGTCCAGCACCAGCAGGTCGTCACCGGCATCGAGGCGTGCCCTGAGCGCGGCGATGTCGAGCGTCGGGCCGCGGCGCAGGCGCGCGACCAGGCGGGGCAGGAAGGCCACGACCGCGAGCAGGGCGATGCCGAGCAGGATCTTCTGGATCAGCGACTCGCCCCCGGCGATGGCCTCGCGCCCGGCATATCCCAGATAGGTATAGGCGATGGCGCCGGGAAGCATGCAGACGTAGGAGGCGACCACGTAATGCCAGAAGGGGATGCGCGTGAGCCCCAGCGCGTAGTTCAGCAGGTTGAAGGGGAACAGCGGCACCAGGCGCACGAAGGCCACGAAGCGCCAGCCCTCGGACTCCACGCCCTGGATGAGCTGCCTGAGTCGCCCGCCGGTCCTGCGCGCCACCCAGTCCGAGGCCAGGTGTCGCGAGACCAGGAAGGCCAGCGCGGCGCCCAGCGTGGCACCGGTGAGGTTGAGAACGGTGCCGAGCACCGGGCCGAACAGGGCCCCGCCGGCGAGGGTCAGCACGGAGCCCGGCAGGAACAGCACGGTGGCCAGTGCATAGATCAGCACGAAGGCCACGGGGCCGGCGGCCCCGGCGTTGTCCACCCAGGCCTCGAGCGCCGCCGCGTCGAAGGCGTCGCGGTAGACGATGGCCAGGGCGATGCCGGCGACCAGCACCAGCAGCAGGGCGATGCGTGTCAGGGTCTTAGTCATCGCTCTTTCCCCACTGGCGGCGATTGATGGCGTAGCCCGTCACCTTGCCGACGAAGGGGATGGCCAGCATCCCGGGCAGCCAGGCGCAGAGCTTCGTCTCGCGCATGTCGCGGATGCCGATGGTCATGCCCTCGTGGCCGGCGCGCGGCTGCGCGCGGTAGGTGCCGAATAGGCGGTCCCAGATCGAGAGATTGAAGCCGAAGTTGCTGTTGGTCTCGTCGTCCTCGATGGAGTGATGCACGCGGTGCATGTCCGGGGTGACGATGAACAGCCGCAGCACCCGGTCCACGGCCAGCGGCAGGCGGATGTTGCTGTGGTTGAACATGGCCGTGGCGTTGAGCAGCACCTCGAAGATCACCACCGCCACCACCGGCGGGCCGAGCAGGACGATGGTCGCGAACTTGATGCCCATGGAGAGGAAGATCTCGATGGGGTGGAAGCGCGAGCCGGTGGTCACGTCGAAGTCGAGGTCGGCGTGGTGCATGCGGTGGATGCGCCACAACAGCGGGATGGCATGCACCATGACGTGTTGCAGCCAGATCACAAAGTCCATGATCAGCACCGAGGCGAGGATGGCGAACCAGAACGGCACGTCCACCACGTTGAACAGCCCCCAGCCCATCTCCTGGGCCAGCAGTGCCACCCCCACGGCGGCGGCCGGGAAGGCCAGGCGCAGCAGGAAGGTGTTCAGGAACACCAGGCCGAGGTTGCTGCTCCAGCGCACCCACTTGGGGGTGGTAAGCTGGCGGCGGGGCGCGAGCACCTCCCAGGCGGCCATCAGGGCAAAGACGCCGAGGAAGGCCGACAGGCGGATGGCCGGCTCGTATTGCATGATGATCTGGTCGAGATCCATGTGATAACCCTCTGTCTCGCAGCGGATACGTTGTCCAGCGCGCGCCGGTTTGGGCCGGCACGCCCTGTCCTGTTGGTCAGGATGCAAAATTAAGATACACTATTCCATAGATTAGTGGAATAGTCACCGGAGATGGCGCATGTCAGGTAATTTCAAGAAAGACCTCTTCGCCCAGTTCGCCCGCGTGGCCAAGGCCCTGGGCAACGGCCACCGGCTGGAGCTGCTGGAGTTTCTCGCCCAGGGCGAGCGCAACGTCGACGATCTCGCCCGCGTGTCCGGACTGTCCGTGCGCAACACCTCGCAGCACCTGCAGCAGTTGCGGCAGGTAGGGCTGGTGACCTCGCGCAAGGAGGGGCTGCATGTCTATTACCGTCTGACGGGCGACGACGTGGTGCTGCTCATGCAGTGCGTGCGCGGCGTGGCCGAGCGGCACCTGGCCGACGTGAAGGTGCTGGTGGATACCTACCTCACCGTGAAGGACGCGCTGGAGCCCATGCCGGTGAAGGATCTGCTGGAACGCGCGCGCAAGGGCGAGGTCACCGTGCTCGACGTGCGTCCCTCCGAGGAGTACGCCGCCGGGCACCTGCCCGGTGCCGTGAACATCCCGCTGGCCGAGCTGGAGCGGCACCTCGACGAACTGCGCGACAGCGGCGAGGTGGTGGCCTACTGCCGCGGTCCGCACTGCGTGCTGGCCTTCGAGGCGGTGGAGCGCCTGCGCGGCCAGGGTCTCAGGGCGCGCCGGCTGCAGGATGGCTTCCCCGAATGGAAGGCGGCCGGCATGCCGGTGGAGACCGAGTGATGGCCGCTGCGCGAGGAATGTTTCCGTCAGGGGCGGCGTCAACGCCAGACATCCCGTATTCAATCCCGATCCGGAGTGACCATGCCTAGCAACCAACCGGCCTTTCGCGAGCTGCGCCGCCACCTCGAACAGGTGATCGTGGGGCAGCCCCGCCTGCTCGACCGGCTGATGATCTGTCTGCTGACCGGTGGACACCTGTTGCTGGAAGGGCCGCCCGGGCTGGCCAAGACCACGGCAGTGAACACCCTGGCCAGCGGCGTGCATGCCAGCTTCCAGCGCATCCAGTTCACCCCCGACCTGATGCCGGGCGACCTCACGGGCAGCGACGTCTTCGACCCGCGCGAGGGCGCATTCCGCTTCGTGCCGGGGCCGCTGTTCCACGAGATCGTGCTCGCCGACGAGATCAACCGCGCCCCGCCCAAGGTGCAGTCGGCGCTACTCGAGGCCATGGCCGAGCACCAGGTGACGGTGGGCGGCACCACACGCCGGCTGCCCGATCTGTTCGTGGTCATGGCCACGCAGAATCCGCTGGAGCAGAGTGGCACCTATCCGCTGCCCGAGGCCCAGCTCGACCGTTTCCTGCTGCATACGGTGCTGGACTACCCGACGTCCGAGGAGGAGCTGGAGATCCTGCGGCGCGACCGCAGCCGCCATTACGGCAGCGATGCCGACGACTTCGAGTCTCCGCTCCAGCCCGGGACCGTGCTGGCCGCGCGCCGCGAGGTGGCCGAGGTGCATGTCGAGGACGTGATCGAGCGCTACGTGGTGGCGCTGGTGGGGGCGACCCGCCGGCTCGGCGAGATCGACCCCGGCTGGGCGGACTACCTGGTGGCCGGGGCCTCGCCGCGTGCCTCCATCGCGTTGCTGCGCGCGGCCAGCGCGCTGGCCTACCTGCAGGAACGCGACTATGTCACCCCGGACGACGTGCTGGCGGTGGCTCCGGACGTGTTGCGCCATCGTCTCGTGCCGGGCTATGCGGCAGCCGCCGCGCAGGTCAGCGTCGATGCCATGGTTCGCCGCATCCTGGATACCGTGCCGGTCCCCTGAGTATGAGCTGGCTGCAGACCGTTTCGGCCTGGCGACGCGGGCGCGGGGGGGTGGCCGGCCCTGCCGGCGTGCAGGCGCCGCTGCTGGACGAGGCCGACCTGCGCGAACTCGCGCGTCGCGCTGTCCTGGTCGCTGCGGGCGCGGCCGGCCGGCGCGAGGCGGATTACCCCCAGCATGGCGAGGTTCACGCCCGCCGACTCGGGGCCGGCCTCGACTACGAGGAGAGCCGACCCTTCCAGCCGGGCGATGAGCCGCGTTTCATCAACTGGCGTCTGCTGGCGCGCACGGGGGAGCACTACGTGAAGGTCTTCCGCGAGGAGCGCCGGCCCGGCGTGTTCCTGCTGGTGGATCGGCGTGCGGGCATGCGTTTTGGCACGCGCAGGCGCCTGAAGGTCACACAGGCCGCGCGCGCTGCGGCCCTGATCGCCTTTGCCGCGGCGCGGGCGCAGACGGGCCTCGGCGGCGTGATGCTGGAGGCCCGGCCCCGCTGGCTGCGCGGGCTCATGGGCGAGGCGGGGGCCTATACCCTGGCACGGGCCGCCACCGCCCCCTGCCTGCCGCCTCAACACCTGCCGGGAGCCGGGCATGCGGCTGCACCACCGGCCCTGGCCGCGCCACTGGAGGTGCTGCGGGCGAGCCTGCCGCGCGGCACGCGCATCTACCTCATCAGCGATTTCGCCGATCTGGATGCCACGCTCGTGCCCACGTTGCTCGCCCTGTCCGATGCCCACGCGGTGCAGGCCCTGCACATCGTCGATGCGGCCGAGCAGGCCCTGCCGGCCGTAGGACCTCTGTGGCTCGCGCCGGCGGCCGGCCAGGCGGCCCGCTACGTGAACACCGACGACGCGGCCCTGAGGGCCGACTACGCGCAGGCCGCCGAGGCCTGCCTGGCCGGGCGCGAGTCGCTCCTGCGCGCGGCGGGCATTCCCTGCCGACGCCTGGCGGCGGAAACGGAAGCGATCGAGCGGGAGGTGCCGCTGCCGTGAGCACGACCGAGGCATCCGGCCTGCTCGACGCCGGCCTGCTTGACGTGGAACTGCCGGCGCCAGAGGCGCTGGCGGCCGTCGAGCTGTTGCCCTGGCTGGCGCTCGTGGCATTGCTGCTTCTGGCGGGCTGGCTGCTCTGGTGGTGGCTGTATTCTCCGCGCGGGCTCGCGCATCGGCGTCTGCGACAGCTGGCGCGTATCGCCCGGGATGGCGAACTCGCCCCACGGGACGTCGCCCTGCACCTGGCGCATGCCCTGCGTCAGGGCCTGGGGTTGTCCCGGCTATCGCCCCGGACGCCAGCTCCGGCGCTGCCGGCCGAGCTTGCATGTCGCTGGCAGGACTTCGTGCTGCGGCTGGAGGCGGCGCGTTTCGCCCCCGGCGGCTGCCCGCCCGAGAACCTCCGGGCCCTGCTCGCCGAGGCGGCTTTCTGGCTGCGGCGCTGGCCGCGGGGGGCGGTATGAACCCGGGGGAGGTCATGGCGGACGGGCTCGCACTGGGGACGATTACCCTGCTGCAGCCCTATTGGCTGCTGCTCCTGCCGCTGCTGGCGGTGCTGACCTGGGGCTGGCGCCGGCGTCAGCCGAATGCCCCGGAGACGGGAGGACGCATCGTCCGTTACCTGCATCCGCTGATCGACCTGCTGCCGCCTCGGCCCCTGCCGCGCGCACGCTGGCGCTGGCTGTGGCGGCTGTTCGGTCTGCTCGGCCTGAGCTGCCTAGTGCTGGCACTCGCCGAGCCCGTGCGTGTGGGCGAGCGCCTGCCCGATCCGCCGGCGGTGCGCGACATCGTGCTGGTAGTGGACACCTCGGTAAGCATGGTGTTGCGCGATTATGTGCTCGACGGCGAGCGTGTCTCGCGCATGGCCGTACTCAAGGGCCTGCTCGACCCCTTCATCGCCGGACTCTCGCAGGCCCGGGTGTCGGTCATCGTCTTCGCCGAGCGTTCGCACACCCTGGTGCCGCTGACCACGGACACCGACCTCGCACGGGCCCAGGTGCAGCGCCTGCGCACCGGCGTGGCGGGCCGCTTCAACGCCCTGGGCGAGGCCATCGCCCTGGGCGTGCGCGAGCTGGACCGGGCCGCGCCGGCCACAGACGCCGAGCGGCGCCGCTTCCTGGTACTGTTCACCGACGCCGACCAGGCCACCGGCGGGATCGTGCCCGAAGCCGCCGCGGCCCTGGCGGCCGAGGCCGGCATGCGCCTCTACACCGTGGGTATCGGCGCTACCGACGAGGCGGCGGCCGAGGAGACACGGGGCGGACTCATCTACGCCCCGGTGGACATGGCCCGGCTCGAGCGCCTGGCCGACGCCACCGGTGGCCGGCATTTCCTCGCCCGGGACACCGCGAGCCTGCGCGAGGCCATCGATGCCATCAATCGGCAGGAGGCCCACGCCCTCGACGTCGAGCCCCAGCGCTGGACCTGGCCGCTTTACCACTGGCCACTGCTGGCCGGGCTGTTCCTGCTCACCCTGGCCCGGCTCGGCCGGCAGTTTACGGGGAGGGGAACATGATCGGCTGGGCGGAACTCACCCAGCTGCAGTGGCGCGAGCCATTGTGGCTGCTGCTCGCGACCCAGCCCCTGTTGTTCGGTCTGTTGCAAGCCCTGCGCCGGCAGCGCCAGGGGCGCTACGCGGCGCCGGCGCTGCGGCCCTGGGTGGTCGATGCCGACGCCGGGACGGGCACGCCGTGGCGCCGGGCGGCCGCCGCCGCGTCGTGGATGGCCTGGGTGTTGCTGGCCGTGGCAGCGGCCGGCCCCCGCGTGCCGCTCGCGGTGGCCGGCGAGGCGCCGATGGCCCCGGCCACCCTGCTGGTGCTACTGGATGCCTCGCCCTCCATGCAGGCGACGGACATCCGGCCCCAGCGTCTGCGCCGCGCGCGCATCGAACTCGACGAACTGCGTGCCCGTGCCGGACGCCTGCGCATCGGCGTGATGGTCTATGCCGGACGCCCGCACCTGCTCGTACCCCCCACGGCCGATGCCGATGCGCTCGATTTCTACCTCGACCAGTTGGAGACACTGGTGCTGCCCACCGCCGGCAGCCGCCATGCCGTGGCCCTGGAAGCCGCAGGCGCGGCCCTGGCCGGAACAGACCATGCCGCCCTGCTGTGGATCACCGACGGCGACTTTGGGGCGTCGGGCGAACCGGCGGAGGCGGCCGCTGAGGACGGGGCGCGCCTGGAGGCGGCGGCGAGCGCGCTTGCCGAGGCGGGAGTGCCGCTCTACATACTCGGGGTGGGCACGGCCGAGGGTGCGGCGGTACCGACCCCGGAGGGCGGCTGGCTGCACGTGCATGACCGACCCGTGATCTCGCGCCTGGACGCCGGGCGGCTGCAGGTGCTCGCCGCCCGCGGGGGCGGAGCCTTCAGCCCGGTGCGTGCCGACGATGGCGACTGGCGCCGGCTCTACGATGCAGGCATCGCTGCCCGCCTGCCAGCGCCAGAGGCGGCGCAGGACGACATCCTCTGGCGCGAACTCTACCGCTGGGCGCTGTTGCCGGGGTTTCTCCTGTTGCTGGCCCCGCCGCTCCTGCGAGCGAGGATGGCAGGGACGGCGCCCCTGGCCGCCGTCCTGCTGCTCGGTCTCCTGCTACCCCTGCCGTCCTCGCCGCTGCAGGCGGCCGAGGCCGAGCAGCGGGCCTATCAGGCCCTGACCTCGGGCGAGTATGCGGCAGCGGCCGAGTTCTATGGCCGGGTGGCGGGGTTTCGTGGCCTGCTGGGCGAGGGCGTGGGCCGCTACCGGCAGGAGGATTACGAGACGGCCACGGCGCGCTTCGGCCAGGCGGTGCTGGCGGCCGGCTCGGATGCCGAGCGTGCCCTGGCGCTGCACAACCTCGGCAACAGCCAGTTCCGCCTGGGCGACTACGCCGGCGCGCTGGCCAGCTTCCGCGACGCCCTCAATTACCAGCCCGAACGCGTGACCACCCGGCACAATCTGGCGTTGAGCGAGGTGTTGCTCGAGGCCGTGGAGGAGCGCCTGGGCGAAGGCCTGGCGGAGCGGGCCGGCACCGGCCCGGTCAGCCGGCGGGCCGCCGAGGGGCTGGAAGTCGGCGAGAACACGACCGTCTCGCTGGCCGACGGCGAGAACGAGGCCTTCGTGCCGGACCCGGTCGATCCGGACGCGTTGCCCGAGGCCCTGATCCTGCGCGGGCTGGAGCGGCTGCGCCTGACGCAGCCGACGCAGGGGGTGGACCGTGATCGCGTGCGTCGCGAGCAGGCGGTGGGGATTGCCCGCCTGCGCATGGAGGCCCTGGCCGACGACCAGCCGCTGCTGTGGAAGACGCTGTTCGAGCTGGAGGAGGGCTTCGTGAGTCCGCTGGACGAGCCGGCCCGGATGCAGGGGGTGGCGCCATGGTGACGGGCCGCGGGCTGGTGGCGGGCTGGCTGCTGGTGGCCTGTGGTCTGGCCCTGGCGGCCGCGCCGGAGGATTTTACCTACCGCCTGTCGGACGAGCGCGTCTGGACCCGCGAGGCCGTGCTCGTGACAGTCGAGGTGGCGGCGGCCGACCGCTTTGCGGTGCTCGAGACCGAGGTGCCAGACCTCCCGGGCATGGAGGCAGTGGTGCTGCCCTTTGCACGCGAGTCCGACCGTCTGCGTATCGGCTGGGCGCTGTTTCCGCAGGCCCCGGGTGAGTACCGGTTACACCTCCCCCCGGTGGGCTATCGCCTGGGTGGCACCACCGAGCGCGAGTACCGGCTGCCGCCACAGTCGCTGCATGTGCGCGCGCTGCCGGCCTATATTCCGCCCACGCTCAGCGTGGGCGAGGTGCGCATCGAATCCCGCATCGAGCCGGCCGGCCTGCTAAGGCCCGGGCGCCTGGCCTACTGGCGCGTCCGGCTGACGGGTGCGGGCCTACTGCCGGAGAGCCTGCCCGCGATCCTGCAGCAACTCGAGTCGACCAAGGACATCGAGTTTCTGTCCCCGGCCAGCCGGCGGCAGAAGGCCCCGGCCCTCGATGGCGTACACGGTGAAGTGGTGCACGAAATCCCCTTCAAGCCACTGCGTAACGGCATGCTCCGGTTGCCGACACTGGAGTTCCAGTATTTCGACCCGGATACGGGGCGCCTGCAGCGGGTCCGGCATCAGCCGCCGGCCACGCCCGTTGTGGGCATCGGCTGGCGCATCGTGCTGGTGTTGCTGCTGTCGGCGGTCGTGCTGGTGGGCCTGGTGTCGGCAGGGCGCCGTCTGCGACAGGCATGGGCACGCAGGCGGGCGCGCCGGCGGGCGCTGGTGCAGCTGCGGGCGGCGGTAAACGCGGAGGAGATCATCGCCGCGTTGCGCCAGCATGCGCAGGCCGAAGGCTGGGGCGCGAATCTCACGGCGGGGGGCTGGCTGCGTCGCTGGTGCGAACACCATGGACCGGACGAAGTCCTGACGGGCTACGCAGATTCCACCCCAGAACAAAGCGCATCACGGTGCGAACACCATGGACCGGACGAAGTCCTGACGGGGCTGCTGGAGGCGGTGCTTCGCAAGCGCTTCGGCAGGGCGGGGGCGGCCGTATCGGGCCGGGAGCTGGCCGATCATCTGCAACGGGGGCACAAGTCGGTGGTGCCGCGGGTGCCTGTGCGCCGGCCACCGGCCTGGGTGCCGGAGTATTTCCGCCGGGACTCCGGCCGGTAAGTCCGTACCGGCTCGACTATGCTCTTCCAGCCAACCCAACGGAGGAGGAACTGTCATGAGCCAGGTCGTCAAGGAAGTACTGGCCGCGAACGCGGACTATGCATCGAACTTCGGCGACAAGGGCAAGCTGCCGATGCCGCCCGGACGACGGTTTGCGATCCTCACCTGTATGGATGCGCGGCTGGATCCAGCAAAGTACGCTGGGCTGGCCGAGGGGGATGCCCACGTGATCCGCAATGCGGGCGGGCGTGCGAGCGACGACGCCATCCGCTCGCTGGTGATCTCGTACAAGCTGCTGGGGACGCGGGAGTGGTTCGTGATCCATCACACCGATTGCGGCATGGAGACCTTCACCAACGAGATCATGGCCGACCTGCTGGCCTCCAGCCTGGCGACGGCGACAGTCGATGCCAGCGGCTGGCACGATACGGGCAAGGGTCCCGGTTCCCCGGAAGGGCGTTACATCAACTGGCTGACCATTGCCGACAATGCGGCCAGTGTGGTGGAGGACGTTAAGCGCATCAAGGCCCATCCGCTGGTGCCGGGTGACATCCCCGTGTACGGGTACATCTATGACTGCAAGACGGGCACGCTCGTCGAAGTGCCCGAGGCGACGGCTGCCGGCCGGGCAGTGTGATCGTCCATACTGCTCTCCTCGCCATGGTCTAATCTTCTGGGGCGGTAACAGCACATCGTCCGGGCTCGCTCCGGATGGCGATGGACACCAACAAAAAGGGGAGTCAGTCCATGAGCGTGTTGAAGGAGTTCAGGGAGTTCGCCGTCAAGGGCAACGTGGTCGACATGGCGGTGGGGATCATCATCGGCGTGGCCTTCGGCAAGATCGTTTCATCGTTCGTGGCGGACGTGGTGATGCCGCCGCTGGGCCTGCTGGTCGGGGGGGTCGATTTCTCCGACCTGGCGGTCACCCTGAAGGCGGCGGAAGAGGGTGCCGAGGCGGTGACGCTGAAGTACGGCGTGTTCATCCAGAGCGTGTTCGACTTCATCATCGTCGCCTTCGCCGTCTTCATTGCGGTCAAGGCGATCAATTCGATGAAGCGCAAGGAAGAGGCGGCACCTGCGGCCCCGCCGCCCCCCTCCAAGGAAGAGGCCCTGCTGGCGGAAATCCGGGACCTTTTGAAGAAGCAGGGCTGACGCCCGCCTGTCTCGTCCGGGGCGCCCGAACCAGGGCGCGGATCAGCCCAGGGCCCTGAGCGCCGTGGCCGCAGTGGCCTTGGTCTCCCGGCGACTGGCTCCGGCCTTCACCATGGTATGCAGCCCGGCCAGGTGGGTGACCAGGTAGTGGGCGAGGGTGGCAGAGTCCCGTTCGAGCGGGATGTCACCCTCGGCCTGAGCACGTTCCACGGCCCGCTGGAAGATGCGGTGCAAGGCGCGGATGCCTTCACTCACGTGGCGGGCGATCTCCTCGTTGTCCTGGCCGATCTCGCTGGCGGTATTCATGATCAGGCAACCGCGGCGTGGATGGCCGTGGCGGATCTCGTCGGTGGCGGCGTACAGAGTGTCGCGGATGAAGTCGAGGGCCGAGGGGGCGGTCTCGAGGCGCGCGGCCAGGGTGGCGGTGAACTGATGCCGGTAATGGTCGATACAGCGCTCGAAGAGCTGCTGCTTGCTACCATAGGTCTGGTACAGGCTGCTCTTGGACAGGCCCATGCTGGCCAGCAAGTCCTGCAGCGAGGTGGCCGCGTAGCCCCGGGTCCAGAAGGTCTGCATCGCCGCCTCCAGGGCGACGTGTGGGTCGAATGCAACGCGTCTTCCGGCGGGCATGGGCTCAATTTAGGACCGGTCAGTCCGAGCGTCAAGGCGCCACCGTGGCAGGGCGCGCTCCGATCCGCCCGCTTGCCCCTGCCGCCCCGCAGCCGGTATGATGCGCCGCTCATTATCACCCGCGTTCAATGGTGGCCCGTGCTGGTCCCCCCGCGACGATAAGCTGCAAACCCCGCCAGGCCCGGAAGGGAGCAACGGTAGCAGTGGATTCGGGCGCCGGGGTGTGGCTGGTGCGGGCCGCCACCCTTTTCCCTTCCGTTTTTCCGCCTCAGTACGGGCGCTTGCGTTCCTCGATGTCGATGTCGATGCCCGTGATGTCGCTCATGTAGATGGCGGGCAGGTACTGCCGGGCGCCGGCTTCCGTGGCGCCGCGTCGTTCCACCGTGATCAGCTTGCGCACCTCATAGATGGATTCATCCTCCTCGTTGGTGAAGTGCACCGTGATGTCCGCGTCGTAGGCGCGGTCGCAGGTGTTCTCGATGCGGGCCGCCCAGGCCAGGGCCGACGAATCGGTGTCGGTGCGATCCGGGTCGATGCGCGGGTCCTTGACCTCGAGGCACTGCCCGGCGGCCGTCGCGCTGGCAAGGCTCAGGAACAGCAGGGCGGGGAGCGTGAGCATCAGGTATCGCATGGGGCCTCCGGCATGGTCGTTGCTCTGGAATCGATGGCTGTGGTCGTGTTTGTCCATGCCCGGTACGCAGCAAATCCCGTACCAGTTCACCCGCACGGCAGTTGTCGTGATGCGGGGCGTGGGGTTTACGGCGCCGGTGGGGAAGGGTGGCCGGTTCGTAAGGAGGGGCGAAAAATTGTATCATTCTGACTCATGCGCCAATTGAGATCATTTCTGGCGCCGCTGTGGGCGGGGCACGCCCCGTCGCTTGCGGCTACCCTGTTCGCCGTCGTGGTGCTGCCCCTGCTGGCCGCTACCGCACTCACCGGCTGGTACAGCGTTACCTATCTCGAGTCCCTGACCCAGGCACGCATGCAGAAGGACATCGAGCTGGTCGCGCGGGCCATTCGCCTGCCGGTGAGCCATGCCCTGGAGCGCGGCTATGAGCGAACCGTACAGCAGGCCCTGGAATCGGCCTTCAGCATCGACCGCGTGTACGGGGTGTTCGTCTATGACAGCGACGGCCGCGAGATCGCTGCCAGCGGGGGGCTGAACGCCACCATGGCCAGCGATCGCGTCGCGATGCTGGCCGACAGCGGCGAGCGGCAGGGCGAGTTCGGACGCGTGGGGGGCGAGGAGGTGTTCTCCTACTTCGTGCCCCTGACCGATGCCGGTGGCCGCATCTCCGGGCTGTTACAGGTGACGCGCAAGGGCAGCGACTTCGACGGCTACGTCCACCAGGTGCGCCTGCATACCTTGACGGTCGTGGCGGCCACCGGCTTTGGGCTGGTGTTCATCTTCCTGCTGGGCCACCGCTGGGCGGTGGGCCGGCACATGCGTCGCATCGAGGGTGGCCTGCGCCGCGTGGGCGAGGGCAACCTCGCCCACCGGCTGGACGCGCAGGGCGCGCGGGAGTTCCGCGTGCTGGCGCTGGCGCTGGCGGTGAACCAGATGCTCGATGCCATCGAGCGCTCGCGCGGGGAATTGCAGGCCCTGGGCGAGCGCCTGCACCGCTCGGAAAAGATGGCCGCGCTCGGCCAGCTGGCCGGCGGCGTGGCGCATGAACTGGGCAGCCCGCTGAGCACCGTCGATGGCAAGGCCCAACGCCTGCTGCGTCGCGACGACCTCCCCGAGCCGGCCGTTGCCGCCATCAAGGCCATCCGTCGGGAGGCCGACCGGATGCAGCGCATCATCCGTCAGCTACTGGATTTCGGACGCAGCAACCCCCTGCGTCTGCGGGCCATGCCGGCCGACCGCCCGCTGCGGGCCGTGCTCGAGCCGCTGCGCGAGCAGGCGCGTACCCGCGGGGTGGCGCTGTGGCTGGACGAGGCGGCGTCCACGCCGACCATCGACGTGGACGCCATGCGGCTGGAGCAGGCTCTTCGCAACCTGGTGGGCAATGCCCTGCAAGCCGCCGCCGGCCAGGTGCGCGTGAGCTGGCGCGTGGACGGCGGGCGCCTCTGTTACCAGGTCGATGACGACGGGTCCGGGGTGGCCCCGGAGCTGCGCGATCACCTGTTCGAGCCCTTCTTTACCACCAAGCCGGTGGGCGAGGGCACGGGCCTCGGGCTGGCTGTGGCCCATGCGGCGGCCCGCGACCACGGCGGCGAGATCGAGGTGCTGGCCAGTGACCTTGGCGGCGCCCGGTTCTGCCTGTGGCTACCCCTGGAGCCGAAGATAGACGAGCAGGATGCATCCCATGACGCATGATCACCCCGCAACCATCCTGCTGGTGGAGGACGATGCCGGCCTGCGCGAGCTGATTCGCGAGGAGCTGGAGGACGCCGGTCACACGGTGATCGAGGCGGCCGACGTGCCGAGCGCGCGTGAACGGCTGCGCACCGAGACCCCGGCACTGGTGATCAGCGACCTGCGCCTGCCAGGCGAGGACGGCCTGCAGCTGCTGGCCAGCGCGCGGCAACAGCCGCTGCCGCCCGGCTTCATCATCATCACGGCCTTCGGCACGGTGGAGCAGGCGGTGGAGGCGCTGAAACAGGGGGCGGACGACTTCCTCACCAAGCCGCTGCAGCTCGATCATCTGCGGCTGGCGGTGGCCCGCACGCTGGAGCGGCGCGAGCTGCGCCGGGAGCTGGCGCGTTACCGCGACATGCTGGGAAACGGCGACTTTCATGGCCTGCTGGGCCGCAGCCCCGTCATGCGCGAGCTGTTCGAGCAGATTCGCCGCATCGCGGGCGCCAACGGCCCGGTGCTCGTGTTGGGCGAGAGCGGGGTGGGCAAGGAACTGGTGGCCCGTGCGCTGCACGCCGAGTCCGACCGCCGCGACGGGCCGTTCGTGGCCATGAACTGCGCCGGCATTCCGGCCGAGCTCCTGGAGAGCGAGCTGTTCGGCCACAGCGCCGGGGCTTTCACCGGTGCCCAGCGCGCCCGCAAGGGGCTGTTCGCCGAGGCCGAGGGCGGCACGCTGCTGCTCGACGAGGTGGGGGAGATGCCGCCGGAGATGCAGTCCAAGCTGTTGCGTATCCTGCAGGATGGCCGCATGCGTCCGGTGGGCGAGAACCGGGAGCGCCGGGTGGACGTGCGGATCATTGCGGCCACCAACCGCGACCTGGAGGCCGACATCGACGCCGGCAGTTTTCGTGCCGACCTGTTCTACCGCCTGGAGACCTTTGCCCTCAGCGTCCCGCCGCTGCGCGAGCGGGAGGACGACATCGACCTGCTGGCGGCACATTTCGTCGCGCGTTTCGCCGGCGCGAGCCACAGCCCGGTGCGCGGCATCACCCTGGAGGCGATCGAGTGTCTGCGGGCCTATGACTTTCCCGGCAACGTGCGCGAGCTGTCCAATGCCATCGAGCGTGCCGTGGCCTTCTGCCGCGGCACGGAGATCGGCGTGGCGGACCTGCCGGCCCGTATCCGCGAGGGCGCGAAGCGCCAGGGCGTCGCGGTGCCAGCCGCGCCGGGCGAGGGCCCGCCGGTGCTGGTTCCGGCCGGCCAGCTGCCGCCGCTGCGAGAGGTCGAGCAGCGCTATGTACGCCATGTACTGGAGCGGATGAACAACAACAAGCGCCGTGCGGCGCAGGTACTCGGTATCGGCCGACGCACGCTGTACCGCTATCTGGAGGAGGGGGGCGGCTGAGTCGGCCGGGTCAGGCTGCCACATGTGCCAATCTGACCCAGGCATCCGGCGGCTGTCGGCGGGAGTGTGGCGGGTATTACGGGCCCGCGACCGCATGGTGCCGCGGTTCAGGGCTGTCTGGCACAGCCCTTGCTCCCTGCTTCGGTGCATTCAACTTGAAGCAGCAAAGGAGGACACATGAACCACGTCAAACACACGCTGATCGCCGCCGCCTTCGGTACCGCCCTGGTGCTTTCGCCCTGGGCCGCCATGGCCCAGCCGGGTGCGCAGTCGCAGCCGCCGGCTGGCATGCAGCAGGGTGCGGCCACCAACGTGGATGACGCCACGCTGGAGAAATTTGTCGTCGCCTATGCGGACATTCAGGAGCTGCAGCAGGAATTCGCCACCGAGCTGGAGCAGGTGAGCAGCCAGGAAGAGGCGGCTGCCCTGCAGCAGGAGACCCAGCAGAAGATGGTCAGCGCCGTTGAAGAGAGCGGCCTGAGCGTGCCGGAGTACAACAACGTGGTGCAGGCCCTGGACCAGGATCCGGCGCTGCGCGAGAAGGTGGAAAGCAAGCTGCAGTAAGCCCTGGCGGCACTGCGCGCACCGAAAAGGCCGGCCTGTCCGGCCTTTTCTTTTGCCCGTCCGGCTGGTGCGGCTCGCGGCCACTCTCTGATATAGTGTGGGCCTCCGTAGGCCAACCGGTTCGCCCTGAATTCCTCATGAGTTATCAAGTCCTTGCGCGCAAGTGGCGCCCGCGTAATTTCGAGCAGATGGTGGGGCAGACCCACGTGCTGCGTGCGCTGGTCAACGCGCTGGAAGAGGATCGCCTGCATCACGCCTACCTGTTCACCGGGACGCGTGGGGTGGGCAAGACCACCGTGGCGCGCATCCTCGCCAAGTGCCTGAACTGCGAGACGGGCATCACGGCCCGGCCCTGCGGCGAGTGCGCCGCCTGCCGCGAGATCGACGAGGGCCGTTTCGTCGATCTCATCGAGGTGGATGCCGCCTCGCGCACCAAGGTGGAGGACACCCGCGAGCTGCTGGACAACGTGCAGTACGCCCCCACCCGCGGGCGCTTCAAGGTCTACCTCATTGACGAGGTGCACATGCTCTCGGGGCACAGCTTCAACGCCCTGCTGAAGACCCTGGAAGAGCCGCCGCCACACGTGAAGTTCCTGCTGGCGACCACCGACCCGCAGAAGCTGCCCGTGACCATCCTCTCGCGCTGCCTGCAGTTCAGCCTGAAGCGCATGCCGGCCACCATGATCTCCGGCCACCTCACACACATCCTCGAGCAGGAGGGCATCCGTGCCGATGCCGCCGCGCTCGACCAGATCGCGGTGGCGGCCGACGGCTCCATGCGCGATGCGCTGAGCCTGCTGGACCAGGCCATCGCCTTCGGCGGCGGGGCGGTGACCGACGCCGAGGTGCGCGACATGCTCGGCGGGATCTCGCGCGAGCACGTCTTCGGACTGCTCGATGCCGTGGCGGCCGGCGAGGGCCGCGGCCTCATCGACGCCGTGGCGCGGGTGGCCGAGCAGGCGCCGGATTTCGAGGGCGTGCTGGATGACCTGATTGCCCTGCTGCACCAGGTGGCGCTCGCCCAGATCGTGCCGGAGGCGGTGGACAGCGTCGAATCCGATGCCGCGCGCATCTGCGCGCTGGCCGAGCGCCTCTCGCCGGAAGACGTGCAGCTCTACTACCAGATCGCGCTGCTGGGCCGGCGCGACCTGCCGCTCAACCCGAACCCGCAGGCCGGGTTCGAGATGGTGTTGCTGCGCATGCAGGCCTTCCGTCCCGTGGAGGCGTCAGCGGCAGCCGGTGGCGGGGCGAGTCCACGCGCAGATGCGGCCCCGGCGGCCCCGTCCGGCGAGACGGCGAACGCCCGCGACGAGGCCCTGGCCGCGGTCAGCGCCGCGCGCCCGGCGCAAAAAAAAACGATTGAATCCGGCCCTGCGCTGAGGCCGCCGGCCCCGACAACCCCGCCGGCGCCCGACCCGTCTCCCGCCGCCCGGCCGGTGCCGGCGACTCCGGTGGTCGAAGCCCCGGCGGCGCCCATGGCGGCACAGCCCACCGCGGTGGCCGAGGCGGCATCCGCCCGGGATGTCAGCGACATCAACTGGCACACACTGGTGAACCAGCTCGGCCTGCGGGCCATGGCCCGGTCGCTGGCCACGAACTGCTCGCTCAAGGCCATCGAGGGCGGTCGCGTCACCCTGATGCTCGCGCGGGCACAGGAGAGCCTGCGCACCCGGAGTGTGGAGGAACGTATCGAGAAGGCGTTGTCGGATCACTTTGGCGAGCCGTTGAAGCTCGTCATCGAGATCGTCGACCACGTCGAGGACACCCCCGCACAGGCCGTGGAACGCGGCGTGGCCGAACGGCAGCAGGCGGCGGAACAGTCTATAGCCGAGGATTCCGTGGCTCGGGCGCTGAGAGAGACCTTCGGTGCCGAACTGATCCCGGGATCGGTAAAACCCCTGACCAGTAAATGATAGGTGAGAGACGATGAAAGGCGGAATTGGCAACCTGATGAAGCAGGCCCAGAAGATGCAGGCCGACATGCAGAAGGCGCAGGAAGAAATCGCCGCGATGGAAGTCACGGGCGAGTCCGGCGGTGGCATGGTCAAGGTCACCATGACCGGCAAGCACGAGGTGCGCCGCGTCGAGATCGACGATAGCCTGATGGGCGATGACCGTGAAATGCTCGAAGACCTGATCGCGGCGGCCACCAACGATGCCGTGCACAAGGTGGATCGCGAGACCAGCGAGCGCATGTCGGGCATCACCGCCGGCATGAACCTGCCGGGCGGCATGAAGCTGCCGTTCTGATCGCGGTCGCATGTCGGAACGCTCCGTACTGCAGAACCTGGTCGACACCCTGAAGATCCTGCCGGGGGTCGGCCCGAAGTCGGCGCAGCGCATGGCGCTGTACCTGCTCGAGCGCGAGCGCGACGGCGCCCTGCGCCTGGCCGATGCCCTGCGCGAGGCGGTGGAGAAGATCGGCCACTGCAAGCGTTGCCGCACGCTCACCGAGCTGGAGGTCTGCCGCATCTGCGCCAACCCGGCTCGGCAGGGCGAGCAGCTGTGCATCGTCGAGACGCCGGCTGACGTGCTCGCCATCGAGCAGGCGTCGGTGTACCGCGGCCTGTACTTCGTGCTCATGGGGCACCTCTCGCCGCTCGACGGCATTGGCCCCGAAGAACTCGGTCTGGACGAACTCGAGCGCCGTTTCGACGAGGGCGAGGTGCAGGAAGTGATCCTCGCCACCAACCCTACCGTGGAAGGCGAGGTGACCGCGCACTACATCAGCGAGCTGGCCGCCGAGCGCGGTATCTCCACCACCCGGCTCGCGCACGGCATTCCCATCGGCGGCGAACTCGAGTACGCCGACAGCCAGACCCTGTCGCATGCCTTTCAGGGCAGAAAACAATACTGAGAGGGCCTGTTGCGAAGGCTTTGTTTGCCACAGAGGACACAGAGGTGATCGAGGTGGCTTTTATGCTCTGTGCCCTCTGTGGCGAAAAACACGATGAATGAAGGAGTAGCTATGTCCGATTGCATCTTTTGCCGTATCGCGGCCGGCGAGATTCCGGCGGAGGTGGTGTATCAGGACGACGACGTCATCGCCTTTCGTGATCTGAACCCGCAGGCGCCGACCCACGTGCTGGTCATTCCGCGCAAGCACATCGAGACGCTTCATCACGCCGAGCAGGACGATGCGACGCTGATGGGCAAGCTCTTCCTCGGTGCGCAGCAGGTGGCGGAGGTCGACGGCATCGCGGAGAGCGGCTACCGCACCGTGATGAACTGCGGCGCCGGTGCAGGGCAGAGCGTGTTTCACGTGCACCTGCACGTGCTGGGCGGACGATCGCTGGGGTGGCCGCCGGGTTAGTCAGACGTGGTACGTGAACCGTTGTAAGGGCGTTCGGGCGTTTGGGTGTTTGGGTGTTTGGGTGTTTGGGTGTTTGGGTGTTTGGGTGTTTGGGTGTTTGGGTGTTTGGG
>DSBO01000048.1 GCA_011046015.1 Thioalkalivibrio sp. | reverse complement strand
GGTGCTGCCCGTGCTCATCCATGGCGATGCCGCCTTCGCCGCCCAGGGCGTGGTGATGGAGACGCTGAACATGTCGCAGACGCGCGGCTTCGCCACCAAGGGCACGGTGCACATCGTCATCAACAACCAGATCGGTTTCACCACCAGTACGCAGAAGGACGCGCGCTCCACCTACTATTGCACCGACGTGGTAAAGATGGTCAACGCGCCCATCTTTCACGTGAACGGCGACGACCCGGAGGCCGTGGCCTTCGTCACCCGGCTCGCGCTCGACTTCCGCATGGCCTTCCGCAAGGACGTGGTCATCGACCTGTTCTGCTACCGTCGCCACGGCCACAACGAGGCCGACGAGCCGGCGGCCACCCAGCCGATGATGTACCAGCGCATCCGCGCCCTGCCCACTACGCGCGCGCTGTATGCCGAGCGGCTGGCCACAGACGGGGTGCTCGCGCCCGAAGAGGCCGAGGGGATACAGCAGCAGGTGCGCGCCTGCCTGGAGGCCGGCGACTGCATGGTGGCCGAGTGGGTGCCCACCGAGCAGGCCGAGCGCGGCTTCCTGGTGGACTGGTCGCGCTATGCCGGCCGCGAGTGGACGGAGCCGGCCAACACGGCCGTGACGCAGCAGCGCATCCGCGAGCTTGCCGAAAGAATGCTGGCCCTGCCCGAGGGCTTCGAGATCAACCCGCGGGTCGCCAAGATCCTCGACGACCGGCGCAAGATGGCGCAGGGTGCCCTGCCGCTGGACTGGGGCTTTGCCGAGAACATGGCCTACGCGACCCTGGTCACCGAGGGATACGCCGTGCGCCTCTCGGGCCAGGACTCGGGGCGCGGCACCTTCTTCCACCGCCATGCGGTGCTGCACAACCAGAAACGCTACGGCACCTATGTACCGCTACGCAACCTGGCCGAAGACCAGGCCGGCTTCCTCGTCATCGACTCGCTGCTCTCCGAAGAAGGCGTGCTCGGCTTCGAGTACGGCTATGCGACCGCCGCGCCCGACACGCTGGTGATCTGGGAGGCACAGTTCGGCGACTTTGCGAACGGCGCGCAGGTGGTCATCGACCAGTTCATCAGCTCCGGCGAGCAGAAATGGGGGCGGCGGTGCGGGCTCACCATGCTGCTGCCCCATGGCTACGAGGGCCAGGGCCCCGAGCACTCCTCGGCCCGCCTGGAGCGTTACCTGCAGCTCTGCGCCCAGCACAACATGCAGGTCTGTGTACCGAGCACCCCGGCACAGGTCTTCCACATGCTCCGCCGGCAGATGCTGCGCGCCTACCGCAAGCCGCTGGTGGTCATGTCGCCCAAGAGCCTGCTGCGACACAAGCTCGCGGTCAACGCCCTGGAAGACCTCACCGCCGGCGGGTTTCAGACCGTCATCGACGAGATCGACGGCCTCGACCCCAGGGGCATCGAGCGCGTCGTGCTGTGCAGTGGCAAGGTGTACTACGACCTGCTGGAACGCCGTCGCGAACTGGAGCGTGAGGACATTGCGATCATCCGTCTGGAACAGCTCTACCCGTTCCCGCAGGACGACCTGCAGGCAGTGCTCGCGCGCTATGCGAAGACCGACTGCTACATCTGGTGCCAGGAGGAACCCCTCAACCAGGGCGCCTGGTACAGCACGCAGCACCACATCCGCAACCTGCTCGGCCCACATCACTACCTGCATCATGTGACGCGGCCCGACTCGGCCTCACCCGCCGTCGGCTATCACGGGGTGCACGTGGAGCAGCAAAAACATCTGGTGGACGAGGCGCTGGGCCTCATCCCGGCCAGCCATGAATGCGAATGACCCGCTCACCGAACAAGACGCGAGAACAACATGAGCACTGAGATCCGAATCCCGCCACTACCCGAGTCGGTGGCCGACGCCACCATCGTCACCTGGCACAAGCAACCGGGTGAGCGCGTCGAACAGGACGAGAACCTCGTCGACATCGAGACGGACAAGGTCGTGCTCGAGGTACCCGCCCCCGCGGCCGGCGTACTGAGCCGGATCGAACAGGACGCAGGGGTGACGGTCACCGCCGGCCAGCTCATCGGACTGCTGGACGAAGGGGCGAAGGAAGCGAAGAACGATGACAGGACGGCCGCGCGTCATGCGCCTGCACTGAGCCCCGCGGTGCGCAAGCTGGTGCACGAGCATGACCTCGACCCGGCGCAGATCCCGGGCAGCGGCAAGGATGGTCGCGTGCTCAAGGAGGACGTTCTGGCCTATCTAGAATCGCTGAAGTCCAAACCGGCCGAGGAGGAGCCTCGGCCGGCGGCCCGGCAGCCGGCTGCGGAGACGCGCCCCCCGGCCCGTCGGCCACCGCTGGCACTGGATAGCGGCGAGCGCCCGGAGAAACGGGTCACCATGACGCGCCTGCGCAAGCGCATCGCCGAGCGTCTGCTCGAGGCCCAGCAGACCGCCGCCATGCTCACCACCTTCAACGAGGTCAACATGGCCCCGGTGATGGCGCTGCGCAAGACACATCGCGAGCGTTTCGAGAAGACCCACGGCGTGCGGCTCGGCTTCATGTCCTTCTTCGTCAAGGCCTGCATCGAGGCGCTGCGCCGCTTTCCCGAGGTCAACGCCTCCATCGACGGCGATGACATCGTCTACCACGGCTTCTTCGACATCGGCGTGGCCGTCTCCTCGCCGCGGGGGCTGGTGGTACCCATCCTGCGCGACGCCGACCAGCTGGGCTTCGCCGGGATCGAAAAGCAGATTGCCGACCTCAGCCAGCGCGCGCAGGACGGAAAGCTCGACATGGAGGAGCTCACCGGCGGCACCTTCACCCTTTCCAACGGCGGCGTATTCGGTTCGCTGCTGTCCACGCCCATCCTCAACCCGCCGCAAAGCGCCATCCTCGGCATGCACAAGATCGAGGAGCGACCGGTGGTGGAGCACGGCGAGATCGTGATCCGGCCCATGATGTACCTCGCGCTGTCCTACGATCACCGCCTGATCGACGGCAGCAGCGCGGTGCGCTTCCTGGTCACGATCAAGGACATGCTGGAAGATCCCGCGCGGTTGCTGCTGGAAGTCTGATCCGCGCCCAACCCATCGCGACAGTGACACGGACATCATGAGCGCAGACTACGACATCATCATCATCGGCGCGGGCCCGGCCGGCTACGTGGCCGCCATCCGCGCCGCCCAGCTCGGCATGAAGACGGCCTGCATCGACCGCTGGCTCGCCGCGGACGGCAAGCCCGCGCTGGGGGGTACCTGCCTCAATGCCGGCTGCATCCCCTCCAAGGCCCTGCTCGAATCGACCGAACAATACGAGCTGGCGGCCAACGGCTTCGCGGGTCACGGCATCCGCATCGGCAAGCTCGAACTGGATCTCGCCGCCATGCATGCACGCAAGCAGGGTGTGGTCGACCGACTTACCCGGGGCATCGAGCGCCTGTTCAAGGGCAACGGCATCACCTGGCTGCAGGGCGAGGGCAAGCTGCTCGGCCCGGGCAAGGTGGCCTTTACCGCCCATGGCAAGAGCCGGCCAGAAGAGCTTGCCAGCGATCACGTCATTATCGCGACCGGCTCCACGCCCATCGAGCTGGGCGGAGCGCCACTGGATGGCACGGTCGTGGTCGATTCCACCGGAGCGCTCGCCTTCGACGAGGTCCCCAAACGGCTGGCGGTGATCGGCGCCGGCGTCATCGGACTGGAACTCGGCAGTGTCTGGCGACGCCTGGGAGCCGAGGTGGTGATGCTGGAGGCACAGGACCGCTTCCTGCCCGTCACCGACGGCGAGGTCGCCCAGGCCGCGCTCCGGCTCCTTCGTGATCAGGGGCTCGACATTCGGCTCGGCTGCCGGCTGATGACGACCCGCGTCGGCAAGGCGGAGGCCACGCTGGACTACACCGACGGCGAAGGGAAATCCCACACCTTCAAGGCCGATCGCGTCGTCGTCGCGGTGGGGCGCCGCCCCCTGTCGGATGACGTCTATACTCAGGAAAGCGGCCTGCTCCTCGACGAACGTGGTTACATCCACGTGAACGAGTTCTGCGAGACCAACCTGCCCGGCGTGTACGCCGTCGGTGACGTGGTACGCGGCGCCATGCTCGCGCACAAGGGCTCGGAGGAAGGGTGCATGGTGGTCGAGCGCATCGCCGGCCAGTCGACCACGCTCGATTACGGCTGTGTTCCGTCGGTGATCTACACTCAGCCAGAGATCGCCTGGGTCGGTCGCACCGAGGAAGACCTGAAGACCGCCGGCGAGGCCTACCACAAGGGTGTGTTTCCGCTGGCCGCCAGCGGCCGCGCCCAGGCCCGCGGCGAGACTGATGGCTTCGTCAAGCTGCTGGCCAGCGCCGAGACCGACCGCATCCTCGGCGCACACATCGTGGGCCCCGGCGCATCGGAGCTCATCAGCGAGGCCACCATCGCGATGGCGTTCCAGGCCTCCGCCGAGGACCTCGCGCGAACGGTGTTCGCGCATCCGACTCTGTCGGAGGCAGTGCACGAGGCGGCGCTGGCGGTGGGACAACGCGCGATTCACATGGCGACGGGAAGGAAACGCCAGGGATGAAGCCCCGGCTTTTTCGGCACCCCGGGTCACGGAGGAGCAGTAACGGACGACAAGCCTGACCTGTTTAATCAAGGAGGCTCACATGTCACCGACCGCTGATATCTATCCCTGGCTCATCGCCCTGGCAGCCTGGCTGGTCGGCGGCATGCTCCTCGCCTGGCTGCTGTGCTGCGTGGTATCCAAGCTGCCCCAGTGCGAGGCCTTTCTCGACCAGAACATGCCTACATCGATCATCGTGCTGTTCATCTGCGGCCCAATCGTCTGGTTCGCGGTCGCATGGACGCACATCGCCTTCGACCGCGAACTCGCGCGTATCGACCGCGAAAACTAGGCAACGCTCAGGACGTAAGCTTCCCCTCGTGAGATGAGATGGTAAAGGGCACCACGAAACTCAATCCGCAACGGCCTCGCCATGGGGAGAGGTTAGTACGTATGCCCGTTGAGGCAAGATGAAAGGCCTGACCCCGTGTCTTGTTTTCCGGGTAAACCCCGCTTTCTCGGCGGCAGGCAAATTTCAGTCAAACTTTCAACCGGGCGGGTGGCGATTCAATGCCGTATACATGTCAACCCTGACGAGCGACATATGGAAGGAGGTGATAGCTAGACCGCTCCGTTGATCGACCATCATATCTGCACGACAACAGCCAACTCAGCCCATTGAACGCGTCTATCATCGTGTGGATCGGATGTGATGAAGAGGATATGCCTCGTCGAGGACATGTGTCGACTTGATTGATCTTTAATGGCGTAACACTAGACCCAACATGGCGGCGTCTACATCTGTCTTGCCGATATGATCCGTGCCTATATCCAGGATACGCATCCACTCCGCGCGCACCGACCAGCGGTATGTCGCCTCAGATATCATGTATTCGATGCCGAGTCCCCCGACCGGTGCCCAGCCATTTCTATCCTTCACCAAGTCGTTGCCAGCCTGCCAATAGGCGGCGCCAACGCGCACGAAGGCCCTGGCATCACCTGCCTGCAGGTAGGGCAATGCCGTCGCAGTGACGGCTCGTGCCTTGAATTCCAGGTTGGTGGCACTTTCCTCTGCCTTACCGAGACTCAGGTAGCCGCCTTCCACCATCAGTCCTTTTCCAACATCGCCCCCCACCCCGATCATCAGGGCCGTCGACTCATCGTCGACATTGGCGCCAGGCGCCATGTCCCCTGCATCACGAAACTCGCTTGCACCAGCACCCAGGGTCAGGTAGATATCTGCCGCTGAACTGGCGGCAGGCAGTGCCGCCAACAGCAAATACATCGCCCACTTTTTCATCGATCTCTCCTCAGGGTGTTATCGACTGCAACTGACTTTCTGCGCGATAACGCGTCGCAGGCCCCGACAAGCAGCCCGCTAGGGTAGCGGTGGCGCAGTGCCATTCAGGATGCCACAAAAAAAGCCGACCGGTCTCCCGGTCGGCTTTTTTCGGAACCGGAGGTCTCCGGTTCGAAGCTGGCGGTGCTTAGCCCTTCTTGATGAAGAAGGTGAATTCGCCGCCGGCTTCGCTGTGTTCGACCAGCTCGTTACCGGTCTGCTTGCAGAAGGCTTCGAAGTCCTTCACGGCACCCGGGTCGGTGGCGACAACCTTCAGCACGTCACCGGAGTTCAGTTCGGCGATGGCCTTCTTGGTGCGCAGGATCGGCAGCGGGCAGTTCAGGCCGCGAGCGTCGAGTTCGGAAGCGAAGTCAGTCATGGGACCTCCCGTTCGTTATGTAGTCAGCAGTGAGAGACAGGGTCGTCTGAATAAAGCTTTATTTCTCGGTTAAACCGCGCTGCAAGCGCATGTGCGGGCCCGAAGAGGCTGCACCTTACCATAGACCCGGCTTATTTCACAATTCTTTGATATACCCGTCCTAGATAGGGCTATAACAATAAAAACAGGTGGAAAATCGGGCGGTTAGCGGTATGCTCCGCAGTCATATGAAACTCCAGTTCACCAAGATGCACGGCCTTGGCAACGACTTCGTCGTGATCGATGCCATCAGCCAGGCCGTCGACCTGACGCCAGAGCGCGTGCGCTTTCTCGCCAACCGGCGCCTCGGCGTGGGTTGCGACCAGGTGCTGCTGGTGGAGCGCTCGCCGGTGGCCGATGCCGACTTCCGCTACCGTATTTTCAATGCCGACGGTAACGAGGTGGAACAGTGCGGCAATGGCGCGCGCTGCTTCGCGCGCTTCGTGCGCGACCGCGGACTGACCGACAAGACGGAGATCCCGGTGCTCACCAGCGGCGGGCGTATTCTGCTCAAGGTGCAGCCTGACGGTCAGGTGACCGTGGACATGGGCCCGCCGCGGCTGAACCCGGCCGACATCCCCTTCGAGGCCGGGGTGGTAAACACCGCCTACCTGCTGGACGTGGACGGCGAGACCGTGGAGATCGGCGCGGTTTCCATGGGCAACCCGCATGCCGTGCTGCGCGTAGACAATGTCCAGACCGCACCGGTGGCGCGCCTCGGACCCGCGATCGAGGCCCATCCGCGATTCCCGAATCACGTAAACGTCGGTTTCATGCAGGTGGTGGACCGCAACCACATCCGCCTGCGCGTCTACGAACGCGGCGCGGGCGAGACCCTGGCCTGCGGCACTGGCGCCTGCGCGGCGGTGGTGGCCGGGCGCATCCAGGGACTGCTCGACGAGCTGGTGGCCGTGGACCTGCCGGGTGGGCGTCTTATGATAAGCTGGCCGGGGGACGACTCGCCGGTGCTCATGACCGGCCCGGCGGAACGAGTATTCGAGGGGACCATCGATTTATGACCACCACCCAGACCGAGCGAGACAGCGCGGCACCGACCCTCTCCGACGAGGCCGTGGAAGACTACCTGAAGGCCCACCCGGATTTTTTCGACCGCCACACCGGACTGCTGGCGCTCATGCACCTGCCCCATCAGGTGGGTGGTGGCGCGGTATCGCTGGTGGAGCGCCAAGTGGGCCTGCTGCGCGAGAAGAACCGCCAGCTCGAGCGCAAGCTCATGGATCTGGTGCAGGTGGCGCGCGACAACGAGCACCTGAGCAGCCGCCTGCACCGGCTGGCACTGGCCCTGATGGAGGCCGACGGCCTTGACGGCGTGCTCGCCACCACCCAGGAGCTGCTGCGCTCGGAGTTCAAGGCCGACCACGTGGTGGTGCGACTCGTCAGTGAGCAGGAAGCGGCCGACTCGCCGCACCATGTCCCACCCGACCATGCCGGGCTGGCCGCCTTCGAGGAACTGTTCGAGTCCAGGCGACCAGCCTGCGGGCGTCTGGACAAGCACCAGCTGGCCTTCCTCTTCGACGAACATGCCGACGAGGTCGCCTCGGCCGTGGCCGTGCCGCTGTTCAATGCCGGGCGCCTCGGCGTACTCGGCCTGGGCAGCCGCGAGGAGGCACGCTTTCATCCTGGCATGGGTACGCTGTTCCTGGGCTACCTTGGCGAGCTGGTCTCCGCCGCCGTGCAGGGCGGCCGGGGCGCCTGAGCCCCGGTGCGGTGCCTGCCGTGAATACCCCCTCGCACGCCCCGCTCGAGGCCTTTATCCGCCACCTGCGGGAAGAGAAGCGCTACTCGCCACACACCCTCAAGGGCTACACCCACGACCTCGATCGCCTGGTCGCCTGGTGCGAGCGCGAGGCCATCGGCGACTGGACACGGCTCACCGGCCACCACCTGCGCCGCTTCGTCGCCGAGCTGCACCGCCAGGGCCTCGGCGGGCGCAGCCTCAGGCGCCAGCTCTCGGCCGTGCGCCGCTTCTACCACTACCTGGTGCGCGAGGGACTGGCCACGGCCAATCCCGCGCTCGACATCCCCGCCCCGAAATCGCCCCGCCGGCTGCCCAAGGCCCTGGACGTGGACGAGATGAACCGGCTGCTGCAGCCCGCGGGCGACGACCCGCTGGCGTTGCGGGACGCCGCCATGCTGGAGCTGATGTATTCCTCCGGCCTGCGCCTGGCCGAACTGGTGGGGCTGAACCTGGACGACGTGGACCGCAGTGATGCCCTGCTGCGCGTGACCGGCAAGGGCAGCAAGCAACGCGACCTGCCCGTGGGGCGTCACGCCCTGCGCGCCCTGACCGACTGGTTGCGGGCGCGGCCAGGCCTGGCCGCGCCCGACGAACCGGCCCTGTTCGTCACCCAGCGCGGCGGCCGCCTCTCGCCACGCGCCGTGCAAAAGCGCTTCCGTGAACACGGCATCACCGCGGGCCTGGAGCGCGGCGTTCACCCGCACATGCTGCGCCACTCCTTCGCCAGCCACCTGCTCGAGTCCTCGGGCGACCTGCGCGCCGTGCAGGAGCTGCTCGGCCACGCCGACATCGGTACCACCCAGATCTACACCCACCTGGACTTCCAGCACCTGGCGAAGGTCTACGACGCGGCCCACCCGCGGGCCCGCAAGCGGCGCGGCAGCGAATAACCCGCCGCCCGCCGAGGGGAAGCCGGCCGGCCCCTGGTGTACAATGTCCGACCCCTGAATCTTCGGAGACCCCGCGTGGAACAGTACCGAGGCACCACCATCCTGTCCGTCCGCCGCAACGGCAAGGTCGTGATCGGCGGCGACGGTCAGGTCTCGCTGGGCAACACCATCATGAAGGGCAACGCGCGCAAGGTTCGGCGACTGTATGATGACCGTGTGATCGCGGGCTTCGCCGGCGGCACGGCCGACGCCTTCACCCTGTTCGAGCGCTTCGAGGCCAAGCTGCAGGAGCACGGGGGCAACCTCACCCGCGCCGCCGTGGAACTGGCCAAGGACTGGCGCACCGACCGCATGCTGCGCCGCCTGGAGGCCCTGCTGGCCGTGGCCGACGACACCGCCTCGCTCATCATCTCCGGCAACGGCGACGTGATCGAACCCGAGGAGAGCCTCATCGCCATCGGCTCCGGCGGCCCCTACGCGCAGTCGGCCGCGCGCGCCCTGCTGGAGAACACCGAGCTCTCCGCCCGCGAGATCGTGGAGAAGGGCCTGAACATCGCGGCCGACATCTGCATCTACACGAATCACAACCTGACCATTGAAGAACTCTAGGGTCACCCGCAACTCTCAGGGTTACCCCTTCTTCAAGCGACACAGAGACCGTCTATCCCATGACCGAGATGACTCCGCGGGAAATCGTCCAGGAACTGGACAAGCACATCGTCGGCCAGCAGGACGCCAAGCGCGCCGTCGCCATCGCCCTGCGTAACCGCTGGCGCCGGCAGCAGCTGCCCGAGGCGCTGCGCCAGGAAGTCACGCCCAAGAACATCCTCATGATCGGCCCCACCGGGGTGGGCAAGACCGAGATCGCCCGCCGCCTGGCGCGCCTGGCCAACGCCCCGTTCATCAAGGTGGAGGCAACCAAGTTCACCGAAGTCGGTTACGTCGGCCGCGAGGTGGACTCCATCATCCGCGACCTGGTGGACGTGGCCATCAAGCAGATGCGTGAGCAGGAGGCCTCCCGCCTGCGCCACCGCGCCGAGGATGCCGCCGAGGAGCGCATCCTCGACGCCCTGCTGCCGCAGCCGCGCAACCCCGGCTTCCTCAACGAGCCGGCGCCGACCGAGGACTCCGGCACGCGCCAGAAATTCCGCAAGAAACTGCGCGAGGGCGAGCTCGACGACCGCGAGATCGAGATCGAGGTCAGCGCCTCGCCGGCGGGCGTGGAGATCATGACCCCGCCCGGGATGGAGGAGATGGCCAGTCAGTTGCAAGGCCTGTTCCAGAACCTGGGCGGCGGGCGCAAGCAGACGCGCAAGATGAAGATCAAAGACGCCATGAAGGTCCTCACGGACGAGGAGGCGTACAAGATGATCAACGAGGAGGAACTCAAGGCGCGCGCGCTGGCCATGGTCGAGCAGAACGGCATCGTCTTCATCGACGAGATCGACAAGGTGGCCAAGCGCGGCGAGACCGGCGGAGCGGACGTCTCGCGCGAGGGCGTGCAACGCGACCTGCTGCCGCTGATCGAGGGCTGCACCATCAACACCAAGTACGGCATGGTGCGCACCGACCACATCCTGTTCATCGCTTCCGGCGCGTTTCACCTGTCCAAGCCCTCGGACATGATCCCCGAGCTGCAGGGCCGCCTGCCCATCCGCGTGGAACTGGACGCACTCTCCGCCGAGGATTTCGTGCGCATCCTCACCGAGCCCAGCGCGAGCCTCAGCGAGCAGTACCGGGAGCTGCTGCGCACCGAGGGCGTGACAGTGGACTTCACCGCCGACGGCGTGAAACGCATCGCCGAGGTGGCCTTCGAGGTCAACGCCCGTACCGAGAACATCGGCGCGCGCCGCCTGCACACGGTGATGGAGCGCCTGCTCGAGACCGTCTCCTTCGAGGCGCCGGACGGGGCGAAGTCGGTCACCGTGGACGCGGCCTACGTGGACCGCTACCTCGGCGAGCTGGTGCAGGACGAGGACCTGAGCCGCTACATACTCTAGGGACGGGTTGACGATGAGCGACCGCAAGACACACTGGGAAGACGTGTACCGCGGCAAGGCCGCCCACGAGCTGGCCTGGTTCCAGCCCCGCGCCGGCATCTCGCTGGACCTGATCGCCGCCGCCGGCATCCCCAACGCGGCGGTCATCGACATGGGGGCTGGCGCCTCGCGCCTGGTGGACGACCTGGTGGCGGCGGGCTTCGTCGACGTGACCGTAGTGGACATCGCCGAGGCCGCGCTGGCCCAGGCCCGCGCCCGCCTGGGCGAACGCGCCGAGCGCATCAACTGGATTACGGCCGACGCCACCGAGGTCGAGCTACCCAGACAATACGACATCTGGCACGATCGCGCCGTGTTCCACTTCCTCATGGAAGACGCCGACCGCGAGGCCTATCTCGAGCGCCTGGGCCGCTTTCTCAAGGTCGGTGGCCAGGCCATCATCGCCGCCTTCGCCCCGGACGGGCCAGACAAATGCAGCGGCCTGCCCGTGCGGCAGTACGACGAACAAACCCTGGCCGCCATCCTCGGCCCGAACTACACATTGATCGAAACACGGCGCGAAATGCACAGCACGCCTGCCGGCATCGAGCAGGCTTTCGTATACTGCCGGTTCGAGAAACGCGCCTGAACGCCCAGCGGAGAGTGACATGACACGCCCGACCGAGATCCACCTGCACCAGAAGTCCCGCATCCTGGAACTCGCCTACGAAGACGGCACGCGCTTCAAGCTGCCCTCCGAATACCTGCGCGTCTACTCACCGTCCGCGGAGGTACGCGGCCACGGCCCGGGCCAGGACGTGTTGCAGACCGGCAAGGAAGACGTGAACATCACCGGGATCGAGCCGATCGGCAACTATGCCGTCAAGTTCGTGTTCTCCGACGGTCACGACACCGGCATCTACGACTGGAACTACCTCTACGACCTCGGCCTGAACCACGACGCCTACTGGCAGAACTACCTCGAGCGCCTGGCAGAGGCTGGTTACCAGCGCAAGCCGGCCGACTGAACACCACACCGCAACGCACAAGGTCCGCGCACATGAGCGAGAAGAAGACGACCCACTTCGGGTACCAGGAAGTCCCGATCGAGGAAAAGGCGCGCAAGGTCGCTGGCGTCTTCCATTCCGTCGCCGACAAGTACGACGTGATGAACGACCTCATGTCCATGGGCATCCACCGCCTTTGGAAACGCTTCACCATCGAGCAGGCGGCCGTGAAGAAGGGCCAGCGCGTGCTGGACCTGGCCGGCGGCACCGGCGACCTGGCCCTGCGCTTCTCACGCCTGGTGGGCCCGGACGGGCAGGTGGTGCTGTCCGACATCAACGCCTCCATGCTGGCGCGCGGCCGCGAGCGGCTCACCGACGAGGGCGTGGCCGGCAACATCGAGTACGTGCAGGCCAATGCCGAGGCGCTGCCGTTCCCGGACAATCACTTCGACCTCATCACCATCGCCTTCGGCCTGCGCAACGTCACGGACAAGGACGCCGCACTGCGCTCCATGTACCGCGTGCTCAAGCCCGGCGGCCGCCTGCTGGTACTGGAGTTCTCCAAACCCGTGGCCCCCGGCCTCTCGCCGGTGTACGACCTCTACTCCTTCCGGCTGCTGCCGTTCATGGGCAAGCTGGTGGCCAACGACGCCGAGAGCTACCGCTACCTCGCCGAGTCCATCCGCATGCACCCGGACCAGGAGACGCTCAAGGCCATGATGCAGGAGGCCGGCTTCGAGCGCTGCGAGTACTTCAACCTCACCGGCGGCATCGTCGCCCTGCACTCGGGCTACAGGCTCTAGTCATGGACGCCCCCGTCCTCCTCACCGCCGTGATCGAGAACGCCCTGAACGGCTACTTCGCGCTCGACGAACGGGCCCGTGCGCGGCTCGCCGAGATCGAGGGAAAGGTCGTCGCGCTGGAGATCACCGGACTGGATCTGACGCTCTACTTCGTGCCGGGCGCGACCGGCCTGCAGGTGCTGGGACGCTACGGCGACCGCCCCGACACGGTGATTCGCGGTACGCCCATGGCGCTGGCGCGCCTCTCGCTCGCGGAGGACCCCAACCGCGTGGTGCTGTCGGGTGACGTGAGTATCGACGGCAACACCCACGCCGGGCGCGTGTTCCGCGAGGCGCTGGCATCCGTCGAACTCGACTGGGAGGAGCTGCTCTCCAAGGCCGTGGGCGACATCGCCGCGCACCAGATCGGCAACGCGCTGCGCGGCCTCGGCGGCTGGGCCAGGCGGTCGGCCGGTGCGCTGCGCATGGACGTCACCGAGTACCTGCAGGAAGAATCCCGCGACCTGCCCACGCGCTACGAGATCGAGGACTTCGCCAACGGCGTGGACGACCTGCGCGACGGGGTCGAACGCCTGGCCGCGCGTGTGGCGCGCGCCGCCCGTGGCCTCGGCGACCCGGACCAACAGTAACCCACGGCCCCTATCACATGATCCGACCGGCACAGCTGCTGCGACTGCTCTACATCAACTTCGTGCTGGTCCGCCACGGCCTGGACGAGGTGGTGTTCGCCATCCACCTGTTCCGGCCGGTGCGCTGGCTGCTGTTCCTGCTGCCGTGGAACTGGTTCCGCCGCAAGCGCGCCCCGCGCGGCGAACGCATCCGCCGTGCGCTGGAAGACCTCGGCCCCGTGTTCGTGAAGTTCGGGCAGATGCTCTCCACCCGCCGCGACCTGCTGCCGGACGACATCGCCGTCGAGCTCACGCGCCTGCAGGACGCGGTGCCACCCTTCCCCATCGAGGACGTGCGCGCGCGGATCGAAAAGGCCTACGGCCGCCCGGCCAGCGAGGTCTTCGCCCACTTCGACGAGACGCCACTGGCCTCGGCCTCCATCGCCCAGGTGCACGCCGCCACGCTCAAGGACGGCACCGACGTGGTGGTGAAGGTAGTGCGGCCGAACATCAAGACGGTGATCCGCCGCGACGTGGATCTGCTCTACATCGGCGCCGAGCTGGCCGAGCGCTACTGGCCCGAAGGCCGGCGCCTGCGGCCGGTGGAGGTGGTGCGCGAATACGAGAAGACCATCTTCGACGAGCTCGACCTGGTGCGCGAGGCGGCCAACGCCTCGCAGCTGCGCCGCAACTTCGAAGGCTCGTCGAAGTTGTACATCCCCGAGATCTACTGGGAGTACAGCACGCCGCGCGTGATGGTGATGGAGCGGATCCACGGCACGCCGATCAGCGACATCGACACCCTGGTCGCGCGCGGCGTGAACCTGAAGAAACTGGCCGAGCGCGGCGTGGAGATCTTCTTCACCCAGGTGTTTCGTCACAACTTCTTCCACGCCGACATGCACCCGGGCAACATCTTCGTTGCCCACGACGAGACCGACAATCCGCGCTACCTGGCGGTGGACTTCGGCATCGTCGGCACGCTCGCGCCGGAGGACAAGCGCTACCTGGCCGAGAACTTTCACGCCTTTTTCAACCGCGACTACCGCCGCGTCGCTGAACTGCACGTCGAGTCCGGCTGGGTGCCGGCCGACACGCGGGTGGACGAGTTCGAGAGCGCGATACGCACCGTCTGCGAACCAATCTTCCAGCGCCCGCTCAGGGACATCTCCTTCGGCCAGCTGCTGCTGCGCCTGTTCCAGACCGCGCGCCGCTTCCACATGGAGGTACAGCCGCAGCTCGTGCTGCTGCAAAAGACCCTGCTCAACATCGAGGGCCTCGGCCGCCAGCTCTACCCCGATCTCGACCTGTGGAAGACCGCCAAGCCCTTCCTCGAACGCTGGATGGACGAACAGGTCGGCGTGCGCGCGCTCATCGGTGGCGTGAAGAAACACCTGCCGAAGTTCCTCGAACAGCTGCCCTCCATGCCGGACCAAGTGCACGAGCTCATCACGCGCACCAACAACGGCGAACTGCAGTTGCAATGGCAGAGCGAACAGCTCGAACAGCTGCGCGGGGAGATCAGCCGTGCCAACCGCCGCAGCATCGCCGTCATCGCCGGCGCCGCCCTGGCGCTCGGCGGCTTCCTCACCCTCGGCCTGTCCGACATGCCCACGGTAGGCGGCGCCCCGGTGTTTTCCTGGGCGCTGGGTGCGGCCGGCATCCTCGCCATGCTCATCGCCGCCCTCGATGGGCAACGCGGCGTCAGGACAGTACCCCGTAAACGATGAGATGCCGGTCGCTCACGGCCTCGACCGTGAGCCCGGCCAGCCCGGCCTCGGCCAGCTGCCCCTGCACCTCCGCGGGCGTGAAGGCCGCGCACAGCGAGTGGTAGAAATCGCGCCGCAACACCTCGGGTTCGTCCTGCGCATAGAACGCCACCAGCCGCGCCGCCTCGGCCGGGCTGGCCGGCCGCATCAGGTCCATCACGAATACCCGCGCCCCAGGCGCGGCATGCCGCTTCACCGCCTCCCACATCACGGATGGGGCGTGCAGGTGATGCAGCAGGCTGTTGGAGATGATGGTGGGATAGGCCGGCTTGGGTGCCGGGTCCTGCGGCAGGCAGGCCTGTACCAGGTTCAGCCGGTGTGCCACACCCGAGGCCGCGACCTGTTCGCGCCCGGCGTCCAGCATCGCCGCCGCCCCGTCCACGCCGTCGACGAAGGTCCCGGGAAAGGCCCGGGCGAAACGCACGGCGATATCGCCCGGCCCGCAGCCGAGGTCCAGCACGTCGCCCGTCACCGGTTCGGGGAAGCGTTCGCGAAACAGCGCGATGAACCGGTTGTGCGGCGCCTCGAAATCCGCCTGCGCGTAGGCGATCGCCTGTTCGGGATCGAGCATGAGCTCGGGTTCGGGAATGCGTTGCATGGCTGGTCGATAATTTTTCGGAAAATCACAATCTGCCACAGGGAGCACAGCGATGCACCGTAGGAGCGCCGCAAGGCGCGACCTGTCGTGGATCAGACATCATCGCGCCTCATGCCTCACGCCTCTCTCGCTAAGCGCCACCCCCTGATCGCGCCTTGCGGCGCTTACGGATGATGCCTCAGCATTCGGTGATGCTCACCGCCAGCCCGCCCAGCGAGGTCTCCTTGTACTTGGCCGACATCTCCTGGCCGGTGCGTTTCATGGCGGCGATGCAGTTGTCCAGCGGCATGAAGTGCTGGCCGGTCTCGCGCAGGGCCAACGAGGCGGCGGCGTAGGCCTTGATCGCACCGAAGCCGTTGCGCTCGATGCAGGGCACCTGCACCAGGCCCTTTACCGGGTCGCAGGTCATGCCGAGGTGATGCTCCAGCGCCATCTCGGCGGCCTTCTCGATCTGCGGCGCGCTGCCGCCACGCGCCGCGCACAGGCCGGCCGCGGCCATGGCGGCGGCGGAACCGACCTCGCCCTGACAGCCGACCTCGGCACCGGAGATGGAGCTGTTGTGCTTGATGATGCCGCCGATGGCGGCGGCGGTGAGCAGGAAGTCGCGCACCTGTTCCGCCGTCCCGCCCTCGTGTTCGACCAGGTGGTAGAGCACGGCGGGGATCACGCCGGCGGCGCCGTTGGTGGGCGCCGTGACCACCAGGTGGCCGGCAGCATTCTCCTCGTTGACCGCCATGGCGTAGGCGCAGAGCCAGTCGTTGACCGTCACCCCTTCCGGATGCGCACGCAGTTCGTCGAACAAATGCCGGGCGCGGCGCGGGATGTCGAGCCCGCCGGGCAGGATGCCCTCGGCGGAGAGGCCATTTTCCACGCAGCTGTGCATGGCACCCCACACCGCATCGAGTTTCGCATCCAGGGCCTCCACCGCACGACACTCCATCTCGTTGGCGCGCTTCATGGCCGCGATGGAAAGCCCGGTGGCCTCGGCCATCTCGAGCATGGCCCTGGCCGTGGCAAAGCCGAAAGGGCACTGTCCGCCTTCGGAGGACTTGAGCGGCGCGGCAAGCTGGCCGATCTCCTCGGCCGAGGCGATGAATCCGCCGCCGATGGAGAACACCGTCTCGGTGAGCAGGATTTCGCCGGCGGGCGTGACCAGTTCGAAGATCATGCCATTGGGGTGCTCGGGCAGCGGCTGGCCACGATCGAAGATGATATCGCGATCGGGCGAGAAGCCGACCTGCCGGTCGCCGTCCAGGGCGAGCGCGTCGCGCTGCCAGATGTCGCGCACCAGGGCATCGACGTCGTGCTCGGCCACGCCCTCGGGCGTGTGGCCGTGCAGGCCCAGGGTGATAGCACGGTCGGTGGCGTGGCCCTTGCCCGTATAGGCGAGCGAACCCTTGAGGATGCAACGGATGCCGACATCCGGCGTGGCATCGCCTCCCAGCTGGTGGCGCTGCACTTGCTGGACGAAGCGGCGAGCGGCAACCATCGGCCCCATGGTGTGCGAGCTCGACGGGCCGATGCCTATCTTGAAGAGTTCGAGAACGCTGATAAACATGCGGGGCTCCGAACGGAAGGGGCGTAATCGAGTGTAATGCACATCCACGGAACGTGGCGAAATCCGTCAGCGCCCGCAGGGACTTGGCCCCGCCGCCTGCCGAGTGTCTATCCCGCGTCCGTCAACTCGAACGCCGGATTCCAGACCACCTCCCAGAGGTGCCGATCGGGATCCTGGAAGTGGCCCGCGTAGCCACCCCAGAAGGTGTCCTGTGGCGGCTTGACGAGCACGGCGCCGGCGGCCTCGGCCTGTGCCAGGACGGCGTCGACCTCCTCCCGGGAGCCGACGTTGTGCGCGAGCAGGCCATCGGTCGGCGCGGGCGGCGACACCGGCAGACCGGTCTCGTGCGCGATGCTCGCGCGCGGCCACAGCGCAAGCCTGAGGCCGGGCTGCAGCTCGATGAAAACGACGGCGCCGTGGTCGAACTCGGTGCCAATAATGCCCTCGGTGGGCAAACCGAGGCCGTCGCGGTAAAAGCGCAGGGCGCGTTCGAGGTCATCCACGCCGAGGGTGATGAAACTGATGCGCGGTTTCATGTGGGCAAGCCCTCCGATTCAGGAAGCGGGCGTTTCGTCCTGCGCATTGAAGACGGCGGACTCGGCCTGGTCGCCCACGCGGCGCACGATCTTGAACTGCGTGGGGCCGATCTTGAAGGCAACCAGAAATTCCTCGCCGGGCTCGGCCTGTCGCTCGGCCCATAACAGCACCCCAGCCTCGATGCGCTCGGGTTCGGCATCCGGCGGCACACCCTCCAGCGCCTTGATGAGCCGGCGCGCCGGAAAGCACGCGGTGGGATGAAAATGCGCAAAGCCTTCCTCGGCGATGACCTTGCGGGTAACGGTGGCGTATGTCTGGATTTCCATGAGGCTATCGCGGCTCGACATCTGGTGGACGTGAATCTGAGGCGGTTGATGACGCGGTCCATCCCGGTCGGCCCCAGGAGAAGCACCCGGGCGAGATGAACTCGATCCCGGCGTTAAAGACCCGCGCGAGTGTACCGGCACGCATCGCCACTGGCGGCGTACCGGGCCGGCGTTTAGGTCGATTCGGTGGCGCGACGCGGATAGCCCTCGGCCCGCAGGCGTTCCATCACCGCGCGCCGCGCGGACTCCGGCAGGCGCGTCCAGGCGGCGATCTCGTCGCGGCTGCGCCCGCAGCCGACGCAGCGATCGTCAGGTCCGAGCTCGCAGACCTGGACGCAGGGCGTGCTGATGCCACTCACCCCGGGGCCCCGATTATGGCAGCATTCGCTCGCCGGCCAGCAGCACGTCGATGGTCTCGCGTTCGCGCACGACGTGTGCGGCGTCACCGTCGACCATGACCTCGGCGGCGCGCGGGCGCGTGTTGTAATTGGAGCTCATGGAGAAACCATAGGCGCCGGAAGAACGCACGGCGAGCAGGTCGCCCGGCTGGATGGCGAGCTCACGGTCCTTGCCGATGAAGTCGCCGGTCTCGCAGACGGGGCCGACCACGTCGTACACGCGCGCCTCGCCCCGTCCGCCCTCGACCACCGGCACGATGGCCTGCCAGGCCTGGTACAGCGCGGGACGCATGAGGTCGTTCATCGCCGCATCCACCACGGCGAAACCCTTGTGTGCGGTGGGCTTGAGGTATTCCACGCGCGTGACCAGGATCCCGGCGTTGCCCATGATGGCGCGGCCCGGCTCGAGCAGGATCTCGTAGTCGCAGCCCTTGCAGCGCGCGAACATGGCCTTCACGTAGTCGTCCGGCTCGGGCGGCGTCTCGTCGCGGTAGCGAATGCCGAGTCCGCCCCCCAGGTCCAGGTGATGGATCGCGATGCCGGCGGCCTTGAGCCGGTCGGCCAGGGCGATGACACGATCCAGCGCATCGAGGAAGGGCTCGACCCGGGTGAGCTGCGAGCCGATGTGACAGTCGATGCCGGCCACCTCGAGGTGCGGCAACGCGGCGGCCTCCCGGTATACGCGCTCGGCCTCGTCGATATCGATGCCGAACTTGTTCTCCTTCAGGCCGGTGGAGATGTAGGGATGGGTCTTCGCGTCCACGTCCGGGTTCACGCGGATCGACACCGGTGCAACCCGGCCCATCTCGCCAGCCACCGCGTTGAGGCGCTGGAGCTCGGCCTCGGACTCCACGTTGAAACAGCGGATGCCGACCTCCAGCGCGCGGCGCATTTCGTCGGCCTTCTTGCCCACGCCCGAGAACACCACCTTGCCCGGGTCGCCGCCAGCCTTCAGCACGCGCTCGAGCTCGCCCACCGAGACGATGTCGAATCCGGAGCCCATGCGCGCCATCAGGTTGAGCACGGCGAGATTGGAGTTGGCCTTCACCGCGTAGCAGACCAGGTGCGGGTGATCGCCGAAGGCGTCGTTGAAGGCGTGCCAGTGACGCTCGATGGTGGCGCGCGAGTAGACATAGAGCGGCGTGCCGTACTGTTCGGCCAGCCGGGCGACAGACAGGTCCTCGGCGTAGAGCTCGCCGTTGCGATAGTTGAAGAAGTCCACCGTCAGGCGTCTCCGCGGGTGTTGTCGGGCTGAGTGGGCTCGGGGGTCGGCAGGTACAGGTCGCCGGTCTGGCCGCAGGACTGGAGCATGCCGAGCGAGCCGAGCAGTACCACGAGCAGGATAAAGGCGAGTTGGGCGCGACAGGGAAACATGATGAGCGATATGTTGGTGTGCGTGTTGGGCGCAGTATAGCCGCATGCATCGGCCTTGGCGACGCGCGACTCGCCTCGCCGGGGGGCTTGTGCATGAGGGAGGCCGGCAGATGCCCCGGGTAACGGATCATCGGCGGGAGCGGTGAGCCTTTGGTCCCGCCGGGCCAGCGCAGGCCCGTGGCGCGAGCACGGCCGCCAGGCGTGTACAATGCTCGTGTCATCCCCTGAGTGGTCGCCGAGCCGTTGACCTGACCGATACGCCGTGCACCTTCGTACCAACATCTTTCTCTGGGTCTCGCTGGCCACCGTGGTGCCGCTGATGGCCATCGTGCTGCTGGTCACGGGCTACAGCGAGCAGCTGCACCGCAAGGACGTGGACGAGCGCCTGCAGGCGAACCTGAGTTTCGCGGTGGCGGAGTTCGACCGGCGCCTGAGTTTCGAGCGCGAGGTCATCGCCGCGCTGGCGCAGTCGCCCTCGGTGGATCAGGTGCTGCCGGTCCTGCGGGCCGTACTCACCGGTCACCAGCACGCCGAACACCAGCAACGCACCCGGTACCTGGCCGGTTTTCTCGGCGAGGTGCAGCTGATCCTCAAGGACGTGGGCACCGTCCGCCTGCTCGACTACCGCGGGAATACGCTGGCGAAGGTGCGCGACGGCGAGGAGACCCCGCCATCGTTCATGGGACTCGATCCCTACCCCTATGCGGAAGAGGAGCTGGACGACCCCGAATTCCTGTACGTGCTGCAGACGCTGAACCCGGGCGAGGTGAACTACCTGCTGCAGCCGCCCTCGCACACCGAGTACGGCGACTCCGGGCACGTGCCCATGCTGGATGTGGCGGTGCCGCTAACGGGCGAATCGGAGCTGCTGCCCATCGGTTATCTCACGGTGAACGCCACGGGCGTGCAGATCGACCGGATCCTGGAACTCTCGCCGCGACTCTACGACGGGCGGCTGCTGATCGCGGAACTGAACCCGGAGGTACCCGAGCGCGACGGCATGATCCTGTACGACGAGACGGTCGGGCGGCTCTTCAGCACGGCCAAGACCCCGGCCGACAACCTTCACGGGCAGTTCGGCGGACGCCTGACGGAGGCCGTGCGCAGCGCCCCCTACGGGGCCTTCGACGCGCCGGATGGACGCACCCGCGTCTACTACGCCGAATACTACCCCTACCCCAACCAGCTGGTGAGCTGGGTGATCGCCACACGCGTCGACATGGCGGCCATCACTGCGCCGTTCAATCGCATACGCGCCGGGATGCTGCTGTTCGCCGTGGTCGCGATCGGCGCCAGCCTGGTCCTGGCCCAGGTCGGCGCGCGTCGCATCGCCCGGCCGATCACCCAGCTCACGCGCCAGCTGCGCGACTACGCGCGCGGCCGTCGCCGCCGGCTGGCGCCGGTACGCTCCACGCAGGAGATCAACGAACTGCTGGTCGCCTTCGACTACATGGCGGATACCCTGGAACGCGCGCGCGAGGAGCGCGACCAGGCCGAATCCATGCTGCTGCAGTCGGCCAAGCTCGCCTCCATCGGCGAGATGGCGGCGGGCATCGGGCACGAGATCAACAACCCCCTGCACAACATCCTGACGCTGGCCAAGCTGATCGATCGTTCCCTGCCACCGGACGACAGGGCAACGCGTGAAGACCTGCGCGCGCTGGTCGACGAGGCTCACCGCGCCTCACGCATCGTGCGCGGCATCCTCAATTTCTCTCGCCAGGTGCCCCCGCACTACGAGCGCACGCACGTTCAGTCGCTGGTCGAGCAGTCACTGCAGCTGGTGAGCCAGGCGGCCCGCGACCAGGGGGTGGAATTCGTGTCGGAGATGGATCCCGACCTGGTCATCGAATGCGACCCGCATCAACTGCAGCAGGTGCTGATCAACCTGCTGCTCAACGCGGTACAGGCGAGCGGCGCGGGTGACGAGGTGCGCATCGAGGCAGGCGTGGACGAGGAACAGAAGGTCCGCATCTGCGTCTGCGACCAGGGCGCGGGCGTCGCGCCCGAGATCATCGACAAGCTGTTCGATCCCTTCTTCACTACCAAGCCGGTGGGCAAGGGCAGCGGGCTTGGCCTGTCGGTGAGTCTCGGCATCATCGAGCACCATGGTGGTACGATAAAACTTGCCAACAACGAGCGCGGCGGCCTGACCGTTTCCATCGTGCTGCCGCCCAGGCCGCAGACCCCGGGAGAATCGAGTGACTGACACACCCCGCATCCTGTTCGTCGACGACGACCCGACGGCCGGCGACCTGTTTCTGCGCTTCACGCGCCAGTCGCCGTTCGAGGTTGCGGTGCACCGCAACCCGCTGGACGCCCTGACCGACTTTCGCGAGCAAGGTGCCCAGCTCGTCGTCACCGACCTGTCGATGCCCGAGATGAACGGCATCGAGCTGCTGCGTCACATCCGCGACATTAACGACAGCGTGCCGGTCATCATCATCACCGGTTACTCCACGGTGGACAACGCCATCGAGGCCCTGCGGCTGGGGGCCACCGACTTCATCAAGAAGCCCTACGACATGGAGGAACTGCTGCTGCAGGTCGAGCGCACGCTGGAGACCGAAGCGCTCAAGCGCGAGAACCGCCTCCTCAAGCGTCAGCTCAAGGACGAGAAGCTGCGCTACCGCATGATCGGCAACTCGACGGCGATCCAGAACATCTACGCCATCATCGACAAGGTAGCGGACATCCGCTGCAACGTGATCATCGAGGGTGAGTCGGGCACCGGCAAGGAGCTGGTGGCCCGCGCGATCCACAACCAGGGCGCGGATGCCGACAAGCCCTTCATCGTCATCGACTGCGGCGCGCTCACCGACACGCTGCTGGAGAGCGAGCTGTTCGGCCACGAGAAAGGTGCCTTCACCGGTGCCACCCACAGCAAACAGGGCCTGCTGGAGGCCGCCAGCGGCGGCACCGTGTTCCTCGACGAAATCTGCAACATCTCCGACGCCATGCAGACCAAGCTGCTGCGCGTGGTACAGGAACAGCAGGTCACGCGCGTGGGCGGCATCAAGCCCACTGACATTGACGTGCGCTTTATCGTCGCCACCAACCGCAACCTCGAGAAGATGGTGGCCGAGGGTGAGTTCCGGGCCGATCTCTATCACCGCCTCAACGTGGTCAAGATCCAGCTGCCGCCGCTGCGCGAACGCCGGGACGACATCCCCGCGCTGGTATCGAGCTTCATCGAGGAGATGAACGCCCGCTACCACCGGGATATCGACGGCTTTGACGCCGCGTCGATGGAGCGCCTGCGCGACTACAGCTGGCCCGGTAACGTGCGCGAGCTGCGCAACCTGGTCGAGCGTCACATCGCCCTGGCCGACGGCAAGCGCCTGCACCTGCAGGACGACCTGGTCAGCAGCCTGCACGAGGGTGACGCCATCGACGCCGACCAGCCCGACCTCTCCCAGCTGGAGAAACGCTATATCCTCAAGCTGCTCGACCGCTTCAACGGCAACCGCGAGAGGACCGCCACGGCACTCGGCATCAACAAGTCCACCCTCTGGCGCAAGCTGCAACAGTACGACAAGGAATCGCCCCTCTAGGCCACCCCGCCTGCAAATTGCAACGGGCGCCCGTTGCAATTTGCAACCAACGCGCCGCCATCTCCACGCGCCTCGGTCACAACCTGTTGATTTTACAAGGTCGCCTCTGTTGGCACGGTGTTTGTATAGTCATCCTACAGCTACACCAAAGTAGCAATGATCGAGGAGTTGAGAAATGAAGCGTAGAACCCTGCTCAAAGGCACCCTGGCCGCCGGCACCGTCGGTATGGCCGTTGCCGCCGGTCTCGTGGCCCCGCGCGCCGTTCTGGCCGCCTGGCCGAAAGAAGCCTTCGAAGCCGATTCCATCAGCGCTGCCATGAAGGGCATCGCCGGCAGTGACCAGGCCGCCGATGGCGAGATCGAAATCAAGGCCCCCGACATCGCCGAGAACGGCGCCGTCGTGCCCGTGACCGTCTCCACCGGCATCTCCGGTGTCGAGTCGATCAGCATTCTGGCCGCCGAAAATGGTAATCCGCTGACCTCGAGCTACATGCTCGGCGCCAACACCGATCCGTTCGTCTCCACGCGCATCAAGATGGGCAAGACCTCCGACGTGATCGCCATGGTCAAGGCCAATGGCAAGCTGTACAGCTCGCGCAAGGAAGTCAAGGTCACCATCGGTGGCTGCGGCGGTTAATCGCTGAGAATTCAGAGGAGTACCAGACATGTCTTCGATTAAAGTTCGTGCGCAGGCCGCCGGTGAGTCCACCACCGTGAAGTGCCTGATCAGCCACCCGATGGAAACCGGTCAGCGCAAAGACAGCAAGACCGGCAAGATGATCCCGGCCCACTTCATCCAGGAAGTGAATGCCGAGCACAACGGCAACAACGTGCTCACCGCCCTGTGGGGCCCGGCCATCTCCAAGAACCCCTACCTGTCGTTCAAGTTTTCCGGTGCCAAGGCCGGCGATACGCTGAAGATCAGCTGGACCGACAACGAGGGCAACACCGATTCCGTGGAAACCAAGGTTTCCTGATTACGCAAAGAATCCTTTGGCAGTGGCTTGGGGGCAGGGAAACCCCATATTGAAAGTCTCGCCCCGGAACGTTTCCGAGTCTGTGGATGCACACCGTTTCAGCGAGTTTCCTTTGGCAGTGACTTGAAGCGCACGGACGCGCTTTCCCTTTTTTACCCACCTCCTATCATCCCGTTCCGGGAACGCGGTAAGCTGGATATCTCGTCATCTCCGTGCTTCCGCCATGACCGAATCACTCGAATTTCTCACCGTCGACACCGGCACACAGCCGACCGCCTGTATCGTCTGGCTGCATGGGCTGGGTGCGGACGGCCACGACTTCGAACCCATCGTGCCCGAGCTCGACCTGCCGCCCGACCTGTCCGTCCGCTTCCTGTTCCCCCATGCCCCCGTCATGCCGGTGACCATCAACGGCGGTCTGGCCATGCGCGCCTGGTATGACTTCGAGAGCCTGGACTTCGGACTGGGAGAAAACGCGGAGCACATCCGCGCCTCCACGGAGCGCGTGACCGCCCTCATCGACGCACAGCGCGAGGGGGGTATTCAGGCCGAACGTATCATCGTGGCGGGCTTCTCGCAGGGCGGAGTGATCGCGCTGCACGCAGGCATCGGCTATCGGGAACGGCTCGGCGGCGTGCTGGCACTTTCGACCTATCTGCCCCTGGCCGAGGAGCTGGAGGCGCGCATGGGCCTTGCCAGTCGCGGCCTGCCCGTGTTCATGGCACATGGCCATCACGACGAGATCATCCCCATCAGCATCGGGCACCAGGCGCGCAACTGGCTGAAGGACAGGGGATTTGCGCTGGAGGCGCACGACTACCCGATGGGGCACAGCGTCTGCGCCGAGGAGATCGCGGCCGTCTCCCACTGGCTGCGGGCACGGCTCGGCTAGGCGGCCACTGGCAAAACGGCCGCCGCAGGCTATGCTCGATTCATGAATGGCTTACAGATCGACGACACCCGGGCCCTGCGCCACAGCATCGGACTGGAACCCTGCGAACCCCTGTGGAAGCGCGCCCCGGGGCGCGACGAGAGCGGCCGGCCCCTGAGTGACTTTCTCATGATCATCCCCAGGCTCAGCCGCCAGCCGGCCGACGTCATCCGCACCAAGCTCGGCCACATCCAGCGTGTGCTGGAACGCTACGGCAAGGTGGTGGTATTCGCCGACATGAACCTCAGGCTCAACACCCTCTGGGTCACGGTGCGCCCCGTGCCCGGCATCACGCTCGAGCTGCCCGCCGTGATCAAGCTGCACGTCCCGGAGGCCTTGCTGGTGGCGCCCGACCAGCGGGCCTACATGGGGCGGCGCTAGGTTAGCTAGCCACAGAGGGCAGAGAGTACACAGAGGGATAAAGCGGTGTCGTGACAGGCGATGACAGTCGTGAATTCCGTCACCCCTGCTTAAAGCGTGCAGCCTGAAACTCTGTGATCTCTGTGCCCTCGGTGGCAAACACCGTCCCTGCCACTTACTACCCCAACCGCCCCCTCGCGCCTTGAACCTGCTTGCGCACCTGCTCGGGCGCGGTACCGCCGAGGTGGTTGCGCGCGGCCACCGAGCCTTCCAGCGTGAGCACCTCGAACACGTCATCTTCAATGGCATCCGAGAACTGCCGCAGTTCGTCCAGCGCGAGGTCGGCCAGGTCGCGACCCTGCTCGATGCCGTAGCGCACGGACTTGCCGACGATCTCGTGGGCGTCGCGGAAGGCCACGCCCTTGCGCACCAGGTAGTCCGCCAGATCGGTCGCGGTGGAGTAGCCCTGGCGGGCGGCAGCACGCATGCGCTCGGCCTTCACCTTGAGGTGCGGAACCATGTCGGCGAAGGCACGCAGGCTGCCCCTGAGCGTGTCGACTGTGTCGAACAGCGGCTCCTTGTCTTCCTGGTTGTCCTTGTTGTAGGCCAGCGGCTGGCCCTTCATCAGCGTGAGCAGGCTGATGAGGTTGCCGTTGGTGCGCCCGCTCTTGCCGCGCAGCAGCTCGGGGACGTCCGGGTTCTTCTTCTGCGGCATGATGGATGAGCCGGTGCAGAAACGATCCGGCAGGTCGACGAAATCGAACTGCGCGGAGGCCCAGAGGACCAGCTCCTCGGCGAAGCGCGACAGGTGCGTCATGATCAGCGCGCCGGCGGCGCAGAATTCGATGGCGAAGTCACGATCGGAGACGGCATCCAGCGAATTGTTTGCCGGACGCGCAAAGCCGAGCAGGTCGGCCGTGTAGTCGCGGTCGATGGGATAGGTGGTGCCCGCCAGGGCCGCTGCACCCAGCGGCATCACGTTCACGCGCTTGCGGCAGTCGGCCAGGCGGTCGAAGTCGCGATCCAGCATCTCGAACCAGGCCAGCATGTGGTGGCCGAAGGTAACCGGCATCGCCACCTGCAGGTGGGTGAATCCCGGGAGGATGGTGTCCGCCTCGCGCTCGGCCAGGTCGAGCAGCGCGTGCTGGGCGCGACGGATCTCGCCGAGCAGGAAGTCGATTTCGTCGCGCAGGTACAGGCGGATGTCGGTGGCGACCTGGTCGTTGCGCGAGCGCCCGGTGTGCAGCTTCTTGCCGGCCACGCCGATGCGGTCGGTGAGGCGTGCCTCGATGTTCATGTGCACGTCCTCGAGCGATACCGACCAGGCGAAGTCGCCGCGCTCGATGTCGTGCAGCACCTCGTCCAGCCCCTCGAGGATCGCCGCGCACTCCGCCTCGGTGAGCACCCCGACCTTCGCGAGCATGCGCGCGTGGGCCCTGGAGCCCTCGATGTCGTGGCGGTAGAGCCGACGGTCAAAGTCCACCGAGGCGGTAAAGGCCTCGACGAAGGCATCGGTCGCCTCGGTGAAGCGGCCACCCCAGAGTTTGTCGTCCTGTTGCTGATCGGTCATGGCGTGTCATCACTGGCTGGTCTTGAAGTGGCGCAGTATACCATCGCGCCGCTTGCCTTGAGGCGCTCCAGCGGCAACACTTGGTCCATGCGAACCACCACCCCCGGTCGCGATGTGGCTACCGAGTCGCGCGACTGCTTCCTGCCAAACTTCTGCACCGCACGCGCGGTATTCCTGGTCGTGCTCATCGCCGAGCTGCTGGCCTGCATGCTGGCGCTGGTCTCGGCCACCCATACCGGCAACCTGTGGACCGACCTGGGGCTGATCAGCCTGTTCGTGCAGTGGGTGGCGCTGGGCTCGGCGGGCGCCCTGTGCGTGATCCGGCGCTACCGGCCACTACCCGACCCGCGCGTGGCCGCCATGGTAGGCTACGGCACCACGCTCGGCATGGCGCTGGGCGTCTCCCTGCTCACGCTGGCCATCGAGCGCTACGCCGGCGCGCAGGCCGTGAGCTCCGAGCTCTCCCCGACCCTGTTCGTGCTGCGCAATCTCGCCATCACCACGATTGTCGCCACCATCGTCTTCCGCTACTTCTACGTGCATCACCAGTGGGCGCAGAACGTCGAGGCTGAGGCCCGCGCGCGGGTGCAGGCACTCACGGCGCGGATCCGGCCGCATTTCCTGTTCAACAGCATGAACACCATTGCCAGTCTCACCCGCACTCACCCGGACCAGGCTGAGGAGGCAGTGCACGACCTGGCCGACATGTTCCGCGCCACACTGGACAAGCGCGAACGCATCGGGCTGGACGAGGAGATCGAGATCACCCGCCGCTATCTCGCCATCGAACAACTGCGGCTGGATGAACGGCTCACCATCGAGTGGCACATCGACGAGCATCTACCGCGCGGCATCACCGTGCCCGCGCTGGTGATCCAGCCTCTGGTGGAGAACGCCATCTATCACGGCATCGAACCGCTCACGCAGGGCGGTATCGTGCAGATCCGTATCGAGGGCGCGCCGCAGGGCCTGCGCGTGCTGGTCAGCAACCCGCTGGGCCAGGAAACACGCCGGAGCCAGGGCAACCACATGGCGCAGGACAACATCCGCCAGCGCCTCGCACTCGCCTATGGCGAGCAAAGCGAGTTGCACATCGAGCAGAGTGAAGATACGTATACTGTATGCTTCACGATCCCCGGGGAATGAGACCATGAAGGTCCTGATTGTCGACGACGAGAAACCCGCGCGCGACCGGCTGCGCAGCCTGATCGACGAACTGCCGGACTTCGGCGTCTGTGCCGAGGCCGCCAACGGCACCGAGGCCCTGCGCGAGGCCGACCATGCGCACCCGGACATCGTACTCATGGACGTGCGCATGCCCGGCATGGACGGTATCGAGGCGGCGCGCCACCTCGCCGGCCTGGAGGCGCCGCCCGCCGTTATCTTCACCACTGCCTTCGAGGAGCACGCCCTGGAGGCTTTCCGGGCCCATGCCGCCGGCTACCTGGTCAAGCCTATCCGCAAGCAGCACCTGCTCGATGCCCTGGCGGCCGCCCGCACGCCCACCCGTGCCCAGCTCGCCGCCCTGGGCGAGGAGGTCGAGGAGGATCAGGCCCGCACCCACATCTGCGCGCGCTTTCGCGGCAACCTCGAACTCATTCCGGTGGACAACATCATCTACTTCCTGGCCGACCAGAAGTACGTCACCGTGCGCCACACCGATGGCGAGGTCATCATCGAGGAGCCGCTCAAGTCGCTGGAGGAAGAGTTCGGCGAGCGCTTCCTGCGCGTACACCGCAACGCCCTGGTACAGCGCCGCTTCGCCGGCGGCATGGAAAAGTCACCCGAGGGCCGCTTCATGATCGCCATGAAGGGCATCGACGATCGTCTCGAGATCAGCCGCCGCCACGTCGCCGAGGTACGGCGCTTCCTCAAGTCCCGCTAAAGCCCGTGCGCCCTCTCCTGTTGCTGGTGATGCTGGCAGCGCTTGGCGGCTGCGCCGACGTCAGCCGCTTCGAAAAAGGGGCGGCAGTGGCCTTCGGGGAACGCCTGGAGGGCGAAGAGACCTACCAGTACTACCTGCTGCGCCTCGACTTGGAAGACGATGTACCACCACCGGCCAACTTTCACATCCGACTCGGGGATCGGGCCCTGGCACTGGATGAACTGACCCCCGCCGTCGTGGCGCCACGCCTGCCCGCCTTCGCACCCCCACCGCAATGGCCCGAACGCCTCAACCGCCAGGCGCTGATGGCCAACGCCTACGCAGGTGGTGGCTATTTCCTGGCCTTTGGCAACGGGCGCCTGACCCGCCTGAGCCTCTGTTCGCACTGCGGCGGGCGGAGCTTTCCGGTGATCGGTTCCGCCGACGGACAGCGCTTCTACACGCTGCCGCTGACCCGCGAACAGCTGATCGACGTGCTCGGCCCGCCGGACCGCGTGTACCGGGTCAACGAGGTGCGTTACTAGGCCGTCGACAGGGCCCGGGGGGGCGGGCGCAAGTGGCCATCCAGCGCCATTTCCCGTAAAGTTCTGCCTTCACTCACAACAGCCCGACCGGGAGTCACATGTCCCAGCAGATCCTCCGCATCGCCACCCGCAGCAGCCCACTGGCCGTCTGGCAGGCCGAGGAGGTCGCGCGCCGGCTCAGGGCCTTGCACGCGGGCCTGGAGGTCGAACTGGTGAGCATGACCACCCGGGGCGATCAGTTGCTGGACAGCCCGCTGTCGAAGATCGGCGGCAAGGGCCTGTTCGTGAAAGAACTGGAGCAGGGCATGATCGAGGGGCGCGCCGACATCGCCGTGCACTCGATGAAGGACGTGCCCATGGAGCTGCCCGCGGGCTTCGCGCTGCCGGTCATCATGGAGCGCGAGGATCCGCACGACGCCTATGTCTCCAACCGCTACGCCCGGCCCGAGGACCTGCCGGAGGGCGCGGTGGTCGGCACCTCCAGCCTGCGCCGACAGTGCCAGCTCATGGCGCGCTACCCGCACCTCGAGATCCGCTTCCTGCGCGGTAACGTGAACACCCGCCTGCGCAAACTGGACGAGGGAGAATACGGCGCCATCATCCTCGCCGCCGCCGGCCTCAAGCGCCTGGAGTTCCACGAGCGCATCACCGCCATCCTCACCCCGGAAGAAAGCCTGCCGGCCGTGGGCCAGGGTGCCATTGGCATCGAATGCCGCGACGATGACAACCGGGTGAAGGACCTGCTCGCGCCGCTGGGCGACGCCGACACGACCGACCGCGTGACGGCCGAGCGGGCCATGAACCACCGCCTCAACGGCGGCTGCCAGGTGCCCATCGCCGGCTACGCCCTGCTGGACGGTGACGACCTGTGGCTGCGCGGCCTCGTCGGCTCGCCCGATGGCAGGCAGATCTTCCGTGCCGAGGCACGCGGCGCGCGCGCCGACGCCGCGGCCATTGGGCTGACGGTGGCTGAAGACCTGCTTTCGCAGGGCGCCCATGACGTCCTCAGGGCCCTGGGCCTGGGCCCGGATGCCTGACGGCACCCATACCCCACGCATTGTCGACTACAGTCACTAGAATAATCCCATGCAGCCCGAAACCCGCACCGACGAACTGGCGCTGAGCCACCTCAAGGTGGTGATCACCCGCCCTGCCCACCAGGCCGATGCCCTCTGCGCCCAGATCGAGGCGGCCGGCGGGCGGGCGGTGCGCTTTCCGGTGCTGGAGATCCTCGAGCCCAATGACAGCAAGCCCCTGCTGGAACTCATCGACCGGCTGGAGGAGTTCGACATCGCCGTGTTCATCAGTCCCAACGCCGTGCGCAAGGCAATGAACCTGATTCGCTCGCGTCGGGCGTTCCCCGAGTCGACGAAGATCGCGGCAATTGGGCGCAAATCGGCACAGGAGCTAAAGGGCTTCGGTCGCATCGCTGACATTTACCCCAACAAGCGCTTCGACAGCGAGGCCCTGCTCGAGCTGCCCGAGATGCAGGACGTGGGCGGCAAGCGGGTCGTGATCTTCCGCGGCGACGGCGGGCGCGAGATGCTGGGCGACACCCTCAGGGCGCGAGGCGCCATCGTCGAGTACGCCAACGCCTACCGACGGGGCCGGCCCGATACCGACAATGGCGAGATCCTCTACCTCTGGTCGCGCAACGAGCTCGATGTCATTCTGGTGACCAGTTCCGAGGGCTTGCGCAACCTGTTTGATATGGTAGGAAAACTGGGACAGATGTGGCTGCGCAGCACGCCGCTGATCGTGGGCGGCGAGCGCATGCTGGAGACGGCGCACGAGCTGGGCTTCAAGGTCGAACCCGAAGTCGCGGCCGACCCCAGCGACGAAGCCATGATGGAGGCGCTGCTTCACTGGGCGCGCAACCGGAAAGCCGAGCATGAATAACGACGACAAGCGCGACGAGAACCCCGGGGAGGCCTCGACCGACGCCGGGACCGCCGACAACACGACCGGTACCGAGGAGGTTGAGGTCGAGGAAGTCATCGCCGAGCCGGTGGAGGAGCGTGACGTGGCCCCGGCAAGAAGCCGGAACGCCGCCATTGTTGGCGCCTGGGCAATCGCACTGCTCGCACTGGCCACCGGGGGCGGCGGCATCGGCGCGGGCTGGTGGGCCTGGCAGCAGCAACGCACGGAGGACACGCGCCAGGCCGACGCCCTCGCCGCCCTCGAGGAGCGTATCGCCGGCCTCGACGCCTCCGCCCAGGTGGCCGCGCTGCGCCGGGAACTCGCCGAACAGGGCCGCGCCCTGCGAAGCGCCGGCGACGCCCGCGGCCGCGAGATCGAACACCTCAAGGACACCGTCGGCACCCTGCACGAGGTATCCATGCGCGATCAGCGTGACTGGATGATCGCCGAGATCGAGTACCTCATACAGATCGCCAACCAGCGGCTGCGCCTGATGCGCGACTTCGACGGCGCCATCGCCGCACTCGAGGCCGCCGACCGGCGCGTGCGCGACCTGGCCGATCCCAAGCTGCTGCCCGTGCGCGAGCTGCTGGCCGACGAGGTCCAGATGCTCAAGGACTTCGAACGGCCCGATCTCGTGGGCGTCGCCCTGCGCCTGGACCGTATGGCCACGCACCTGAAACCCATGCCGCTGCAGCTGCCCGAGCAGGAAACGGTGGCGCGCGAGCTCACCGTGGAGGTACCCGAGGAGGAGCAGAAGACCGCTGCCGGGCTTGCCCGACACGTGTGGAACGCCTTCAGCGAGCACATCACCTATCGCGAGTACCCGGATCCGGTGAAGGCCCTGCCGGACACCGAGACCGAGCTGCACCTCAACCAGCTGCTGCGGCTGCGCCTGGAGGCCGCCCGCATCGCCGTGCTGCGCCAGGACGACGCCGAATACCACCGCCAGCTCCGCGCTGCGCGCGAGTGGCTCACTGCGAAGTTCGACGGCGAGCACGCCGCCACGCTGGCCGCCGAACTCGAGGCACTGGACGCCGTCAACCTGCGTCCCGCACTGCCGGAACTGACGGCCTCGCTCGACAAGCTGCATGAACTCAACCGCCGCCCGGGCGCCCCGAAGCCGGCTGACGAGGTGCCCGCGCAATGAAGGCGCTGTTCATCGCCCTGCTGCTGGCGCTGGCCACAGCCGTGTTCACGCACGCCTTCCTGACCGAACAGGGCTTCGTGCTCTTCGCCTACGGCAACCGCAGCGTCGAGATGCCGATGCAGTATTTCCTGCCGCTCACGGTGGCGGGTCTGGTCGCCCTGTACGTGCTGGTGCGCTTCCTCGTCAGCCTGTGGCAGCTACCCGGCCAGCTGCGCGAGATGAACCGGCGCCGTCTGGCTGATCGTGACCGCAAGGGCCTGGTACGAGGCCTCATCGAGATGGCCGAAGGGCGTTTCGCCAAGGCCGAACGCCTGCTCATCCGCAGTGCCCGGCGTAGCGACACCCCCCTGCTCAACTACCTATCCGCCGCCCGCGCCGCGCAGCTCCAGGGCGCCTATGACCGACGCGATGACTACCTGCGCTGGGCGATCGAGAGCGACGCCAGGGCCGACGTCGCCGTGAGCCTCACCCAGGCCGAGCTGCAACTCGCCCACGACCAGCTCGAACCGGCACTCGCCACGCTGAATCACCTCAAGCACGTGGCGCCACGCCACGGCTACGCCCTGCGCCTGCTGGCCCGGCTCTATCTCAAGCTCGAGGACTGGCAGGGACTGATGGAGCTGCTGCCCACCCTGCGTCGACGCAAGCTGTTCGAGGAGCAGGAACTCGAGCGCTTCGAGACGGTGGCCGTCGAGGCCGAACTGCTGGCCGCCGCCCACGACGGCAACCGCGCCACGCTGGTCAATATCTGGAAACAGCTGCCGCGCGACTCCCGCCAGCGTCCGGACCTTATCGCCCATTATGCCCGCGCCCTGATCGAGCTGGAGGATCACGAGGCCGCCGGCAACGTGCTCAAGTCCACGCTCGCGAAGGGCTGGGACGACGAACTGGTGCGCCTCTACGGGCGCGTGCAGTTCGACCGCCCCGACCGTACCCTGCGCGAGGCGGAAGGCTGGGTACAGCGGCACGGCGAGGATGCCACGCTGCTGCTTACACTCGGCCGGCTTGCCCTGCAGGCCCAGCTCTGGGGCAAGGCCCGCGCCTACCTCGACGCGAGCCTGGCCATCGGCCCTCAGGCCGAGACCTATTACGAGCTTGCGCGCCTGTCGGCCACGCTCAAGGAGCCCGAGCACGCCGACGCTTACTACCGCGCCGGGCTGGAGCTGGCCGTCACCGGCCACACCGAGCCGCCCCGCCTGACGGCCCCGCGCCGTGAGGCCCTGCCACGCCCCCGCGAGGAAGGCGAGGAGCAGGACCTGCCGGACATCCACCCGGTCTAGTCCCAGCTGAGCGCCCCGCCGGCCTGGTACTCGGTGACCCGCGTCTCGAAGAAGTTCTTCTCCTTTCTCAGGTTCGACTGCTCGTCCAGCCAGGGCAGCACGTTCTCGGCGCCCGGGAACGGCTCGTCCAGGCCGAGCTGGCGGGCACGCCGGTTGGCCACGAAGCGGAACTGAGCACTGTGCATGTCGGCGCTGTAGCCGAGGATCGGATCGGGCAGCAGGTAACGCGCATAGGCCGCCTCGGCCGCCTCGGCCTCCGCCCACATCGCTTCCATGGCGCGCGCCTCCGGCCGGATGTTTTCCTCCAGCATGATCTGCTTCGCCACCCGGATGCCGAAGCTCACGTGCATGACCTCGTCGCGCATGATGTACTGCAGTTGCTCGGCGCTCCCCTTCATCAGCCCCCGGCGCTGCAGGGCGAAGATGGGCGTGAACCCGTTGTAGAACCAGCAGCCCTCGAACACGCCGGCGAAGAAGATGTAGGCCAGCAGGAAGTCCATCAGGTCGTCGCGCCGGGTGAGATCGATGTCCGGGCGCATCACCGACTCCAGGCGGCGGTTGGCGATGCGGATCTTGCCGTGGATCTCGGGCACCACGCGGTAGCGGTTGTAGATCTCCTGCTGGTCCAGACCGAGGGTTTCGATGCAGTGCTGGTAGGTCCAGGTGTGCAGGGATTCCTCGTAGACCTGGCGTGCCTGATAGATCTGCAGCTCCGGCGCACTCATCTTCTCCATCACCGCCAGGCCGATGTTGCGCATGGCCAGGATGTCGGAAGTGGTGAGATAGGCGAGCACGTTCTCGTACACGTGCCGCTCCTCCAGCGTCAGGCGATGGTGATAGTCGTGCACGTCGGAGGCCATGTTGATGTCGAGCGGCGTCCAGTGGTTGCGATTGGCATTGATGAAGTAGTTCCACGCCCACGGGTACTTGAAGGGCGCGAGCTGGTTGATGTCGGTCAGGCCGTTGACCACGCGCTTGTCCTCGGCGTTCACCGGCCGCGGGCTCCCCTCGGCGGTCGGCTCCGTGGCCCGGCCGTCGTCCTCGGCAGCGGTCGCCGGGGGTTCCCGTGTCGCGCGGCCGGTGACGGCCGCGATCGGATCGTCCCAGTTCAGCATGTTCGCGTCTCCGTGTTCGGTTGGGGCTTCACTGGCAGGCCTCGCAATCGGGATCGAGTATCGAGCAGGCCGTCGGCGCCTCGGCAACGGGCCCGGCCGTTTTTTCCACGTGGGTCGCGCCCATGGAACGCAGGTAGTAGGTGGTCTTCAGACCACGCACCCAGGCGAGCTTGTACAGCGCGTCGAGCTTGCGACCCGAGGGTTCGGCCAGGTAGAGGTTGAGGGACTGGGCCTGGTCCAGCCACTTCTGCCGCCGCGCTGCGGCCTCGACCAGCCAGCGCGGATCGAGCTCGAAGGCGGTGGCATAGAGCGCACGCAGTTCTTCGGGCACGGCGCCGATCGCGGCGACCGACCCGTCGTAGTACTTGAGGTCGTTGATCATGACCTCGTCCCAGCGACCGAGCGCCTTGAGGTCGCGCACCAGGTAGGGGTTGACCACGGTGAACTCGCCGGAGAGGTTCGATTTGACGAACAGGTTCTGGTACGTGGGCTCGATGGACTGCGACACGCCGCAGATGTTGGCGATGGTGGCGGTGGGCGCGATGGCCATGGTGTTGGAATTGCGCATACCCTGGCTGCGTACACGGTCACGCAGCGCCTCCCAGTCCAGGCGCGTCTCCCGGTCCACGTCGAGGTAGCCGCCGCGCTCTGCCGCCAGGCGCGCGATGGAATCGATGGGCAACACGCCCTGGCTCCAGAGTGATCCCTCGAAGCTCGCGTAGCGCCCGCGCTCGGCGGCCAGGTCGCTGGAGGCCTCGATGGCGTAGTAGCTGATGGCCTCCATGGACGCGTCGGCGAAGTCCACGGCCGCCTCGGAGGCATAGGGCAGGCGCGCGAGGTAGAGCGCGTCCTGGAATCCCATCAGGCCCAGCCCCACCGGGCGATGGCGCAGGTTGGAGCGGCGCGCCTGCGGCACGCTGTAGAAGTTGTAGTCGATGACGTTGTCGAGCATGCGCATGGCGGTGCGCACGGTGCGCCGCAGCTTGTCGTGATCGAGTGCGCCGTCGCTCATGTGGCGCACCAGGTTGATGCTGCCGAGGTTGCACACGGCAATCTCGTCATCGGCGGTGTTGAGGGTGATCTCGGTGCACAGGTTCGACGAATGCACGACGCCTGCATGGCCCTGCGGCGAGCGCAGGTTGCAGGGATCCTTGAAGGTGATCCAGGGATGCCCGGTCTCGAACAGCATGCCGAGCATCTTGCGCCACAGGTCCACGGCCCTGACCCGCTTGTGTACCCGCAGCTCGCCGCGCGCGGCCCGGTCCTCGTACTCGCAGTAGCGCGCCTCGAATGCCGCACCGTACAGGTCGTGCAGGTCCGGCACCTCGTCGGGCGAGAACAGACTCCACTCGCCCTCCTCGGCCACGCGCTTCATGAACAGGTCGGGGATCCAGTTGGCGGTGTTCATGTCGTGGGTGCGGCGACGCTCGTCGCCCGTGTTCTTGCGCAGCTCGAGGAACTCCTCGATGTCGATGTGCCAGGTCTCCAGGTAGGCACAGACCGCGCCCTTGCGCTTGCCACCCTGGTTCACGGCCACGGCCGTGTCGCTGGCGACCTTCATGAACGGCACCACCCCCTGCGAGCTGCCGTTGGTACCCTTGATGTGGGCGCCCAGACCGCGCACCCGCGTCCAGTCGTTACCCAGCCCGCCGGCGAACTTGGACAGCAGCGCATTGTCGCGGATGGCGTTGTAGATGCCCTCCAGGTCGTCGGGCACGGTGGTGAGATAGCAGGACGACAGCTGCGGCCGCAGGGTGCCGGCGTTGAACAGGGTCGGCGTGGAGCACATGAAGTCGAAGGACGAGAGCAGCTCGTAGAACTCGATGGCACGGGCCTCGCGATCGATCTCGTGCATGGCCAGGCCCATGGCCACACGCATGAAGAAGGCCTGGGGCAGCTCGAAGCGCCCACCCCGGCTGTGCAGGAAGTACCGGTCATAGAGCGTCTGCAGGCCGAGGTAGGTGAACTGTTCGTCGCGTTCGGGTCGCAGCGCCTGTCCCAGGCGCGCGAGATCGAAGCGCCGCAGTTCGGGGTCGAGCAGCTCGAGCTCGACACCGCGTGCGAGGTAACGCATGAAGTACTCGGGATAGGCCTCGGCCATGGCCGCCCGCGTGCCGTCGGCCGCATGGCCGGACAGGAAACCGAGCGCCTCGTGGCGCAGGTGGTTCAGCAGCAGACGGGCCGCCGCCTGTGAGTAGTGCGGGTCCTGCTCGATGAGCACCCGCGCGCTCATCACCAGGGCATTGCCCAGGTCGGCCTCGCTCATGCCGTCGAACAGGTTGCGGCGGCATTCCTCCAGCAGCCGCGCACGGTCCGCGCCATCGAGCCCTTCGCAGGCCTCGGCCACCAGGACCTCGATATGGGCCAGGTCCACCGGGCGCGTGGCGCCGTCCGCCAGCCGGACGTGCAACGTCGGCGTCTCGCCGCCGGATGCGGTGTCGGCACGCGTGGCCGCGCGCTCCAGGGCACGCTGTTCGCGGTAGAGCACGTAGGCGCGCGCCACCTTGTGGTGGCCGTTGCGCATCAACGCCAGCTCCACCTGGTCCTGGATGTCCTCGAT
>DSBO01000164.1 GCA_011046015.1 Thioalkalivibrio sp. | reverse complement strand
GCAGCGTGTTCAGGAAGGGTTCTTGTAAGGTCTGCCCTTTTGACATTGCCTGTGGCTCCTGTCTTGGTTTTATAAGGTGAGCGGGCGCATGGTGGCCGATGGCCGTAGCTTACTGCAGTTCATGAGAAAAACCGATTTATTTTCCGCATTGTAGCACACGGGTCTCATTTTCCTCCGGCGTCGAGGAAGGCGGCTACCCGGTCGATCACCGCGCGTGGATCCAGGGACTCGATGGTCAGCGGCTCGACGTCGCACTCGGAACGCAGCCAGGTGAGCTGACGCTTGGCAAGCTGGCGGGTGGCCGCGATGCCCTTTCGGACCATGGTGGCGTAATCATAGTTCCCCTCGAGATGCTCCCAGACCTGGCGGTACCCCACCGAACGCATCGAAGGCATGCCGATATCCAGGTCACCGCGCGCGCGCAGGCCGCGTACCTCGTCCATTAGCCCCGCCGCCAGCATCTGCTCGAAGCGCGCCGCAATGCGCGCATGCAGCAGGGCCCGGTCGCGCGGCAGCAGACCGAACTTGAGCAGGCGGCAGTCGAAATCCCCCGCCCGGCCGCGGGCATGAAAGGCCGACAGCGGCCGCCCCGTGACCTCGAAGACCTCCAGCGCGCGCTGCAGGCGCTGCGGGTCGTTGGGGTGGATACGCGCGGCCGAGACCGGGTCCACTTCGGCCAGGCGCGCGTGCAGGGCCGCCCAGCCCTCCCGCGCGGCCCAGGCATCGAGGCGGGCACGCACCGCCGGGTCGGCCGCCGGCAGCTCGGAGAGCCCGTACTGCAGGGCGCGGAAATAGAGCATGGTGCCACCCACCAGCAGCGGCACACGGCCGGCGGCGTGGATGTCGCGGATCTCGCGCAGGGCATCGGCGCGAAAGCGGGCGGCAGAATAACTCTCGGCCGGATCGAGAAAGTCGATGAGGCGATGCGGGGCGCGCGCCAGGGTGGCCGCATCGGGCTTGGCCGTGCCAATGTCCATGCCGCGGTACACCAGCGCCGAGTCGACGCTGATGATCTCGCAGGGCAGGGCCTCGACCAGCGCCACGGCGAGGTCCGTCTTGCCCGAGGCGGTCGGCCCCATGAGGAAGATGCACGGGGGCACCTCCGCCCCCTGCCCGCTCGTCGCGACCATGCCCTACTGCCCACGCATGAACAGGCGGTCGAGCTGGTCGATGCTGAGCTGCACCCAGGTGGGCCGCCCGTGATTGCACTGGCCGCTGCGCTCGGTGCGCTCCATATCGCGCAGCAGGGCATTCATCTCCGGGACGGTCAGGCGCCGGTTGGCGCGCACCGAGCCGTGACAGGCCATGGTCCCGAGCAGCTCGTTGATGGACTGCTGTACCCGCGCGCTCTGGCCGTGCTCCAGGAGGTCGGCCAGCACGTCGCGCAGCAGGGCCTCGACGTCAGCATGGCGCAGCAGGGCCGGCACCGCGCGGATCACCAGCGATTCCGGACCCATGCGCCCGACCTCGAAGCCCAGGGCACGGAAGGTCTCGGTCTGCGCCTCGGCGGCATCGGCCTCGCGTCGGCTGACGGCCACCGTGAGCGGGACCAGCAGCGGCTGCGAGGTGACCTGCTGGCTGTCCCAGGCGGTCTTCAGGTGTTCGTAGGTGATGCGCTCGTGGGCGGCATGCATGTCCACCAGCACCAGGCCATGAGCGTTCTGTGCCAGCACGTAGATGCCGTGCAGCTGGGCCAGGGCGTAGCCGAGCGGCGGCAGCTCGTCGCCGGCGGCGGCCGGCGACGGCACGGCGCCGGCCTGGTGCAGGGCCCCGTAGGCCGCCACCTGCTCCATCGCCGCCATCGGCATGACGCCCTGGCGCGGCGGCGCCCACGCCGACGGGGCCGCCGGCACGGCACCCCCGCCTTCGCCGGCCGCGGCCGGATCGAACCCGAGCGCCGGGTAGCCCGGCTCCTCCCCCGCCGCCGGACGGATGTCGGCCAGGGCCTGATGCAGGGTGCGGTAGAGGAAATCGTGTACCAGGCGCTGCTCGCGGAAACGCACCTCGTGCTTGGTCGGATGGGCATTGACGTCCACCAGCGCCGGGTCCAGCTCGAAGAACAGCACGAACGCCGGCTGGCGGCCGTGATAGAGCACGTCCTGGTAGGCCTGGCGTATCGCGTGGGTGATGACCTTGTCACGCGCCATGCGGCCGTTGACGTAGAAGTACTGCAGGTCCGCCTGGCTGCGCGAGAAGGTGGGCAGTCCCATCCAGCCGCGGATGCGCAGGTCGCCGGAGACGTAATCGACGTGCACCGCGTTCTCGATGAAGACCGGGCCGCAGACCTCGCCGATACGCCGCTCCTGCTGCTCGCGCGTCGGGGCCGGACGCAGCGCGAACGCGGAACGGCCGTTGTGCCTGAGCTCGATGCCGATGTCGAAACGGCTGAGCGCGATGCGCCTGACCACCTGCTCCAGGTGCCCGTACTCGGTGGCCTCCTTGCGCAGGAACTTGCGCCGCGCGGGCACATTGAAGAAGAGATCCGCCACCTCGATGGTGGTGCCCTGCGGGTGAGCGGCGGGCTCGGGCTCGCCGAAGACCTCGGCCCCGTCGCTGGCCAGCCGATAGCCGCTGGCCGCATCCGCCGTGCGCGAGGTGAGCGTCAGGCGCGAGACCGACGCGATGCTCGGCAGCGCCTCGCCGCGAAAGCCGAGACTGCGTACCCGCTCCAGGTCGTCGAGGCTGCCGATCTTGCTGGTGGCGTGGCGGCTGAGCGCGAGAGACAGCTCCTCACGGGGGATGCCGACGCCATCGTCGCGGACGCGGATGCGCTTGACGCCGCCCTGGTCCACGTCGATGACGATGCGCGTGGCACCGGCGTCCAGGCTGTTCTCGAGCAGTTCCTTGACACGGAGGCCGGGCGCTCGACCACCTCGCCGGCGGCGATCTGGTTGATGAGTTGCGGGGGGAGCTGTCGAATCGGCATGCGTGAAGAATATAGACTCACGCCGCCGGCATAAAGCACCGCGCCGCCCGATGGCGCGGCGCGGCACGCGCAATCAGGTATCGCTGGAGGGGATCATCAGCACCTGGCCGACCTGTAGGCGGTCGTTGCGCAGGCCGTTGACGCTACGCAGGTCGTTGATGCTCACCCGGAAGCGGTCCGCGATGTGCGACAGGGTGTCGCCGTTGCGGATCACGTAGCGGTTGTCACGGGCCTGGGCGAGCCAGGTGCCGGGCGGTGCGTGGCCGCGGAAGTAACGCACCACCCCGTTGCGCAGCGCCTCGGCCAGCTTTTGCTGGTGGGCGGGCGTACGCAGACGCTTCTCTTCGGTCGGGTTGCTGATGAACGCGGTCTCCACCAGCACCGAGGGGATATCCGGCGATTTGAGCACGGCAAAGCCGGCCTGCTCGATGCGCCGGCGACGGATCTGGCCCACGGAATCGAGCTCGGCCAGCATGTCACCGGCGAGATCCATGCTGGCCTCGATGGTGGCCGACTGCGAGAGATCCAGCAGCACCGAGGCGAGCAACTCGTCCTTGTCGTCCAGGCTCACGCCGCCGATCAGGTCGGCCGAGTTCTCACGCTCGGCCAGCCAGCGGGCCGCCTCGCTGGTCGCCCCGTTCTGCGAGAGCACGTACACGGAGGAGCCGTGTACGCGGGAGTCCGGCGAGGCATCGGCGTGGATGGAGACGAACAGGTCGGCCTTGGCCACGCGCGCCCGGCGAATCCGCTCGCGCAGGGCGAGGTACTCGTCGCCGCTGCGGATCAGCACGGGCTTGATGCCCTTCTCTTTCTTCAGCAGGGCCTCGAGCTTGCGCGCAACGGCCAGCACCACGTCCTTCTCGCGGGTGCCCAGCTTGCCCACCGCGCCCGGGTCGCGCCCGCCGTGCCCGGCGTCGATGGCCACGATGACATCACGCAGGGCCGAGGTATCGGCACCGTTGGCGGTCAGCACGGGCTGCTGCGCGCCCGAGCCGGTCTCCAGATCGACGACCAGGCGATACCCGGCACCGCTACCCGGGTCGGGCTTGAGCAGGAAGCTACGTGGTTTGACGGCGGATTTCAGATCCAGCACCACGCGCAGGTCGGTGGTATTGCGCGGGGCATGGCGGATCTGCCGGACCACGGAATTGGGCAGGGCAAAGAGGTCGAGGGCGTCACGGACCCGGGCGTTCTTGAGATCGAGCACCACGCGCTCGGGACCGTGCAGGGAAAAGATGCTGTGGTCGCTGGCGCCGCTGAGGTCGAAGACCACGCGGGTCGCGCCATTCTGGGACGAGAAGCGCACGCCGCTGACGACCACGGGCTCGCTGGCGAACAGGCGCGGCGCCGTCAGGGCGGCCGACGCCCCGGCCGACATGGCGATCAGACGCCGCAGGAACAAGCGGCGATGCGCATTGTGCCTCGATATACCCACTGTCACAGCCTCCCCGGGCGAAATTCTGGTGCCCGTGAGTATTGTGTAGGCAATCAAATCAGAAAAGCAAGCCCAAAATCCAATGATTTTATATAGATAGGCGAACTTTCTCGAAATATCCTAGGGTAGGAGCCGCCCCAGCATGGCCTGCCCGGCTGGCGTCAGGGCGCCCAGACGGACATCGCGCCCCTCCGCGCGATAGGCGATGGCCACGACCAGGTCGGCGCCCGGCAACACGCCCCGCCCCCGTTCCGGCCACTCGATCAACGCCACGGCATCGCCCGCGAGGTACTCGCGGATGCCCATGTACTCCAGCTCTTCGGCATCGGAAAGTCGATACAGATCAAAATGATAGACATTTCCGCCCGGCAGTTCGTAGGGCTCGACCAGGGTGTAGGTGGGGCTCTTCACCGCCCCCGCGTGCCCCAGCTCGCGCAGCCAGCCGCGCACCAGGGTGGTCTTGCCGGCACCCAGCTCACCCTCGAGGAACACCACCAGCGGCGCGCGTGCGGCGCTCGCCAGCTGCGCCCCCAGCGCCTCCATGGCCTCGGCGGACTCGACCCGGTACATTCGGGTGCTCGCTACGTCGTTCATGGCTCCATGTCCTCGTCCAGTTCCGGATTGACACCGGCGCGCAGCCAGCCGAAGAGGTCGCTCGCGATCAGGCCGCGCTCGCCGCGAGCCGCCGCGACATCCCCGGCCCGGGCATGCAGGCAGACACCCGTGCGGGCCGCGTCCACGGACGAGAACCACTGGGCCAGCAGGGCCCCGATCACGCCGGTGAGCACGTCACCCATGCCGCCGCTGGCCATGCCGGGATTGCCGAAGGGACATACGGCAACGGGCGCCCTGGCGCTGGCAATCAGGGTGCCGGCGCCCTTGAGCACCACCACGCCGGCGTAGCGGCGCTGGAGTTCGCGCGCAGCGGCATAGCGATCGGCCTCGACCGCGCCCACCTCGCAGCCCAGCAGGCGCGCGGCCTCGCCCGGGTGCGGCGTGAGCACGGCATGGGGCAATGGCCGTGGATCCTGTGCCAGCAGGTTCAGGGCATCGGCATCGAGCACCAGAGGCCGCTCCGAGAGGAGGGCCTCGGCCAGCAGGCCACGCCCCCAGGACGCCTGCCCCAGCCCCGGGCCGATGGCGATGACGTCGGCACGCCCGGCGAGGGCGGCGAGTTCACGGCGCTCGGCGACCGGGTGGCACATCAGTTCGGGGCGTGCGGCGGCGTGTGCGAACGCGTGCTCGGCGCGGGTGGCCAGTGCGACGAGCCCCGCACCGCTACGCAGCGCCGCCTCCCCGGCCAGGCGGGCGGCCCCGCCATAGCCGTAGTCGCCTCCTACCACCAGCAGGCGGCCCGCCGCGCCCTTGTGCGCGCTGCGCGCCCTTGGGGCCAGTGCTGCGCGTGCCGGGCAGGCGGGCAGCAGTTCGGCGCCGGCCTCGATGCCCGCGCCCACGCAGGCCGGCACCGCCAGCCCGTCGAAGATGATCTCGCCACAACAGTCGGCGGCCTCGCCGGTAAAGAGTCCCCGCTTGAGGCCAATGAAGCTCACCGTGAGCTCGGCGCGGAAGGCCACGCCCAGGATGCGGCCGGTGTCGGCATTGAGGCCCGAGGGGATGTCGACCGCCACCCGGTGCACCGGCAGGGCGTTGGCCTGTTCGATCGCCGCCGCGAAATCGCCCTCGACGGGGCGTTCGAGCCCGGTGCCCAGCAGGGCATCGACCAGCACGTCGGCCGCCGGCAGACTACCGTCGAAGCGGCGTTCATCGCCGCCCGCCGCCAGGTAGCGCGCGCGCGCGGTGGCCGCATCGCCCCGGATACGCTCCGGATCGGCGAGCTGGACGACCCGGACGTCGAGCCCCTGCCCGGCTGCGAGCCTGGCGATCACGTAGCCGTCGCCACCGTTGTTGCCCGCACCGCACAGCACCAGCAATCGGCGCGCCGCCGGCCAGCGCCGCTCGATCTCGGCGAACACGGCCTCCCCGGCGCGGGACATCAGGGTGAAACCCGAGATACCGCAGTCCTCGATGGCCGCGCGATCCAGCGCGCGCACCTGTGCGGTGGTATAGAGGGGGGAACCTGGATTGGACTCGATCATGCGCTGATCCGGCACGCGGCAATGAAGTGGGCAGCCATAAGACGTTACACTTTACCAGACCTGCAGCCCGTGATGACCGCCGATACCGTGACCCGTCCCCACCTCGACCCCGCCGCACTCGCCGCCGACATCCGGCGCTGGGCCGTTGAGCTCGGCTTCAGCGCGGCGGGCATCGCCGACACGGATCTCGCCGAACACGAGGCGCGCCTGCTCGACTGGCTGGATCGCGGCTGGCACGGCGAGATGGAGTACATGGCGCGTCACGGCACGCGTCGCAGCCGGCCGGCCGAGCTGGTGCCCGGCACGGTCCGCGTGATCTCCGTGCGCATGGACTACCGCCCGCCCGGTGCGGCGCCGGCCGAATCGGTGCTGGACGACGGCAACCGTGCCTACATCTCGCGCTACGCGCTGGGGCGTGACTACCACAAGTTGATGCGCAACCGCCTGCAACGCCTGGCCGACCGCATCAAGGCAGCGACCGGCCCCTTCGGCTACCGCGCCTTCGTGGACAGCGCGCCGGTGCTGGAAAAGGCCCTGGCCGAGAAGGCGGGACTGGGCTGGATCGGCAAGCACACCAACCTGCTGAGCCGGGAGGCCGGCTCCTGGTACTTCCTCGGCGAGCTCTATACCGACCTGCCCCTGCCGGTTGACGCACCGGGCGAGGCGCACTGCGGCACCTGCACCGCCTGCATCGAGGCCTGCCCGACCCGGGCCATCGTCGGCCCGTATCAACTCGACGCGCGGCGCTGCATCTCCTACCACACCATTGAGCTGCAGGGCCCGATCCCCGAGGAATTCCGCCCACTGATCGGCAACCGCATCTATGGCTGCGACGACTGCCAGCTGGTCTGCCCCTGGAACCGTTTCTCCCAACCCACCGAACTCGCCGACTTCGCCGCCCGCCACGGCCTGGACGCGGCCAGCCTCTGCGACTTGTTTGCCTGGAACGAGGCGGAATTCCTCGCACGCATGGAAGGCTCGGCGATCCGGCGCATCGGCCACGAACGCTGGCTGCGCAACATCGCCGTGGCCCTGGGCAATGCCCCGACCAGCGAGGCCGTTGTCAGCGCGCTCAGATCACGCGCCGCCGACCCCTCGGCACTGGTGCGCGAGCATGTGCACTGGGCGCTGGCGCGGCACGGGCAAGACGTCGCGGGTCACAAGTCGCAAGTTACAAGACCGTCAAAATAGGACGTGGGCCGCGCCCGCCGCAACGGACCCACGACCCGCGACTTGTAACTTGCGACTTGCAACTCACAACTCGCCGCGCAACGCCTTGTAGTAGTTGATGAGCCCGTTGGTGGAGGCATCGTGCCCCTCCACCGGCGCGTCGTCCCTCAGCTCCTTCAGCACCTTCTTCGCCAGCGTCTTGCCCAGCTCCACGCCCCACTGGTCGAAGGAGTTCACATGCCAGATCACGCCCTGGGTGAAGATCTTGTGCTCGTACATGGCGATGAGCGCGCCCAGGGTATGCGGCGTGAGTTTGCGGAACAGGATGCTATTGGTGGGGCGATTGCCCTCGAAGACCATGTGCGGCAGGCGCACGTCCATGTCTTCCGGCGAGAGACCGAGCTTCTTCACTTCCTTGCGCGCCTGGGCAAGGCTGCGCCCCTTCATCAGCGCCTCGGGCTGGGCGAAAAAATTGGAAAGCAGGATGCGATGATGTTCACCCACCGGGTGGTGCGACTCGGCGGGGGCGAGGAAGTCGGCCGGGATCAGCTTGGTGCCCTGGTGGATCAACTGGTAGAAGGCGTGCTGCCCGTTGGTGCCGGCCTGACCCCAGATGATGGGGCCGGTGGAATAACCGACACGACGTCCGTCGCGGTCGATGTACTTGCCGTTGCTCTCCATGTCGGCCTGCTGCAGGTAGCGCGGCAGCAACGAGAGATACTGATCGTATGGCAGGATGGCATGCGCCTGCGCGCCGAAGAAGTTGTTGTACCACACACCGAGCAGGGCCAGGATCACCGGCAGGTTGGCTTCGAGTTCGGCCTCCTGGAAGTGCCGATCCATCGCGTGCGCACCGGCCAGGAGCTCCTCGAAGCGGTCCATACCCACGGCGAGCACGATGGGCAGTCCGATGGCCGACCACAGCGAGTATCGCCCGCCCACCCAGTCCCAGAACTCGAACATGTTCTCGGCATCGATGCCGAAACCGGTCACCCCCTCGCGGTTGGTGGACACGGCGACGAAGTGCCGGGCGATGGCCGAGGTATCGCCCGCGCAGGCCTGCAGCAGCCAGTCACGCGCGGTGTGGGCGTTGGTCAGCGTCTCCTGGGTGGTGAAGGTCTTGGAGGCGATGATGAACAGCGTCGTACGCGGATCGACCCGCTTGAGGGTCTCGCTGATGTCGGTACCGTCCACGTTGGAGACGAAGTGCAGGCGCAGGCGCTCGTGGCCATAGGGCTTGAGCGCCTCGCAGACCATGCGCGGCCCGAGGTCGGAGCCACCGATGCCGATGTTGACGACATCCGTGACCGGCTCGCCGGTAAAGCCTTTCCATTCGCCGCTGCGCACGCGTTCGGAGAATGCGCGCAGGCGCGCGAGCACGCCGCGCACCAGCGGCATCACGTCCTCGCCGTCGAGATAGACCGGGGTGCTGCCGCGATGGCGCAGCGCGGTGTGCAGCACGGCACGCTGTTCGGTGTTGTTGATCGGATCGCCGCGCAGCATGGCGTCGCGCCACTCCTCGACCGCCATCTCGCGCGCGAGCTCGAACAGGTACTGCAGGGTCTCGTCGACCACGCGGTTCTTGGAATAGTCGAGCAGAATGTCTTCGAAGCGGACCGTGTAGCGGTCGAACCGCTCGGGGTCGTCGCGGAAGAAATCGCGCATGTGGCGATTCTTCATCGCGTCGTAATGCGCCGCGAGGTGCGCCCAGCCGGATGTGGTCGTCGGGATCGTCATCGATCGTCGTCACCCCGTGACTGATCGCGTACCGGAGACGGTGGTTGCATGCCCTTGGGTTATTCCTTGTCAACGCTGTTGCGCCAGGCCTGGTCGTCGGCATCAAACAGTCGCGCCGATTCCGCCGGCCCCCAGCTGCCCGCCGGGTAGCTGTGGATGAACTCGCGTTCGTTGTTCCACACCTTGAGCACGGGGTCGACCACGCGCCAGGCCCACTCAACCTCATCATAGCGGAGAAACAGCGAGCGCTCACCCTGTATTACGTCCAGCAAGAGTGCCTCGTAGGCATCGATCTTCACGTCGTCGTGCGCGCAGTAGCTGGCATCGAGCTGGGTGGTCCGCGCCTTCATCTCGAGCCCGGCGTGCTTCACCTGCATCTCCAGGCGAATGCACTCGTCGGGCTGGATGCCGAGCAGCAGCCAGTTGGGACGGATGCGGTCCATGGTGGTGTCGCGAAACAGCTGCTGCGGCGGATACTTGAAGCGAATACTCACCATCGCGCTGTCGGTCGCCATGCGCTTGCCCGTGCGCAGGTAGAAGGGCACGCCGCGCCAGCGCCAGTTGTCGATGTAGAGCTTGAGCGCGGCATAGGTCTCGGTGAGGCTGTCGGGCGCGACGCCCTCCTCCTCGCGGTAGGCGCGCACGCTTTCATCGTGCACCGCGCCCCGCGCGTACTGGGCGCGAAAGGCGTGATCGTGCACGGCCGAGGGCGTGATGGGGCGAATGGAACGCAGCACCTTCACCTTTTCGTCGCGCAATGCCTCGCCCTCGAGCGAGGACGGCGGCTCCATCGCCACCAGCGTGAGCATCTGCAGCAGGTGTGACTGGATCATGTCGCGCAGCGCGCCCGCGCCATCGTAGTAGGCCGCTCGCCCCTCGATGCCACGCGACTCGGCGTGCACGATCTGTACGTGGTCGATGTAGTTGCGGTTCCACAGCGGCTCGAGCAGCAGGTTGGCGAAACGGAACACGAGGATATTCTGGATCGTGCCCTTGCCCAGGTAATGATCGATGCGAAAGATCTGCTGCTCGGTGAAGTGCCGGTGCAGGCTCTGCTCCAGGGTCTGGGCGCTCTCGAGGTCGTATCCGAAGGGCTTCTCCACCACCAGCCGGCGCCAGCCCCGGCCCTGTTCGTGCAGGCCCTGCGCGGCCAGGCGCTGCGCCACCTCGGCATATTCGGCCGGCGGGATGGCCATGTAGAACACGGCATGGGCGGGCAGGGCCGCATCCTCGTCGAGGCGTCGGCGCAGGGCCGCGTAGTCCGCGTCCTGGCGCAGGTCGCCCCGCTGGAAGTGCAGTCGCTGGCGAAAGCGCGCGAAGACCTCGGCATCGAGCCCACCCTTGCGGGCCCGCGTGGCGAGATGGGCCTCGACCTCGACCCGCCAGTCGTCGGCGCTCCAGTCGCGACGCCCCACCCCGAGCACCTTGACGCCCGCCGGCAGTCGCCCGTCCTCTTCCAGGTGATAGAGCGCGGGCAGCAGCTTGAGGGCGGCGAGGTTGCCGGTGGCGCCGAAGATAACGAAGGTGCAGGGCTCGATGGGCATTGCCGCCTAGTCGCCCTTGGTAATGGCGTGACCGCCGAAGGCGCGCCGCATGATCGCGAGTACGCGGTTGCCATAGGCCTCGTCATCCTGACTGTCGAAGCGCGTCCACAGCGAGCCCGCGATTACCGGTGCGGCCACACCCAGCTCGACGGCCTCCAGCACCGTCCAGCGGCCCTCGCCGGAATCGGCCACCACCGGCGCGATGTCGGCCAGCTCCTGGTCCTGGGCAAAGGCCTCCGCGGTGAGGTCCAGCAGCCAGCTGCGCACCACCGAGCCGTGGCGCCACATCTCGGTGATCTGCGCCAGATCGAGCGCAAACTCCTCCTTGGCCTTGAGGATCGCCAGCCCCTCGGCCATGGCCTGCATCATGCCGTACTCGATGCCGTTGTGGACCATCTTGGTGAAGTGACCGGAACCCACCGGCCCCACGTGCGCCCAGCCGCGGTCCTCGCCCGGGGCGAGCGCGCGGATCACCGGCTCGATGGTACGAAACACCGACGCCTCCGCGCCCACCATCATGCAGTAGCCGTTGTCCAGCCCACACACGCCGCCCGAGGTACCGGCGTCCGCGTAGCGGATGCCATGCTCGGCCAGCATCTGTCCGCGGCGGATGCTGTCCCGATACCAGGCGTTGCCGCCGTCGATGACGATATCCTCGGGCTCGAGCAGCGGAATCATCTCCTTGAGGGTCTGCTCGGTGATCTCCCCGGCCGGCAGCATGAGCCACACGACGCGCGGCGCCTCCAGCCGGCCGATGGCCTCAGCCACCGTGGCCGCCGGGACGACGCCATCCTCCTGCTCGAGCCGCTTAGCCACCGCCGGGTCGCGGTCCACGCCCACCACGCTGTGTCCCGCACGCGACAGACGCCGCGCCATATTGCCGCCCATGCGTCCCAGGCCTATCATTGCCAGCTGCATGTTAACCCTCGCTTGCTCGTTGATATTTCCGTAAAGTAAAGCACCTTCGCGAACGGCCCGTCCACCGTGCCACACGCGTGTAACGCTTTGGTGAAATCCGCATCGAGCCGTTTCGAACCCGCCTGTCATGAAAATCCTGTTTGCCACCAGCGAAGCCTTCCCCCTGATCAAGACCGGGGGCCTCGGCGATGTCAGCGGCAGCCTGCCGCGCGCGCTCAAGGCACTGCGCCAGGACGTGCGCCTGATCCTGCCGGCCTATCCCGCGGCGCGTGAACGCGTCGCGCGCCTGCGCGTCATGGCGGAGCTGGAGCTACCCCCGTTCCCGGGGCCGGTGCGCATCCTGCGCGGTCGCCTGCCCTCCACGCGGCTGCCGCTGTACCTGGTCGATGCGCCGCTGTTCTTCGAGCGCGCCGGCGACCCCTACCGCGCCCCCGACGGGCGTGACTGGCAGGACAACGCGCTGCGCTTCGGTCTCTTCGCCCAGGCCGTGGTGCGCGCGGCGCTGAACCAGGCGGGGCTCGACTGGCAGCCGGACGTCGTGCACTGCAACGACTGGCAGACCGGCCTGGTGCCCGCCCTGCTCGCCGCCCATGACGAGCGCCCGGGCACCCTGTTCACCATCCACAACCTCGCCTACCAGGGCCTGTTCCCGCCACAGACCCTGGCAGAACTGGGCCTGGATTCGGGCCTTTGGCACATCGACGGCCTCGAGTTCCACGGCCAGCTGTCCTTCATCAAGGGCGGGCTGGTATTCGCCGACCACCTGACCACGGTGAGCCCGAGCTACGCCGAGGAGATCCAGACCCCGCGCCACGGCTACGGCCTCGAGGGGCTGCTCGCCTACCGGCGCGACCGGCTCACCGGCATCCTCAACGGCATCGACTACGAGGAATGGAATCCGCAGACCGACCCCTACATCCATACGCCCTACAGCAGCGACACGCTCGAACAGAAACTAAGCAACAAGCATGCCCTGCAGGAGGCCTTCGGACTTCCCGTCCGCGCGCGCACCCCGCTGTTCGCCTTCATCGGCCGCCTGGTGGAGCAGAAGGGCGTCGACCTGCTGCTCGACGCCGTGCTGCCGCTGCTGGCGCAGGAAGACCTGCAGCTGGTAATCCTCGGCACCGGCGAGGCGGCCCTGGAGCGGCGCGTGCGTGACCTGATCGCCACCTTCCCCGACCGCGTGGCGGGTCACATCGGCTACAGCGAAGGACACGCCCACCTCGTCGAGGCCGGCGCTGACCTCTTCGTCATGCCTTCGCGCTTCGAGCCCTGCGGGCTGAACCAGATGTATAGCCTGCGTTACGGCACCCCGCCCGTGGTACGCCGTACCGGCGGGCTGGCCGACACCGTCGTCGACAGCACCCCCGCGACCCTGAAGGACGGGACGGCCACCGGCTTCAGCTTCGAGCTGGACGACCCGCTGGCCCTGCGCGAGGCCCTGCAACGCGCACTGAAACTCTATGCGCGCCCTGCCGCATGGCGACGCCTGATGCAGCAGGGCATGATCCGCGACTTCAGCTGGCAGCGCAGCGCCCGCGCCTATCGCGACCTGTACAAGTCGCTGATTCGCCAGCCCCACTAAGCCCGCCACGCGGGCGAAAGACCAGGCCTCGCGGGCCCGGGTTGCCATCGCTCCTGCTCCCCACGGTATAATGTGCGGCTGTTTTTGCCCGGGGCTGGCGCGTTTTGCGCCCCGTGCGGGGGGACTTCTTCCAATCGAGCACACCACCGGCCACGAGCCGCGGGGGATCGTTTTGTCTATGAATGCTGCACTGAACACGCAAACCGGACCGCAGGACAAGGAATTGCGCTCACGCGTCAAGCTGCTGGGCACGCTGCTCGGCAACCTGCTGCGCGATCATGCGGGCCAGGCGGTCTACGATGCGGTGGAGAAGCTGCGCAAGGGCTACATCGGCCTGCGCAAGAAGGACGACCCCGCCCGGCGCGCGAAGCTGATGGCCTTCATCGACGACCTCGATGTCCAGACCCTGGAGCAGGTCATCCGCGCCTTCAGCATCTACTTCATGCTGGCCAACATCGCCGAGGAGGCCTGGGCACACCGCTGGCGCCGGCGCCAGCTGCACGCGGGTGGCCCGCTATGGCGCGGTTCCTTCGACCACACCCTGCGCGAGTTTCACGACCAGGGCATCGACCCCGGCCAGGTGCAGACGCTGATCGAGAAGCTACGCTACATGCCGGTGTTCACCGCGCACCCGACCGAGGCCCGTCGCCGCTCCATCATGGAGGCCCAGCGCCGCATCTTCCTCGCCAGCAACAAACTCGACAACCCGAAGCTGTCGAAGGAAGAGCGCCAGGACATCACCGACGAGCTGCAGACCCAGATCCAGATCCTGTGGCGCACCAACGAGGTGCGCACCAAGAAACCGCAGGTGCGCGACGAGATCAAGTACGGCCTGTTCTATTTCCAGGAGAGCCTGTTCGAGGCGGTGCCCACCACCTACCGCTTCTTCGAGAAGGCGGTACGCCGTACCTACGGGCTGCGCGAGGACGGTTCCCCGGTGATCGAGGTGCCGAGCTTCATCCGCTTCGGCTCCTGGATCGGCGGCGACCGCGACGGCAATCCCAACGTCACCCCGGACGTCACCGAGCTGGCCGTGCGCCTGCAGATGCAGGAGGTGCTGGAGGAATACCTCAAGCACGTCGACGCACTGCGCCACATCCTCACCCACTCCATCCTGCTCTGCCAGCCCTCCGAGGCCTTCATCGAGAGCCTCGCGCAGGATGAGGGCATCAGCAACCTGGTGTTCGGCGGCTACCCCGACCGGTTCCGCACCGAGCCCTACCGCCGTAAGCTCTATTTCATCGCCTATCGCCTGCGCGAGACGCTCAAGACCGTGCGCCGGCGCCTGGAGGGCGAGCGTGCCGTGCTCCCGTCGGTGGCCTATGCCGCCCCGCAGGAGCTCCTGGCCGACCTGTACGTGATGCACGAGTCGCTCACGAGCCACGGCGACGGCAACATCGCCAACGGACGGCTCAAGGACCTGATTCGCCTGGTGGAAAGCTTCGGCTTTCACCTGCTCAACCTGGACATCCGCCAGGAATCCACCGTGCACACCAACGCGGTCGTGGAGATCCTAGCGCAGATCGCCCCCGAGCTCGACTACCGCGGGCTGGACGAGGCGGGACGCCTGGAGGCACTGAGTCGCCTGATCAGCGAGGACGCGCTGCCGGCGGTGGACACCGGTGCCCTGGGCGAGCAGGCGCGCGAGACCCTGGCGACGTTTGGCGTGATGGCCGGCATGCGCGAAGAAGCCGGCCCCGATACCTTCGGCACCTACGTCATCTCCATGACGCATACCGCCAGCCACGTGATGGAGGTCATGCTGCTGGCGCGCCTGGCCGGGCTGGCCGGCCAACGCGACGGCGAATGGTTCTGCGACATCCTGATCTCCCCGCTGTTCGAGACCATCGAGGACCTCAAGCACGTCGAACAGGTGCTCACCGACCTGCTCGGCAACCCGACCTATGCCGCGCTGCTGCGCGTGGCAGGCAACCTGCAGGAGGTCATGCTCGGCTACTCCGACTCCTGCAAGGACGGCGGCATCATCTCCTCCTCCTGGAACCTCTACCAGGCCCAGCAGAACATCATCCGCCTGACCGGCGAGCACGGCGTGGAATGCCGCCTGTTTCACGGTCGCGGCGGCACGGTGGGTCGCGGCGGCGGCCCCACCCACGAGGCCATCCTCTCCCAGCCGGCCGGCACGGTACACGGCCAGATCAAGTTCACCGAACAGGGCGAGGTGCTGTCGTACAAGTACAGCAACGTGGAGACGGCCGCCTACGAGCTCACCATGGGCGCCACCGGCCTGCTCAAGGCCAGCCGCGGCCTGGTGGAGAAATCGATCGCCGAACCGGCCGCATCCAAGAGCATCATGGAGAAGATGTCGCAGTACGGCGAGGATAGCTACCGCGACCTCACGGACCGTACCGCCGGCTTCCTCGACTACTTCTACGAGGTCACACCAGTGATGGAGATCGGCCAGCTCAACATCGGCTCGCGCCCCTCCCATCGCAAGCAGACCGACCGCTCCAAGGGCTCGATCCGCGCCATTCCCTGGGTATTCGGCTGGGCGCAGTCACGCCATACCCTGCCCGCCTGGTACGGCATCGGTTCGGCGCTGGAGCGCGTGCGCCAGGACGACTCGGAGAACCTCGAGCGCCTGCGCCAGATGTACCGCGACTGGCCCTACTTCCGCGCACTCTTGAGCAACGTGCAGATGTCGCTGTTCAAGGCCGACATGGAGACCGCCGAGGAATACGCCCAGCTCAGCAGCAGGCCGGAGCAGGCGAAAGGCATCTTCGGCAAGGTGCGGGATGAATACGAACGTACGGTGAACAACGTACTCGAGGTGGTGCAGGAAGACCACCTGCTGGCGGAAAACGAGGCCTTGGCACTCTCGCTGTCACGGCGCAACCCGTACCTGGATCCGCTCAACCACATCCAGATCACCCTGATCCGACGCACGCGCTCCATTGACCTGGATGCCACCATGAACGCCGCCTGGTTGAGCCCGCTGCTGCGCAGCATCAACGCCATCGCGGCCGGCATGCGCAACACCGGCTAGGTGCCGGCGCTTTTCAGCCAGGAAACGGCCGGGCAAAAAAATGCCCCCTCGGATGAGGGGGCTAATGCCGGACAATGCAAAGCAAACTGGTTGATTCCGTTTGGGCGCGGACGCGTCAGATCCGCGTATCGAGGACGGCGACACGCGCGGCGTCACGCCGTTCCCGGGAGTCCATCTCCTTTCTGAGCTCCGCCAGCCGTTCCTCGGCCGGCAGGTAATGCTGGCGGGCCGCCTGCGAGTACCATTTGAAGGCCTCGACGCGGTCACCCGCGACCCCTATCCCCTGGTGGTAGATCTCACCCAGCTTGAACTGGGCGATGGCCCATCCCCTCTCTGCGAGTTCGGTCAGGCAGCGCACGGCCTCCTGCGGGTTCTGTTCCGCGCCGTTGCTACCGTACAGCTGATCCAGCCCGCGCTCGTAGAGCTCGACCGAATCACTGGCGACGGCCTGCTGGGTCATGCCCAGCGTCACCACGCCGCACATCAACATCGCAAGAGCAATCATGACTTTCGTCATCCTGGCCTCCCCTTTGCTCTCGTGGTGGTCGTGTCATTCATTTTGTTGTACTGCAATATTAATTCCAGCCCGCCGTCATACAACGTGAAAAACCGCGGAACATGAATGGGTTCACAGGCGGCGGCGACAAAACGTGATGCCGTTCACACTTGGCCCCGTGTCCGCCGCCCGAATCCCCGGACCGCATGCACGCCGCGGGGGCGCCGATCCCCCGGATGCACCCGCAAGGGGCCACCGGAACCGATGGAAATCGCGCGATCACGTCACGGGAACGACGTTTGCCACGACAGTCTGCCCACGGGAGACGCCGTCATGAACATGGTGTAGATCCGCAGAATCGCCCGGGCGCACGGTCTGCAGGCGGCCCGCCTTCCCCGGATCACCGGCTACGCGCCATGCGACGCCGCACTTCGACTGCTTTTTTGCATCCGCCGCGGCGGGGGTATGGGACCAGGCAGGCGCCTGTGGCGTGAGGATTGCTTTCGGGCCCCGCGGCCCGGCCCACCCGTGACCGGGGGGCGCGGTGCGGGTGCGTGCAGGCCGCCTCAGGCGGCCTGCACCGGGATCTGGTGACTGGTGCGGGTGATCTGGTTACGCTCGTTGACGTAGACGAGGTTGGGCTTGAACTCGGCCACCTCGGCCTTGTCGATCTGCGCGTAGGCACAGATGATGACGCGGTCGCCGGGGGAGGCGAGCCGCGCAGCGGCGCCGTTCACCGAGATGACACCGCTGCCGTCCTCGGCACGGATGGCATAGGTCGTGAACCGTTCGCCGTTGTTCATGTTGTAGATCTGGATCTGTTCGTACTCATGGATACCGGCGGTGTCGAGCAGCCGCCCGTCAATCGCGCAGGAACCCTCATACTCCAGCTCCGCGTGGGTCACGCGCGCCTGGTGCAGCTTGGCCTTGAGCAGGGTCAGATGCATGCCTGTAAAACCTCGGTATCGCTGTTGAACGTCAGACCGGCGACCCTGATGGCCGACCGGATCGACAATTATGCGGGATTAGTGCGCCTGCTTCAAACCTTCGCGGGGGGCGTCCCCCGGAGCCCCGGACAGCTCGAAGGGGAGGTTGTCGATCAGGCGCGCCCGCCCCAGCCAGGCCGCCGCGAGCACGATGAGTTCGCGATCCGCCGGCCCGGGCAGGGCCAGATCCGCTGCGCGGCGCACGCTGATGTAGTCGGGGCGAAAGCCCGCCTTTTCAAGGGCCTCGCCGGCCTGGGCCTCGAGGCGGGGGATGTCGTCCTCCCCCGCGCGCAGGGCCTCGACCAGCTGCACCAGGGTGGCGTAGAGCCGCGGCGCGCGCTGCCGCTCCTCGGGCGCGAGGTAGCCGTTGCGCGAGCTCAGGGCCAGGCCGTCGGCCTCGCGCACGGTGGGCAGGCCCTCGATGACCACGGGAAAGTCGAGGTCGGCGACCAGGCGCCGGATCACCAGCAGTTGTTGCCAGTCCTTCTCGCCGAACACCGCCACGTCGGGCTGGGCCATGTTGAAGAGCTTGGCGACCACCGTGGCCACACCGGTGAAATGCCCGGGGCGCGCCGCCCCCTCCAGCACCGCCGTCACGCCCTCGACCTCGATGCGGGTGAGGCTGCCCCCGGCCGGATAGACCTCCCGCTCCGCGGGCGCGAACAGCAGGTCGGCGCCCACCGCGTCCAGCGCCGCCGCGTCCTGCTCGAGCGTGCGCGGATAGGCCGCCAGGTCATCGGGCCGGTCAAACTGCAGGGGATTGACGAACACGGAGACGACCACCCGGTCGGCGAGTTCGCGGGCGCGGGCCACCAGGGCCAGGTGCCCGGCGTGCAGGTTGCCCATGGTGGGCACCAGGGCGACGCGCATGCCCTGCCGACGCCACGCATCAACCGCCTCGCGCAGGCCGGCGATGGTCGCTGCACGGCGCATCAGAACGCGTGTTCGGCCGCCGGGAAACGGCCCGCCTTGACCTGCTCGACGTAGTCGCGGACCGCCGCCTCGATGCCGTCGTTGCCGGCGAGAAAGTCCTTTGCAAACCGCGGCATGTCACCCGCACCGGTCAGGCCCAGCACGTCGTGCAGAACCAGGATCTGCCCATCGCAGCCCGCGCCGGCGCCAATGCCGATCACCGGGATGGTCACGGCGTCGCGGATCCGGTCGGCCAGGGCCGAGGGCACGCACTCGAGCAGCAGCAGGTCGGCGCCGGCCTCGGCCAGCGCGAGGGCGTCTCGCACCATGGCATCGGCAGCCGCCGCCTCGCGCCCCTGCACCCGGTAGGCCCCCAGCTTGTGGATGGACTGCGGCTTGAGACCGAGGTGGGCGCAGACCGGGATGCCGTTTAGCGCGAGCAGACGCACGGTCGCCTCCTGCGCCGCCCCGCCCTCGAGCTTGACCATCTGCGCCCCGCCCTCCTGCAGGAAGCGGGCGGCATTGTCCAGGGCACGCTCGGGCGTGGGATAGCTCATGAAGGGCATGTCGGCCATGAGCAGCGCGCGCTCGCAGCCACGCGCCACACAGCGCGTGTGGTAGAGCACGTCCTCGACGGTCACCGGCACGGTGGTGTCATGTCCCTGTACTACCATGCCCAGCGAATCACCGACCAGGATCACGTCCACGCCGGCGGCATCCAGCGCGCGTGCGAAGCTCGCGTCGTAGGCCGTCAGGCAGGCGATCTTCTCGCCTTCGGCCTTGAGCTTCTGCAGGCGGGTGACGGTGGTGCGGCGAACTTCCTGGTGTCGACTCATGCGTGATCCTGTACGGGGCTGACCCTGATTACATGGCGAACGGCAGCGGATTGAAATAGTGGCGACCACTGTGCAGGGTGCGGATCTGCTCCAGCAGGGCCTGGTAGTCCGGTTCGCGGTTCACCAGGTCGATCTCGCTGGCATTCACGATCAGCAGGGGCGTGTCATTATAGTGATAGAAGAATTCCGTGTATGCATCGCACAGCCGCTGCAGGTAGGCGGCATCGATGGACTGCTCATAGTGCCGCCCGCGCCCGGCGATACGCCGCAGCAGCACCTCCACGGGCGCCTGCAGGTAGACAACCAGGTCCGGCATCGGCGCATCGATCGTCATCTGCTGGTAGACCTGTTCGTACAGTGCCAGCTCGTCCGCATCCAGGGTGAGGCCGGCGAACAGGCGGTCCTTGTCGATGAGGAAATCGGCGATGCGCACCGGACGAAACATGTCCCCCTGCCTGAGCTCGCGCATCTGGCGCACGCGCTGCATGAGGAAGTACAGCTGGGCAGGCAGGGCGCCGGCCTTCGGATCCTGGTAGAAGCGTTCGAGAAACGGGTTCTCGTCCGGCTCCTCCAGCAACAGCTCGGTGCCGAAGTCCCGAGACAGGCGCCGCGCCAGCGTGGTCTTGCCGACGCCGATCGGACCCTCGATGACGATATAGGCGGGAACGTCCTGACTCATGCCACAGGGTCCAGTGGACGCAGGCCGTCACGCGGGCAACGCCGGCACAGCTCGGCCAGGGCACCGAGGCGCGGAATCCGAAGCCCGGGCTCGATCTCCTGCAGGGGATAGAGGACGAAGGCGCGCTCGGCTAACCCCGGGTGCGGCACCGTGAGCCGCCCGGTCTCGATCACCGCCTCGCCGTAGACCAGCAGGTCCAGGTCGAGGGTGCGCGGACCCCAGTGCTCCCCACCGCGCACCCGGCCGTGGGCCTGCTCGATGGCCAGCAGTTCATCCAGCAGGACCTCGGCCGGCAGCCTGGTGAGCACACGAGCAACGGCATTGATGTAATCCGGCTGGTCCTGCGGCCCCATGGGCGGGTTGTGATAGAGCCGCGAGCAGGCGGTCACCTCGAGGCCGTCGATGGCCGCGAGCTCGTCCAGTGCCCGCGCCACCTGGGCCGCGGGGTCGTCGAGATTGCTGCCGAGCCCGATGTAGGCGACCGTCCCGTCCATGGGCTCAGTCACCACTGGGGGCCTTCTTCGGTGGCCGGCGGCGACGCCGGCGGCGCTTCGGCTTGCCGCCCTCGCGGCCGGCCGCCCCGCCCGAGGTCATCAGCTGCTGCTGGCCGGAGGCGTCGGTCTCCTGGAACTCGGTCCACCACCGGCAGTCTTCCGGCGGCAACTCGCCCGAGCGGCTGCGCAGGCAGAGGAAGTCGTAGGCGGCGCGAAAGCGTGGATGCGCCGCCAGCCGCAGGGCACGCTTGCCCGACTTGTAGCGAAAGCGCGGCTGCAGCGTCCAGATCTCGCGCATGGGCAGGCTGAAGCGCTTGGGGATCGAGGTGGCGCGCTGTTGCAGGCTCATGATGTTGTGCGCCGCCTGCTGCATGGCCGGGATCTCGGGCATGTCGTCCTCGGCCATGATGGCCTCGGCCTCGTGGCGCAGCGGCTCCCACAACAGGGCCGCGTAGAGGAAGGCCGGGGTCACCGGCTTGTCCTCGTTGATGCGCGCGTCGGTGTTGGCCAGGGCATTCATGACGAAGGTGATGGGGAAACCCTGCTCCTCGTGGGCCAGCGCCTCCTCGGTGAGCGGAAACAGGTGCGCGAACAGGCCGTAGTGGCGCAGCATCTCGAAGGTCTGCACGGCGCTGCCGCCGTGAAAGAGCTTGAGCACCTCGTCGAACAGCCGCGCCGGGCTGATCTCGGCCAGCAGGTCCGACAGCTCGTGCATGGCGGCCTCGACCTCGGGGTCGATGCGAAAGCCCAGCTTGGCGGCGAAACGCACGGCGCGCAGCATACGCACCGGATCCTCGCGAAAACGGACGTCGGGGTCGCCGATCACGCGCAGCCGGCCCCGCTCGAGGTCCTTCATGCCGCCGACGAAATCGACCACCGAGAAGTCGGCAATGTTGTAGTACAGGGCATTGACGGTGAAATCGCGCCGCCAGGCGTCCTGGTCCAGCGTGCCGTAGACGTTGTCGCGCAGGATACGGCCGTCGTCGGCGGTGACGGCAGCGGTGCCATTGTCCGCTTCGTCCTCATCCTCGTGGGGCGCCCGGAAGGTCGCGACCTCGATGATCTCGCGCCCGAAATGCACGTGGGCGAGCCGAAAGCGCCGCCCGATCAGGCGACAGTTGCGAAACAGCTCGCGCACCTCGTCAGGGCTGGCGTCCGTGGCGACATCGAAATCCTTCGGCTCCCGCCCCAGCAGGAGGTCGCGCACACCGCCGCCGACGAGGAAGGCCTGATAGCCGGCCTCGTGCAGGCGGTACAGCACCTTGAGTGCATTCTGGCTGATGTTGGCCCGGGAGATGGGGTGCTCGGACCGGGCGTAGATGCGGGGCTTGGAGTTCGACACGGACCCGTCTTGTCGGAAAGGGTAACGAAACAGGTATAGTATCAAGTCTTTCAACGACTTGCAGTTAAATCTGGTCTTCATGCGCATATTCGCCAATATCCTCAGTGCTTGCCCAGCGCGTCACGCAGGCGTCGACGGTCGCGCTTGGTGGGCCGCCCGCCGGACTCGACCTGCGCCAGGCGATCCAGCCGGCGTGACTCCGCCAGCTGCTCGCGCCGGGACAGGCTGTCCGCGGTCTCTTCGTACAGTGTGCTCGCCTCGGCCGCCGGGCGGCGCCGGTCGTTGATCGCCCGCACTACCACCTCGTAGCGCTCGACGCCGCGCTGGATCTCCAGCCGGTCGCCCGGGCGCACGGCGCGGGCCGGCTTCACGCGCTGGCCGTTGACGTGCACCTTGCCGCCGCCGACGGCCTCGGCCGCGGCCGACCGGGTCTTGAAAAAGCGCGCCGCCCACAGCCACTTGTCCAGGCGCAGCTCGTCCGGCACATCCCGTCCGCCCATCAGCCACACCCGTCCAACACGAAGTTGGCCAGCGACCAGCCGGAACGGAAGGCCCCTTCCAGGCGAGGCGAGATGCACCAGTCCCCGCACAGCCCGAGCCGCGAGCCGGCATCGAACAGGAAGGGCGTGTCCTGCCCGCCCAGCGGCATGGCCTCGTTCCAGAACCGGGCCGCGCGCACGCGCGGCTTGGGCGGACGCTGGCCGGTGGCGTCCTCGAAGGCCTTGAGCAGGGCCTGGATAACCGCCTCCGGCTCCATGTCCTGGCGCGTCTCCGTCCACTCCGGCGTGGCGTGCAGGACCCAGGCCTCACGCTCGGCGCGGCGCGGCTTGCTACTGTTGCGGGCGATCCAGTTGAGCGGCGAGCGGGCGACGTAGGCGGCGTCATAGGGCAACTCCAGCGGCTGGTCGAAACCCAGCAGGGCCGTCCAGCAGAGAGTCATCTGTACACCGCCAACCCGGGCCGCCAGCGTGGGGCTGAGCGGTTCGACCAGACGCGCCGCGGCCGCCGGCGGCAGCGCCAGCACGACCAGGTCGTAGCGTCCCAGGTCCTCACCGATCCGATCGATCAGGCGCAGACCGCCTTCCGCCGGGACCAGCCGCATCACCTCGGTGCCCACCCGCACCTCGCAGAGTTCGCCCAGATGACGCGCCAGCGCACCCATGTTGGGGGTGCCCACGTAGCGGGGCATGTGGTCGCGGCTCATGAAGTTTCCCCGGTCCACCTCCACCACCCAGCCCTGCCAGGGCTGCACCACGCCCTCCATCAGCCAGCCTTCCAGGGCCTCGCAAAAGAGCTCATCGTGGGCGGTAAAGTACTGGGTGCCCGCGTCGAACTCGAAGCCGCGGGCGCGGTAGCTGGCCATGCGCCCGCCGGCGTGCATGGCACGCTCGAACACCCGCACCGTGGGGATGTCGAGCGCCAACGAGGTGGCACAGGCCAGGCCCGCCATGCCCGCACCGACAATGGCCACCGATTCGGGGGCGGTGCCCAGGGGTTCGAAGGGCGTGTCAGCCGGTCCGGTCATCCGTTTCCCTTGTTCGTGTTCTTGTCGTTGGTCATTCGGCCCAGGCGACGATGTGGTCCTCGAACTCGTCATCCGCCACCTCGATCTCGCAGATCACGCGACCGCGCACGGACTGGCCCGCGGCGTGCACGGACTGCGGATCGCCGGTCACCAGCGGGTGCCAGACGGGCAGGTCGCCGCCCTGGGCCAGCAGCCGGTAGGCGCAGGTCGAGGGCAGCCACTGGAACTGGTCGAAGTCCTCGCGCGCGAGGTCGATGCAGTCATCCACGCGCTCGAGCCGGTGGGCGTAGTCGCTGCAGCGGCAGGACTCGGGGTCCAGCAGGCGGCAGGCGACATCGGTGTAATAGACGCGCGCGTCGTCCGAACCGCTGTCCTGCAGCTTGTGTAGGCAGCAACGTGCACAGCCGTCGCACAGCGACTCCCACTCCGCGCGCGTCATCTGGGCCAGCGTCTTTTCCTGCCAGAAGGGTCGGGACATGTCCGGGCCCTACTCCACGGTCCGCTCGAGGCGCGCCCGCAGCGCCGGGAACTCACGCGGGGGCACGTATTCCAGCACCTCACGCTCGTCCTCACCCAGCAGCAGCGCCAGCCCCTTGTCGGGGTACAGCCAGTACGACTGGGTGGTATTCAGTGGCAGGATCTCGGCCGGCGTGCCGAAACGCTGCTCAACGATCTGGGCATCGTACTGGGCGGTGGGAATGTAGGTGAGGGCCCGCACCGGCAGGTCATACACCGCCCGGATGTCGGCCTCGGTCAGGCCGAGCTTGCGCGCGCCGCTGGGCATGGGCTCATTGCTCGGCGCACGCGCCGCCATGGCCGCCAGGTGCTCGTCGTCGATGACCACCTGCGCGACCACGCGGGCCTCGAGCACGCCCAGCGTGATGCGACCGAAGTAGGCCTCCAGGTAGAGCGTGCCGTCCGCCTCGTGGAACATTGCGATCTCCGGCATGGAGCGGAAGGTCTGGGCGACGGTCCGCAGCGTCGACTCGCCCAGCGTCACCCCGAAAACCCGCGAACTACCGTCCGGCAGGGCCTCGACCGCCCAGGGCAGATCCGCCACGTCGATGGTGCGCGGGTCGTCACAGCCCGCGAGGGCGAGGATCAGGGCCAACGCCAGCAGCGCGCCTTTCATGTCTTGAACTCCGAACTCGTGAAATCAGGTGGCCAGATCATACCATCACGGCGGCCTCGGGTTTGGCTACCCGTTCGGTCCCGGTATAATCCGCCGGCGCAACGAGGAGACCCAAGACGCATGGCACTGACCGACTTCCTGACCGCCGGACGCATTCCGCGCGAGCTGGTCGGCGCGACACTCGTGATCGCCGACACCGACACCCTGCACAGCGCCGATGGCTTCCTGGGCGCCCTGGCCGAGCGGTTCGGCACCGTCGGCGTGGGCAACCTGGGCCCGGGCGAATACCACGGGCGATTTGCCGGCGTCGATCTGCCCGCGGCCCATGGGGCCGACCGCAAGCGCCTGAAGAAGCTGCGCCCCGCCCGCCTGATCGTGCTGGGCGAAGCGGATGGGCGCTACGACCTGGTACGCGAGGCCGGCGGTGACAAGTTCTGGCTCAACGCCGAAAGCCCCGAGGCCGCCGGCACGGGCTGTCGCGCCGTCACCACCAGCGGGCGGGCGCGGGCCACGGCCATTCCGGGCGCCCGGCCAACCGGCGACCCGTTGCCCGGCCTCGACGCCCTGCCCGATGCCGACTTCGACCCGACCCTGTGCGAACGCTTCAAGGAATATCGCGAGCGCCAGCACCCGGTGTTCTACGTGGCCATGGCAGGTGCCGCCGAGGTGACCGGCGCCTACGGCATGCTGTTCGAGATCCTGCTCAAGAAGACGGCCATCATGCTCTTCTCGCTGGCCGATCCCGCCCAGCACGAGCGGGTCTATCACGACGCCATCAAGTACAGCATGCCCACCATCCGCCACTCGCGCCTGTACACCTCCTATGTGCCACGCAAGAACCGCGTGTATTTCATCGAGAGTGCCGAGGTACGCCAGGGGCTGTATGTCTGCCCGGACCTGATCGTGGCCGGCGCGACCCTGTCGGCGGAGGCCGACCATGCCCCGGACCTCGCCACGGCCCTGCAGTCCGGCCGCGCGCTGCTGGTCGGGCCACGGCGCGACGACCCGCTGGTGCGTGCGGCCGTGGCCGCCGGGATGGTGGCCGCCGCCGAGGACGTCGACACACTGGCCGCGCGAGCCATGGCGCTGTTCGATGCGCCCGAGGAGGCCGCGGTGCTGGGCGCGAGCGCCCGGGAATGGCTGGGCGAGCAGGTCGGCGCCCGTGCCCGCGTGCTGGCCCTGCTGGAAGGCTGAGCGGCCCGCCGGATCACTCCCGCGGCTGTCGCGCGCGGAAGGCCCGGAGCCAGGCCTGGGAGAATTCGCCGGCGCGCAGGCGCTCGTCCGGCTGCAATTCCTTCGCCACCCGCTCGCGGTAGCGCACGGCATTCACCAGCCCCAGCTCGGCGGCGATGTTGTACCACTTGTAGGCCTCGATGTCGCTGCGCTCCACGCCGTTACCCAGTGCAAAACAGCGTGCCAGGTTATTCGCCGCCTCGGCGTGCCCGGCCTCGGCCGCTCGGTGGTACCAGCGTGCGGCCTGCTCGTAGTCCTGTGGCAGCCCCTCCCCGGTGTCGTACATCAGGCCCAGCTTGAAGGCCGCCTGCGCATTGCCCTGCTCCGCAGCCATCCAGAACCAGTGGGCGACCTCGTTCGGGCCGCCCTCGCCCGCCTCCCCCGTATCCAGCATCACGGCCAGGTTGAAGGCGGCATCGGGGAAGCCCTGCTCGGCGGCCTGGCGGTAGTAGTGCACCGCCAGCGCCGGGTCGCGGGCCACGCCCTCACCACTGTCGAGGATCACGCCCAGGTTGTACTGGGAACGCGCATCGCCGGCATTGGCGAGCGCCTGCCAGAGGCGGACGGCGTGTTCACGGTCACCGGCAAGCCAGGCGTCGAGAGCGGTATTGAAGTCGGTCATGTCGGAATCGTTGGCGATGGATAGGGGTCAAGGGACCGGCGCGATTCTGCAAGGCCCGCGCGGGCAAGTCAAAGACGCGGGTAGCCTCAGCGCGTCGGCACGCCCGCCGCCCGCTCGTGATCGAGCAGCCGCTGCTTGAGGGCGAGGGGCTCACCCTCCACCGCGCCGCCGAAGCCGCCGAGACCGTGACGCGCCACCACCCGGTGGCAGGGCACGACCAGCGGCACGGGATTGCGCCGGCAGGCCCCGCCCACGGCCCGCGCGCTGCTGCCGAGCGCCCGGGCCAGATCGCCGTAGCTGCGCATCTCGCCGGGGGGAATGGCGCACAATGCCACACGCACCCGCGCCTGGAACGGCGTGGCTGCCGGTGCCAGCGGCAGGTCGAAGCGAAACGCGGGATCTGCGCACCAGGCCCGCAGCTGCGCCACCGCCTCGCGCGCAACCGGATCGACCGGCGGCTCGAGCGGCGTGTCCGCCCCCACCCAGTCGATTCCCGCCACCCGGTCCTCCCGGATCCGGATGGCGAGCCGGCCGAACGGCGAGTCAATGACGGCCTGCCAGGCGGTGGCGGTCACGGCGCTACTCCCGCAGGCGCAGGGCCTGGAGCTTCTGGCGCAGCACCACTTGGCGTTCAGGCTCGCCGGTCGCCTGCAGGAGCTGCTGGTAGAGGCGACGCGCATCCGCCACGTGGCCAGCCTCGGCCAGCGCCTCGGCCGCGTAGAAGCGGCTGGTCTGCGCCCAGGGATCGAAGGCATGCGGATCGTGCAGCACCGCCGAGCGCAGGTACAGCCACGCGGCACGCTCGAAATCGCCCTGCGCCTTGTACGAGTCGGCCTGCCAGAACAGCACCTCGCGCTGCTGCTGGCGATCGCTGATGCGCGGCGCGAGCCCCGTGAACAGCGTGATCACCGCCCCGTGGCGCTGGGCCGTCTGCAGGTCGAACAGGACCTGCATGAAGCGGTCGGCCTGGTCCTTGTCAAGATGGGTGTGCTGGGCGAGCACGGTGTACAGCGTATCGATGCCCTGCTCCTCGTGGCCCCCGAGGATATGAATGCGGGCACGGCGCAGCTGCCACAGGTACGGATCCGCGTCGGCGGGCGGCCGCACCGCCCCTTCCATCAGCGAGGAGGCCAGCCGCACGTCACCCCGGGCCAGGGCGTAATCGGACAACACCTGCCGGGCGTCCCCGGGCAGCGCGGAGGAATCGGCAAAACGTGCCGCCTGCAGGTACAGGGCGGCAATCACCTCGTCTCCGCCATCGGCCGCCAGATGCGAACGGATCAGCCCGGCATGGGCCTGGTCGCGGCCGCGCACGCCCGCCCCCTGCAGGGCCACCACGGCGAAATAGGCGCGGCGCTGCAGTACCGCCTTGTCATCGAGCTCGGCCGCCGCGGCCAGCCAGGCAGCGTCGTCGCCGATCAGCAACTGGCGCTGATTGCCCTGCGAGCGGCCGATGCGCAAGTAGCTGTCCCAGAGGGCGTCACCGCTGAAGGCGAACACGGCATCGCGCGCCCCCAGCTGGCGGTCGTGCCGCAGCGCCCGCTCCAGGTACCAGGCGCGGCGGATGTCATCCTGTTGCCGTTCGGCGGCCCGGGCAGCCACCAGCCAGAAGCGCGCACGGTCGGCCGCACGCAGTCCCGGCTCGCCTGCTGCCGCCTGTGCCTTCTGACGCAGGGCATCGGCGTCGGCGGCGGGGGCGGCCAGGGCGCCGAGCAGCGTCAGCGCACGGGCCTCCGGGCGGGTATCGCCGTCGAGCACCTGCATGGCCTGGGTCGACTCGCCAGCGCGCAGCAGCACCCGCGCCCACAGGATGCGCTCTTCCTCTCCGGGCTCACCGTAATCCTGGGTATAGCGTCGCAGGGCGGCATGGGCATCGCGCAGGCGACCGTCGACCACATAGGACTCGATCACCAGTCGACGCCAGTAGCGAAACGCCGCCGGCTCCGGCCTGGGCACCACCTGCCAGATCAGGTCGCGCAGGACCTCGCGCGCCGCCTCGCCCCGCCCCAGGCCCAGCTCGGCCACCGCGCGGCGTGTCTGGGCCCAGGCCAGGAACTCCGGCGGCAGATCGGTCGGGTAGGTCGTGACGCGATCCACCACCTCGGACCAACGCTCGCTTCCCTCCAGGATCTCCAGCCGCGCACGCTCCCAGCCCAGCCAGGACGACTGCTGGCGCTCACGATCCGGCTGCAGGCGGTCCATCATGGACAGCGCCAGCCCGGGCGCTCCGGCCCGCGCCATGTCGGTCATCTCCTGCGGCGTGCGCTGCGCCTGCACCGCCGTGCTCAGGCACAGCAGCAGGAACACGAGGGCAAGGCGCTTCATGGCGGTTTCAGGCGGCATGATCATGACGGCATTGTAGCCGGGCGGTGCAAGACAAGACTAGACGAAGTGCCGGTTCTTTGGGCTTTGAGGGTACGGGCGTGCGGGGGGACAGGCGTCGGTACGCCACCCCGAGACCGCCATGCACGAACCCGCCCCAGACGCGAACGGGCGCCCCGGTCTCCCGGGGCGCCCGTTGGTACCCGACCACCCCGAGGGGTGCTGGCCGGATGGCTTAGATTTTTTCCTTGATGCGGGCGGACTTGCCGCTGCGCTCGCGCAGGTAGTAGAGCTTGGCGCGGCGCACGGCACCACGGCGCTTGACCTTGATGTCGCCGACCACCGGGCTGTAGGTCTGGAACACGCGCTCCACGCCTTCGCCGTTGGAGATCTTGCGCACGGTGAAGGAGGAGTTCAGGCCGCGGTTGCGCTTGGCAATCACGACACCCTCGAACGCCTGCATACGCTCGCGATCGCCTTCCTTGACCTTCACCTGCACGACCACGGTGTCACCCGGGCCAAAGGCCGGGATTTCCCGGGTCATCTGTTCCTGCTCAAGCTGCTCGATGATGTTGCTCATGGCACCAACCCCTAAAGATTCCTGATTCTGTCACTCTGATCTATCAGCGTGCTCGTGTATGTACTCGTCCAGCAGTCGCCGGTCCGTGTCACTGAGATCCATGGATTCCAGCAACTCGGGACGACGCAGCCAGGTGCGACCCAGCGCCTGCTTGCGCCGCCAGCGCTCGATTTCGGCATGATTGCCGCCCAGCAAGACTGCCGGTACCCGTCGCCCGTCGATCTCCTCGGGGCGCGTGTAGTGCGGGTGATCGAGCAGACCCGCCATGAATGAATCCTGCTGGGCCGACTCCTCGTCGCCCAGCGCGCCGGGCAGCAAGCGCGCCACGGCATCGATCAGCACCATCGCCGGCAGCTCGCCGCCGCTCAGCACGTAATCGCCGATCGACCATTCCTCGTCGATCTCGGCCTCGACGAGGCGTTCGTCGATGCCCTCGTACCGCCCGGCGATCAGCACCAGGTGTTCGGCCTCGGCCATCGCACGCACCGCCGCCTGATCCAGGCGGCGGCCCTGCGGACTCAGGTAGATCACCCGGGCGGAGCCATCCCCCGCCGCGCGCGCATCGCGAATCGCGGCGCGCAGCGGGTCCACCTTCATCACCATGCCGGGGCCGCCGCCGTAAGGGCGGTCGTCCACCGTGCGGTGACGGTCCTGCGTGTAGTCACGCGGGTCCCAGGTCGCGAGCCGCAGCAGACCGCGGTCCACGGCACGCCCGGTCACCCCGACCTGGCCGACGACCTCGACCAGCCCCGGGAAGATCGTCACCACGTCGATGCGCATGGCTAGAAGTCCGGGTCCCAGTCGACGCGGATCTCGCCCGCGTCCAGGTCCACCGCCGCGATCACCTGCTCGCGGATGTAGGGGATCAGGCGTTCCCGCTCCCCCGCCACGACCAAGACATCGTTGGCGCCGGTCTCGAGCAGTCGCTCGACCCGGCCGAGCTCGACCCCGTCCAGCGTGACCACCTGCAGGCCGATCAGGTCGTCCCAGTAGTACTCGCCGGCCTCGAGTTCGTCGAGTTCGTCGCGGTCGATGGCGATCTGGACCCCGCGCAGCAGCAGCGCCGCATCACGGTCATCCACGCCCTTGAGCTTGGCGACCACGGCCTTGCCCTGCAGGCGCCCGCCTTCCACCTCGACCGACTGCCACTCCCCGCCCCGCTTCAGATACCAGCGCGGGTAGTGGACGATGTTGTCTCGCGGATCGGTGTCGGAATAGACCTTCACCCATCCCTGGACGCCGAAGACGCCCGAGATACGTCCGACGAGCAGCTTCCGCGAGTCAGCGCCACCCATCGTCATGCGGGCGGGCGCTTAGTTCGCAGCGGCCTTCTTCGCCTGCTTGATCAGTGCCGCCACGCGATCGCTCGGCTGCGCACCCTGCCCAAGCCAGTAGTTGATGCGATCGTCTTCGACGTGCAGACGCACCTCCTGACCGCGGGCCACCGGGTTGTAGTAACCCAGGGTTTCAATGGAGCCGCTGTCCCGGCGCTTGCGGGAATCGGTCACCACGATGTGGTAGAAGGGGCGCTTTTTGGCACCGCCACGAGAGAGTCGAATGCTGATCATTTAGCTAAGACCTTGTTAATACAGCAATTTTTCGGAAATTCCGCATACCCGCCGGGCTACTGCCTACACCACGGCGAAAATAGACGGCGAATTGTACAGCTTTTTGGAAAAAAGTGAAGGGGAATCAGGCAACAGGCGCGTGCCCCCGCCCCACGCGGGCTCAAAAGGGCATGCCGGGGGGCATCTTGCCCTTCATCATGCGCATCATCTTGCCCATCCCGCCCTTGGAAAACTTCTTCATCGCCTTGCTCATCTGCGTGTGCTGCTTGAGCAGGCGGTTGACGTCCTGCACCTGGGTGCCCGAGCCGCCGGCGATACGTCGCTTGCGCGACCCCTTGATGATATCGGGGAAGCGGCGCTCCTGCCTCGTCATCGAGTTGATGATGGCGATCATGCGCTTGATCTCCCCGTCGTTGGCCTGCTGCTTGACCGCGTCGGGCACGTTGCCGACCCCGGGCAGCTTGTCGAGCAGGGAACCGATGCCACCCATGGAAAGCATCTGCTGGAGCTGGTCACGCAGGTCCTCGAGATCGAAGCCCTTGCCCCTCTGAATCTTCTTCGCGAGCTTCTCGGCCTTGTCCTTGTCGACCTTGCGGTGCGCCTCCTCCACCAGGCTGAGCACGTCGCCCATGCCGAGTATGCGCGAGGCGATACGATCCGGATGGAAGGGTTCGAGCGCGCTGGAGCGCTCGCCCACACCGATGAACTTGATCGGCTTGCCGGTGATGTGGCGCACCGACAGCGCGGCGCCGCCGCGGGCGTCGCCGTCGGCCTTGGTCAGCACCACGCCGGTGAGCGGCAGGGCATCATTGAAGGCCTTGGCGGTGTTGGCGGCGTCCTGACCGGTCATGGCGTCGACGACGAACAGGGTCTCCACCGGCTTGATGGCCGTGTGGATACGCTGGATCTCGCCCATCATCTCGTCGTCGATGTGCAGACGGCCGGCCGTATCGACGATGAGCACGTCCTTGAACTGCTTGCGCGCGGCATCGATGGCGCCATTGACGATTGCGAGCGGGTCCTGGTCGGCGGCGCTGGCGTAGAAGTCCACCCCCACCTCGCCGGCCAGGGTCTCGAGCTGCTTGATGGCGGCCGGACGGTAGACGTCGGCCGAGACCACCATCACCGACTTGTGCTCGCGCTCCTTGAGGAAGCGCGCCAGCTTGCCGACGGTGGTGGTCTTGCCCGCACCCTGCAGGCCGGCCATCAGCACCACGGCGGGGGGCTGGGTCGCAAGATGCAGCGACTCGTTGGCATCGCCCATGATGTGGACGAGCTCGTCGTTGACGATCTTGACGAAGGCCTGGCCGGGCGAGAGGCTTTGCAGCACCTCCTGGCCCACCGCGCGTTCGCGCACGTGCTCGACGATGGCCTTGACCACCGGCAGGGCCACGTCGGCCTCAAGCAGGGCCATGCGCACCTCGCGCAGGGTCTCCTTGATGTTGTCCTCGGTGAGCCGGGTCTGGCCGCGCAGGCGCTTGACGGTGCCGGCTAGACGATCTGTGAGATTCTCAAACATGCTGTTCCGCAATGGCGACGACGGCCCAGCGCGTGGCGGCGGGCCGTCGGGAAATCGGGGTGGACATTATAACTGGAAAACGTCGCCGCTGCGCAGGCGCCTGAGGCCCCGCTCGGGCATACCGGTCTGGAGCTGGGCCATGATGCGCTCCTCATCGCCGGACTTGAGATGGGTGATGTAGGTCTGCGGCCGATGACGCAGCTTGGCCAGGTCCACGCCCAGGGTCTCGGGGCAGTAGTGCCGCGCGATGTCGCTGAGGGCCCGCTCCTCGTTGGCGAAGGCACACTCGACGATGAGCATGTCCAGTTGCGGCTCCCGGTTCAGCGCCTCCCACAGGCTGTCGTTGCTGGTGGTGTCGCCACTGAAGGCGATTACCGACTCACCGCCGCGCACGCAGTAGCCCACCGTTGGCACGGCGTGATTGACCGGAATCATCTCCAGCGTCCGCCCGCCGAGCTCGACCGGCGTGCCCGGCGACATGGGTTCGAAGCGCACCACCGGATGGTCGCGATCGGGGAGCTCGAAGAAATCCGGCCAGACCTGCCAGTTGAACACGTGCGTACGCAGCACCTCGATGCTTTCGGGCTGGGCATGCACCGTGAGCGGGCGCCCCTGCAGCTGGTCGAAAAGGGTGTCGATGAGCAGGGGCAGTGCCGCGATGTGATCGAGGTGCGTGTGCGTGATAAAGACGTGACGCAGGCGCGCCATGGCCTCGAGGCTGAGCTGACCGGCCCCGGTTCCACAGTCGATGAGGATGTCGTCGTCGATCAGCAGCGAGGTCGTTCCCAACCCAGCCCCGATTCCGCCGCTACAGCCCAGTACGGTCAGCTGCATGATGCTGTATTCATTAAGAATTCCCCTGATTGACTTCGATGCTACACGATGTCGAGGGGAGTGACTATAAAAAGGCGTCACAAATACGGCAAACGAGTTGCTACGAGGTTCACGCAACGGACCGAATATGCAATCATCACTTCCCTACAAGGACAACAACCCGACTCACCCATGATCACTGCCCTCAGCCTGCTCGCGGTCGCGCTCTACCTGGCCACCACCGGCGCCATCGGTTTGCGCGTGCGCGCATTGGCCACCGGCCACGGAGCGATATCGCGCGAGCTGGTGCTGCTCACCTGGAGCGGGGCGGTACTGTTGCATGCCGTCGTCGCCTACCGCGTCGTGCTCACCCCGGCGGGACTCGATCTGGGCTTTTTTCACGCACTCTCCTCGGTGACCTGGCTGATGGTCGCCCTGCTGCTCTTCGCAAGCCTCAAACGTCCGGTCGAGAACATCGGCCTGCTGCTGCTGCCGCTGGCGATCATCGCCGTGCTGCTGGATCGCTTCGTCCCGGAGATCAGCTTCACGCCGGCCTCGAGCCAGCGCGGCCTCGACATCCACATCTTCCTGTCACTGCTGGCCTATAGCATGCTCGGGCTCGCCGCCCTGCAGGCCATGGTGCTGTGGTTCCAGGATCGCCACCTGCATACCCATCGTCCGGGCGGACTGCTGCGCGCCCTGCCACCCTTGCAACACATGGAATGCCTGCTGTTCCAGCTGCTCGGCGTTGGTTTCGTGCTGCTCAGCGCCAGCCTGATCACCGGCTTCATCTACCTCGAGGACATTTTCGCGCAGCAGCAGGTCCACAAGACCGCGCTCTCGATCGTGGCCTGGGGCCTGTTCGCCACCCTGCTGTTCGGACGCTGGCGCTTCGGCTGGCGCGGGCGCAAGGCCATCCGCTGGACCCTGGGCGGCTTCGTCTTTCTCATGCTGGCCTACTTCGGCAGCAAGCTCGTGATCGAACTGATCCTGGGCCAGGCCTGAGAGCACGTCCCCCGCCTTGACAGCCGGGGCGCCCGGCCCGTCTAATTTCCGATCACCCATATCACGGTTTCCAGACGTCTTGGACCAGATTCCCCTAGGTTTTCTGTTCGGCGGGCTGTTCGTCCTGTTCCTGTTTTCGGGCTTCTTCTCCGGTTCCGAGACAGCGCTGATGTCGCTGAACCGCTACCGTCTGCGCCACCTCGCCGACCAGGGTCATCCCGGCGCGATGCGCGCCCAGCGTCTGCTGAGCCAGCCCGACCGGCTGATCGGCCTGATCCTGCTGGGCAACAACCTGGTCAATATCGTGATCACGCAGCTGGCGACCTTCATCGGCCTGCGGCTGTATGGCGATGCCGGCATCGCGATTGCCACCGGCCTGCTCACCCTGGCCCTGCTGATCTTCGCCGAAGTCGCCCCGAAGACCGTCGGTGCCCTGCATTCCGAGAAGATCGCCTTCCCGGCCGCGTTCGTGTACGTCCCCCTTCTGGTGGTGAGTTACCCGCTGGTATGGCTCGTCAACCTGTTTGCCAATTCCATCCTGCGCGTGTTCGGCCTGCACGACGCGGGTGGTCCCGGCCAGGCCCTGAGCCGCGAGGAGCTGCGTTCCGTGGTCGCCGAGGCCGGCAGCCTCATTCCGCGCCGCCATCGCAAGATGCTGCTCGGCATCCTCGACCTGGAGAAGATCACGGTCGAGGACATCATGATCCCGCGCAAGGACATCGTCGGCATCGACCTCGAGGAGGACTGGGACAAGGTGGTCGAACAGATCCGGCAGAGCAGCTACACGCGCCTGCCGGTCTACCGCGGCAGCATCGACAACGTGCTAGGCTTCCTGCACCTGCGCAAGGTCATGGATCTGATCCTGAGCGATGAACTCACGCGCGAGCACGTCGAGGTCAACCTGCGCGAGCCGTATTTCATCCCGGAGAGCACGCCCCTCAACCAGCAGCTGCTGAACTTCCAGAAGAAGCGCCGCCGCATCGGCCTGGTCGTCGACGAGTACGGTGACATCCAGGGACTTGTGACGCTCGAGGACCTGCTGGAGGAGATCGTCGGCGAGTTCACCACCGCACCCGGCGACTATGGCCGGGACGTGCACGAACAGGACGACGGCAGCTATCTCGTCGACGGTGGCGTGCATATCCGCGCCATCAACCGGGCGCTGGGCTGGGAACTGCCCACCGAGGGCCCTCGCACCCTCAACGGACTGGTGCTGGAACACATGGAGTCCATCCCCGAACCCGGCACCTCGTTCCTGATCGCCGGCTACCCGATCGAGGTACTGCAGGTGAAGAACAACGCCATCAAGACGCTGCGCCTGCGCGACCGCCTGCCGCAGTATGGCGGCCAGATGACGGAAGACTGAGCCATGGCGAAACCCAAGCAGCAATACCAGTGCACAGCCTGCGGTGCCGTGGCCAGCAAATGGGCCGGCCAGTGTGCCGACTGCGGCGAATGGAACACCATGGAAGAAATGCCCGCGGCCCCTGCCCCGACCGCGGCCAGGGGCGCGCGCTTTGCCGGCTACGCGGGTGAGAGCCGCATCCGCTCGGTGGACGAGGTGGCACTGGAAGCGGACCCGCGCAGCCCCACGGGCATGGACGAACTGGATCGCGTGCTGGGCGGAGGCCTGGTGCACGGCTCGGTGGTGCTGATCGGTGGTGATCCAGGCATCGGCAAGTCCACCCTGCTGCTGCAGACGCTCGCCAGCGTCACCGACCTCAAGAGCCTGTACGTCACCGGCGAGGAATCGCTGCAGCAGGTCACCCTGCGCGCACGCCGGCTCGGCCTGCCCACCGAGGGCCTGCGCCTATTCACCGAAACCGGCGTCGAGCGCATCCTCGCCGCTGCCAGCCAGGAACGACCCCAGGTCATGGTGGTGGACTCGATCCAGACCATCTATACCGAACTCCTGCAATCCGCGCCTGGCTCGGTCGCCCAGGTCCGCGAGGCCGCTGCCCAGCTCGTGCGCTACGCCAAACAAACCAACACCGCCCTGTTCATCGTCGGCCATGTCACCAAGGAGGGCACGCTTGCCGGCCCACGTGTACTCGAGCACATGGTCGACACCGTGCTCTATTTCGAAGGCGACCCGGGCGGACGCTATCGCGTGCTGCGGGCGGTGAAGAACCGCTTCGGTGCGGTCAACGAGCTGGGCGTTTTCGCCATGACCGAGAAGGGCCTCAAGCCGGTGAGCAATCCCTCGGCCATCTTCCTCTCGCGCCACGAGGAACCGGTATCCGGCAGCGTGATCATGGTCACCCGCGAGGGCACGCGCCCCCTGATGGTCGAGGTGCAGGCCCTGGTGGACGAGAGCCACACCAACAACCCGCGCCGGGTGGCGGTGGGCCTGGAGCAGAATCGCCTGGCCATGCTGCTGGCGGTGCTCCACCGCCACGGTGGCATCGCCATGTACGACCAGGACGTGTTCGTCAACGTGGTAGGCGGGGTGCGCGTGAGCGAGACCGCCGCCGACCTTCCGGTGCTGCTGGCCGCGCTGTCCAGCTTCCGCAGCCGCCCGCTGCCGCACGACCTCGTCACCTTCGGCGAGGTCGGCCTGGCCGGCGAGATCCGGCCGGTGCCCAATGGCCAGGAGCGCCTGAAGGAGGCAGCCAAGCACGGCTTCAGGCGCGCCATCGTGCCCAAGGCCAACGCGCCGAAGAAGGGCATCCCGGACATGGAGATCATCACGGCCAACCGCCTGGCCGAGGTGATCGAGCGAATCTAATGTCCTGTCACTAGCGCTGCGGCGCCGAAAGTACTGGCCCGATGCCGGAATACGCTAGAATAACCACATGATGCGCCTGCTGATCCCTGTCCTCCTGCTGCTCGGCACTACCGGATGCGCCAACATCATCACCTCGGCGACCAACCGCATGGCCGACAACCTGTCCGTCGCCATCCTCAACCAGGATGACCCGCAAACGGTAAAGGACGGCGCCCCGGCCTACCTGCTGCTGATCGACAGCTTCGTCGAGGGCGAGCCGGACAACCCGGAGATGCTGCTGGCCGGGGCCCGACTCTACGGGGCCTACGCCAGCGTGTTCGTCGATGAGAGTGAGCGTGCGCAACGCCTGACGACACGGGCCCGAGAGTATGCCGAACGCGCCGCCTGCCTCCGCCGCACCGCCCTGTGCGAGGCGCTGGACGCACCCTTCGATGCGTTCACGGTGGCGCTGCGATCCACTGGCGGGCACGACGTCCCCGTACTGCACGGCCTGGCGACGGCATGGGCGGGCTGGATCCGGCAGCACAGCGACGACTGGCAGGCAGTGGCCGACGTGCCCAAGGTCCGAGCCCTGCTCGAACGCGTGGTGGAACTCGACGAACAGCACGACGGTGGCAGCGCCCACCTGTACCTCGGCGTCATACACAGCCAGCTGCCCCCGGCCATGGGCGGCAGGCCCGAGGTGGCACGCGCGCACTTCGAGCGCGCGATCGAACTGTCGGAAGGCCGCGACCTGATGGCCAAGGTCCTGTTCGCCCAGCACTATGCCCGCCTGATGTTCGACCAGGAACTGCACGACCGGCTGCTGGAGGACGTGCTCGCGGCCGCCCCGGAAGCACACCGCCTCACCCTGACCAACACCCTGGCCCAGCGCGATGCGCGTAGACTGCTGGCCGGCTCCGACGACTACTTCTAGTCTCCACCCCTGGAATCATGATGTCCCGACATGCCCCGATCCTCCTGATGAGCCTGCTGCTGGGCTGCCTGTTCGCCGCCGGCGCGCAGGCCCAGACCACCCTCAAGATCGCCACGCTCGCACCGGACGGCACCTCGTGGATGCATGCGATGCGCGACGGTGCTGCCGAGATCGAGACACGCACGGAGGGCCGGGTGAAGCTCAAGTTCTACCCCGGCGGCATCATGGGTACCGACCAGGCCGTGCTCAAGAAGATCCGCATCGGCCAGCTACACGGCGGGGCACTCACGGCCGGCAGCATCGCGGAGATCTACCCCGACGCACAGATCTATAGCCTGCCCTTGCTGTTTCGCGATTACGACGAGGTGGACTATGTGCGCGGGCACATGGATGACCGGCTCAGCCAGGGCCTCAAGGAAAAGGGCTACGAGGTCGTGGGGCTCAGCGAGGGGGGGTTTGCCTATCTGATGTCCGACGCGCCGATCCGCCGCGTCGAGGACCTGGGCAACCAGAAGTCCTGGCTGCCCCAGGGCGACCAGATCACGGCCGCCATCTATGAGACCGTGGGCATCAGCCCCATCACCCTGCCCATCTCCGACGTCTACACCGGCCTGCAGACCGGGCTGATCGACACCATCGGCTCGACGCCGACCGCGGCGATCGCGTTTCAGTGGCACACGCGGATGAAGACCGTCACCGACATCCCGCTGATCTACGTCATGGGCATGATGATCATCGATCAGCGCGCCTACCGCCGCATCGATGCTCGCGACCAGCGCGTCCTGAACGAGGTGATGGGTCGCATCTTCGCCGAACTCGACAGGCAGAGCCGCACCGACAACCGGAAGGCCCGCGAGGTGCTGGCCGCCCAGGGTATCGAGTTCGTCACGCCCGCGCCCGACGAGCTCATACGCTGGCGCGAGATCGCCAACACCTCGATCGAACGACTCGGCACCAGGGGCGTCTACTCGCCGGACATGCTCACCGTGATCCGCTCCCACCTGGCAACCTACCGGGCCCAGGCACGGGCAGACTGAACAGGACATGCAGGGGCTCGATCGACTCGCCGGCTGGTTGCACCGCATCGAGGACGCGGTGCTGGCCTCGCTGCTCGCAAGCATGATCCTGCTCGCGGCCCTGCAGATCGTCCTGCGCAACCTGTTCGACTCGGGGCTGGTGTGGATCGACCCGCTACTCAAGATCATGGTGTTGTGGCTGGGGCTGCTCGGCGCACTGGCGGCCACCCGCGAGGACCGCCACATCACCGTCGACCTGCTGTCGCGAACACTGCCTCCCCTCCTGTACCGCATGGCCTACACCGGCACACGCCTGTTCGCCGCCGCCATCTGCGGCCTCATCGCCTGGCACAGCGGGCGTTTCGTGGCCATGGAGTTCGATACGGGCATCACCGCCTTCGACGGCCTGCCGCTGTGGCTCGCCGAGAGCATCATGCCACTGTCGTTCGCGCTGATTGCCGTGCGCTTCGCGCTGCATGCGCTGCGAGGCGCACCGCCGCGCGCGGATGGCGATCACACATGATCGTCGCCCTCGTCCTGTTGCTGATCGCCCTGCTGGGCGCGCCGCTGTTCGTGGTCATCGCCGCCGGCGCCATGTCCGGTTTCCACGCCACCGACATCGACCTCATGGTCATGGCCATCGAGATCTACCGGCTGGCCGAGCTGCCCGTGCTGGTGGCCATTCCCCTGTTCACCTTTGCCGGCTTCCTGCTGGGGGAAAGCGGCGCACCACGACGCCTGGTGGATCTCAGCCACGCGCTGCTCGGCTGGATGCCCGGCGGACTGGCCATCATCGCACTGGCGACCTGCGCCCTGTTCACGGCCTTCACCGGTGCCTCGGGCGTCACCATCGTGGCCCTGGGCGCGCTGCTGTATCCGGCACTGCGACAGGCTGGCTATACCGAACACTTCAGCCTCGGCCTGGTCACCAGCTCCGGCAGCCTCGGTCTGCTGTTCGCCCCATCGCTACCGTTGATTCTCTACGGCGTGGTCGCTCAGCAACTGGGGCTCGAGGTACCGGTCAGCATCAACGACCTGTTCATCGCCGGCCTGTTGCCAGGGCTGCTCATGATCGTCCTGCTCTCCGCCTGGTCGATGTGGCAACGCCCGCCACAGCTCGCCGTCCCCGGCGAGTCGCGCCCCTCGGCGGGACGGGCGCTGCGCGCGGCGGCCTGGGAGCTGCCCCTGCCCGTCATCGTGCTCGGCGGCATCTACAGCGGCTACTTCGCCATCTCCGAGGCCGCTGCCGTGACGGCGGTGTATGTCTTCGTCGTCGAGGTGCTGATCCTCCGGGAAATCCCGCTACGGCAGCTGACGCGTATCGTGCGCGAGGCCATGG
>DSBO01000006.1 GCA_011046015.1 Thioalkalivibrio sp. | reverse complement strand
GAACGACCCTTGCCCGCCGCTCGTGGCCCGTGAAGACGCCATCAGGCGCGTGACAGGACACTAATCGCCGGCCTCCCCGGCCGACTCCACCCGGAAGTGCACCCCCGCCGCCGATTCCACCCAGCGGGTATGGGCCAGGCCAAAGCACGCGATGACCGCGGCGTTGGTGCGGGCGTGTCGCGTCAGCGCCGTGGCCAGGAACTCGCCGCCACCGGCCAGGGCCAGCGGCAACAGCAACTGGTCGGCAAGATGCGGTCCCACCGGCGCATCGGCGTCCAGGTAGCGGCACACCTCCTCCACCAGGCGTCCTGCCACGCGCTCGGCGGGCAGGCCCTTGCGGCCGATGGCGCTGAACACCTCGGTAATTCCCGCCGATTCCACCGTTACCCAGGCGGCGTTGCCGGGCCCGGCCGCCGGGATGGCATGCAGCTCGATGGCCTCGGGCGGGATGGCGAGCCCCCGCGCGATGACGCCGGCCTCGCGCTCGAAGACGTGCATGGGCAGTTGCGAGAGCCAGATCCCCGCGCCGAGCCGGCGCAGTTCGCCGCGCGCGTGCAGGGACAGGCCGCGTCGTGGGCCATGGCCATGCGCTTCAGGGCAGTTCGCCGCGCGCGTGCAGGGACAGGGGCGCGAGGACGGGAACGGGATCGACCGAGACCACCAGCTCGCCACCGCCCACCGGATAGAACCCCGGTCGATGAAGAGCGATAGCCAGCCGTGGCCCCATCCGGACGAGCAACGGCAGAAAGGCGTCGCGGATGAACTCGAAGGTTGGCGCCATGGGATTGTGGGTGCCGCCCTGGATGACGAGGCGCGAGGGGCCATCGGCGGTGAGTAGCGGCGGCAGCACCGTCTGCAGCACCAGCGCGGTGCTGCCGGCCGAGCCGATGTCGAAGCGGTAGTCGCCGGGGGCGACGCCAGCGGGCGCGAATTCGAGGGTCTGGGAATGCAGTTCGTCGCCAGCGACCCGGGCATGGCCGATCGCGGCCGCCGCCCGCACTGCCGCCAGGTGCTGGCGCTGCAGCCCCGGGCGCGAACGTGCCGCGCGGATGCGGGTCATGCGAAACGGTCGGCCCAGGCACAGTGACAGGGCCAGCGACGAGCGCAGCACCTGGCCCCCACCTTCGCCCATGCTCCCGTCGATACTCAACATCCCCTGCGACCTCCCGACCGGCCGGTCTTTGCCCGCGGCCCCCGCCGGCCTATGCTGCGCTCATCCGGCAGGGACTCGACGTCAGTCTACATCACGCACAGGGAGCCGCATGCAACCCATCCACGAACTGCTCAACCGCATCCGCTGGGACGAGGAATTCGCCCGCGGCGAGTTCGTCATCGGTTACCTCGATCACGTGAACGACCGGGTGGTGCACGTGAACCTGCGCGACGTCGCCCATGACCCGGAAGACCATTTCCGCTTCGAGGTGTACGACGAGGACGGCGAACGGCACGCCATCCCCTACCACCGGGTACGGGAGGTCTACAAGAATGGCGAACTGATCTGGCGGCGCGAGTGAAGCGGACCCGCCGGGGTCAGGGGTTGGGGTTGAGCTGGCGGTGACGCGCCTCGATGGCATCGGGCAGGGCGTCCAGCAGGCGCGACACCTCGGCGGAAAAGCCGCGGTAGGCCTCGGCCAGGGCAAGCAGGCGTCGACGGGCGGCGGCATCCTCCAGCCGCAGGGGCTCGAGGCGCGGGTCCTTGCCGACCAGCACCTCGGTGGCGCCGCCGAAGGCCACCGCCGCCCGGGTGAAGCGCTCGGCCGGGCCGGTTACGTCGGCCAGCACCAGCCGCTGGGCAGCCAGGGCCTGCGCGGTTTCCAGCAGGGCGGCATCCATGGTCTCGAGCCCGGCTTCCATGTCGGCCACGGTCCCGGCCGCACCCGCGGCCTCGATGCCCGCCCCCGATTCCGCCCTGAGCGCGGCGAGCTGCGCCGTCAGCTCGGGCAGCCAGCGCTCGCGCAGCGCGCTCACCGACCCCGTAAAGCGCGACTGCGCCTCCGGCCCCTGCGCGTGCGCCGGCCCGGAATGCAGCAGGACGGCCAGCAGCCACAGGCCGCCGACCAGCAGGAACAGGGCGCCGGGATGCGCCCTGGCGACAGGGGAGGTTGTTCCAGCCGCATGTCTCACCGCGACAGGACAGCGGCGGGAACGGTCTGTCATGCTGAGGTTTACCGCCATTTCGAGGTACTTTCCTTATGTCTCCGCCGGTTACGCACCAACCGGTATCCGCCCGGCGAGATATGCGGGCCGAGGGATCGCGGCATCAGTCGGCGCGCGCCGGCGTGGCAGGTACTACGTTGGTCTCCGAGTGTACCGCTATGGGTTCGGCCTCGACACCGGGCGGCGGGCTTGCCCCGTACACCCACTCGCCGGCCGGGTCGCGCCACTTGTAGATCATGGTCTCGTGGGCCCCCAGGCGGGCGCGGATGCGATCGAGCGCCGCCTTTGGATGCGTCAGGTGCCAGGGCTCGAGCAGCGGTCCGCCGGCGGGCCCCAGGGCGAAGAACGGGGTGGCGAGGACCACCGCCAGCAGCAGGAGGATGACGATAAAGGCGCGCTTCACCGGGCGGCCTCCAGCGGCCGCGCCCACAGGTCGTGCTCACCGCTGCCGGTGATCTCGACCTCAACGAACTCGCCAGGCGCCAGGAACGCGCCCTCGATGTAGACCACGCCGTCGATCTCCGGCGCGTCACCGGGCCCGCGGGCGATGCTGCCATGCGCGTCCTGCTCGTCCACCAGCACGGTGATGCGGCGGCCGACCTGCTCGGCCAGGCGGTCCTGGCTGATGGCGGCCTGCAGCTCCATGAAGCGCTCCAGGCGCTCCTGCTTTTCCTCCTCCGGCACCGCCCCCGGGAGCGCATTGGCCGCCGCCCCCTCCACCGGCGAGTAGGCGAAGGCGCCGACGCGGTCGAGCCGGGCCTCCTCCAGGAACTCGAGCAGGGTCTCGAAGTCCTCCTCGGTCTCGCCCGGGAAGCCGACGATGAAGGTGGAGCGCAGGGTGATGTCCGGGCAGATCTCGCGCCAGCGGCCGATGCGCTCCAGCGCCTTCTCCGCCGCGGCCGGGCGCTTCATGGCCTTGAGGATCCTCGGGCTACCGTGCTGCAGGGGCACGTCGAGGTAGGGCAGCACCAGGCCGTCGGCCATCAGCGGGATGAGCTTGTCCACGTGCGGGTAGGGATAGACGTAGTGCATGCGCACCCACACGCCCAGCGAACCCAGGGCCTCGGCCAGCTGCTGCATGTGGGTCTTGAGCGGTCGCCCCTGCCAGAAGCCGGTGCGGTACTTCACGTCCACGCCGTAGGCGCTGGTGTCCTGCGAGATCACCAGCAGCTCCTTCACCCCGGCGGCCACCAGGTTCTCGGCCTCCTGCATCACCTCGCCGACGGGGCGGCTGACCAGGTCGCCGCGCATGCTGGGGATGATGCAGAAGCTGCAGCGGTGGTTGCAGCCCTCGGAGATCTTCAGGTAGGCGTAGTGGCGTGGCGTGAGCTTGATGCCGGCGGGCGGCACCAGGTCGGTGTAGGGGTCGTGCGGGGCCGGCAGGTTGTCGTGCACCGCCGCCATCACCTCTTCATAGGCATGCGGCCCGGTCACGGCCAGCACGTTCGGGTGCGCCGCGCGCACCTTGCCGGCGTCCGCCCCGAGGCAGCCGGTGACGATCACCTTGCCGTTCTCGTCCAGGGCCTCGCCGATGGCGTCCAGCGACTCCTGCACCGCGGCGTCGATGAAGCCGCAGGTATTGACCACCACCAGATCGGCGCCGTCGTAATCCGGGGCGATCTCGTAGCCCTCGGCGCGCAGCTGGGTGAGGATGCGCTCGGAGTCCACCAGGGCCTTGGGGCAGCCCAGGGAGATGAAACCGACCTTGCGTTGCGTGTCTGTCATGGGGATTTACCTGAAAATGGAGCGCCTCGATACCATATCCGGCAGTGCCTCTCAAGGCCCGGCGCGAACTTTTTATGCACATAATCCGTGCGCGCCCCGGCTGGCGCGCACCAAATAGTGCAATTTGCACGCCAGACCTGTGTAAAAAAACTTTTATTCCCTAAAATCAATAACTTGACTGTCTGGTTAAAAAGTAACCAATGTAACAGGAATGCAACTATATCGCGAAGCCGGCCCCGAATCTCCCGCCTCGTCCACAAAGTTATCCACAGGTTTTGTGGAAAACTCGGAAACCCAAAACCATACAGGCAGTTACAGCAAAATCGACATTTACCGCTTGCCGACAGGACCCGCTTTCAGTATCATGCCCATCCTTTTCGATCCGCGCATTTACACCGAATATTTCGAGGACGGTTCCATGAAACCGGAGATTCATCCCGAGTACACCGAAATCAACGTCGTCTGCAGCTGCGGCAACAGCTTCAAGACCCGCTCGACCATGGGCAAGGACGAGATGCAGGTTGAAGTCTGCGCGGCTTGCCACCCGTTCTACACCGGCAAGCAGAAGCTGATGGACACCGCGGGTCAGGTCGACAAGTTCCGTCGCCGCTACGGCCAGAAGTAAGACATGCCGCGAGGCAGGTCGACGCGAAAGGCGCTCCTCGTGGGCGCCTTTTTCGTGGCCGGGTGGCTGCTCCCCGCCATCCCGGCCCTGGCCGCCTGCACGCTGGAGCGCATCGACGAATCGGCCACCGCGGACTACGCCTACGACGGCGACACGCTGCGCCTCACCGACGGCCGACGGTTGCGCTTCATCGGCCTCGACACGCCCGAGATAGGCCGCGACGGCCGCCCCAGCCAGCCCTACGCCCGCGCCGCCCGCGAACGCCTGCTCGAGCTGGTCAACAGCCAGGACGGGCGCCTGCGCCTGCAGCTCGGTCGCGAGCGCCAGGACCGTTACGGCCGCCTGCTCGCCCACCCCGCCCTGCCGGACGGCACCAACCTCACCGAGACCCTGCTCCGAGAGGGGCTGGCCACGCACCTGGTCGTCCCGCCCAACACGGCGCTGGCCAACTGCTACGCGGCCGCCGAGGCACAGGCGCGCCGGGCCGGGCGCGGCATCTGGTCGCTGCCGGCCTACGCCGCGCGGCCGACCATCGACCTGCCGCCGAAGGCCGAGGGCTTCCACATCCTGCGCGGCACGGTCGAACGCATCGGTCGCGGCCGCCACACCCTGTGGCTCAACCTCGACGGGCGCGTGGCCGTAAAGATCGGCGAGGAACACCTCGCGTACTTCGGCGACATGGACTGGGACGCCCTCACCGGGCGGCGCATCGAAATACGCGGGTGGCTGCACCCGCGCCGCGACGGCAGCCGCATGCTCACCCTGCGCCACCCGGCCGCGCTCACCGTACTCACCGACGCGAATTCCTGAAGGCTTCGGGCTAGAATTACCGACATGATCCAGACGGAAATCGGGATGCCATGTCACGCACACTGCTAGCCAGCCTGTTCCTCCTCGCCTTTGCCGCCCTCTCCGGTTGCGCCACCAACCCGGTCACGGGCGGGCAGGACTTCGTCCTCATGACCCAGGACCAGGAGATCGCGACCGGGCGCCAATACCATCAACAGCTCCTGCAGCAGCACCCCACCTACGAGGATCCGCGCCTGCAGGCCTATGTCAGCCGCATCGGCGACGAGCTGGCGCGCAACAGCCACCGCAGCGAGCTGGTCTTCCACTTCACCGTGCTGGACTCGCAGGACGTCAACGCCTTCGCCCTGCCCGGCGGTTACGTCTACATCACGCGCGGCATCATGGCCTACATGAACTCCGAGGCCGAGCTGGCCGGCGTACTCGGCCACGAGATCGGTCACGTCACCGCCCGCCACGGGGTGCGCCAGCAGAGTGCGGCCACCGTCACCGGCATCCTCGGCGCGGTGATCAGCGCCCGCGCCGGCAGCCAGGCCGCGGGCGACCTGAGCAACATGCTCGGCACGGCGCTCATCCGCGGCTATGGCCGCGAACACGAGCTGGAGGCCGACCGCCTGGGCGCCGAGTACCTCGCGCGCGTGGGCTACGACCCGCAGGAGATGCTCGGCGTGGTCGGCATCCTCAAGGATCAGGAGGAGTTCGAGAAGCAGCGCGCCGCCGAGGAGGGCCGTGAGCCGCGCATCTACCATGGCGTGTTCGCCACCCACCCGGCCAACGACGCCCGCCTGCAGGAAGTGGTGCGCGCTGCTGACCGCTTCAAGGGTTCGGCCACCCGCTCGGCGGGGCGCGACACCTATCTCGGCATGATCGACGGCATGGTCTGGGGGCCCGGCGAGAAGCAGGGCGTGCTGCGCGGGCGCGATTTCTACCACCGGGACCTCGGCATCACCCTGCGCTTCCCGCAGGACTGGCGCGTGGAGAACCAGCCCGACCGGCTGCTGACGCTGCCGCGCGACGGCAGCGCCATGCTGCAGCTCACGGTGGAACCACTGAACGAACGCCTGACGGCGCGCCAGCTGCTGGAGTCGAAGTTCAAGACGAACAGCCTGCGCGAGGGCCGCGCGCTGAACATCCCCGGCATGGACGGCTACACCGCACTGGCGACGCTCAATACACCCTTCGGCCAACGCGCCACGCGCACCGCCGTGATCGTCCATGACAAGAACGTGTACCTGTTCCTGGCCGCGAGCAAGGCGGACGGCGTCCGCCCGCAGCAGGACACCCTGTTCCTTGCTACCATAGAGGGCTTCCGCAGCCTGCGCGCCGACGAGGCGACGCTGGCCGAGTCCCGCCGCATCCATGTCATCACGGCGAAGGCCGGCGACACCTTCGCACGCCTGGCCCGCGACACGGACCTCAACCAGCACGCGGAAGAGATCCTGCGACTGCTCAACGGCATGTACCCGGACGGGGAGCCCACCCCCGGCCAGCGGATCAAGATCATCAAATAACAGCGACCGACAACCAGAAGGTTACCCATGAGCGACGAACTCAAAGAAGCCGCATTGCGCTATCACGCCGAGCCGCGCCCCGGCAAGATCGGCATCGAGATCACCAAGCCGACGCGCACGCAGAGGGACCTGTCGCTCGCCTATACCCCGGGCGTCGCCGAGCCGGTGCGCCGCATCCACCACCACCCGGAGGATGCGTACCGCTACACCGCCAAGGGCAACCTGGTCGCCGTCATCACTGACGGCACCGCCGTGCTCGGCCTGGGCAACGTCGGCGCGCTGGCCGGCAAGCCGGTGATGGAAGGCAAGGGGGTGCTGTTCAAGAAGTTCGGCGGCATCGATGTCTTCGATATCGAGGTGGACGCCGACAACCCGGACGACTTCATCGACACCGTCGCGCGCATCGCCTCCGGCTTCGGCGGCATCAACCTCGAGGACATCGCGGCCCCGCGCTGCTTCGAGATCGAGCGCCGCCTGGGCGAGATGCTCGACATCCCCGTCTTCCACGACGACCAGCACGGCACCGCCGTGATCATCGCCGCCGGCCTGCTCAACGCGCTGGAGCTGCAGGGCAAGCGCCTGGAAGACGCCCGCGTGGTCTGCCTCGGGGCCGGCGCGGCCGGCATCGCCTCCATGAACCTGCTGGTGGCGCTGGGCGCGAGGCGCGAGAACCTCTTCATGGTCGACCGCAAGGGCGTGATCCACGACGGCCGCGACGACCTCAACGAATACAAGCAGGCCTTCGCCGTCACCACCGACAAGCGCACCCTGATGGACGCCTGTACCGACGCCGATGTCTTCATCGGCGTCTCCGGCCCCGACCTCCTGACCCAGGACATGCTGCGCGCGATGGCGCAGAAGCCCGTCGTCTTCGCGCTGTCCAACCCGGACCCGGAGATCCTGCCCGAGCTCGCCTTCAAGACCCGCGACGACCTCGTCATGGCCACCGGCCGCAGCGACTATCCGAACCAGGTCAACAACGTGCTGGGCTTCCCCTACATCTTCCGCGGCGCGCTCGACGTGCGCGCGACCACCATCAACACCGACATGCTCGTCGCCTGCACCCGGGCCCTGGCCGAACTCACCCACGAACCCGTGCCGCAGGAAGTGCTCGAGGCCTACGGGGTCGATGTGCTGGCATACGGCCCCGACTACATCATCCCCAAGCCGCTGGACCCGCGGCTGGCCGAGCGCATCCCGGCCGCGGTCGCGCAGGCGGCCATCGATTCGGGCGTGGCCCGCCTGGAGCTGGCCGAGGCCTCGAAGAACCCGGGCTAAGGTCCACCACCGGCGGTCTCCGACCTGGAGACATCCCGCGCGAAGAGGCAGGGGGGTGCTGAGAGAACCCGGGAACGCTTTCGGCCCTCTCCCAGCGCCCCTGCGTGCTCCGCGGGAAACCGGGATTGCGTAATCGTCGAGCGGGTGTCGTCATGCCCCGCCCGCTGTTCCACCGTTTCGATTCGCGCGCCGGCCGGCCCCAGCCGCCACTGTCTACACTCAGGGAAAGAACAAACAACGGAAGGAGTGAACCATGCAGAAGATCAGCATCGTCGGCGCCGGCCGCGTGGGCGAGTCCACCGCGCAGTTCCTGGCCAGGGAAAACCTCTGCCGCGAAATCGTGCTCATCGACGTGAAGGACGGCGTGCCGCAGGGCGCGGCGCTGGACATCCAGGAGACGGCGCCGCTATTCGGTTTCGACACGCGCCTGTCGGGCTCCACCGACGGGGCGGCGATGGCCGGCTCGGGACTGGTGATCATCACCGCCGGCATCCCGCGCAAGCCGGGCATGTCGCGCTCGGACGTGCTCGACACCAACGTCGCTATCATCGACAAGGTGATGGACGACGTGGTGAAACACGCCCCGGACGCCATGGTGCTGGTGGTCTCCAATCCCGTCGACGTACTCACCTACCGCGCCTGGCAGAAGAGTGGCTGGCCGCGCCATCGGGTGTTCGGCCAGGCCGGCGTACTCGACTCCTCGCGCATGGCCTACTTCGTCGCCAGCGAGACCGGACTCTCGGTGAAGAACATCCACGCCATGGTGCTCGGCGGCCATGGTGATGCCATGGTGCCGCTGATCCGCTACACCACCATCGCCGGCATCCCCATCGAGAACTTCCTGGACCGCGAGGTGATCGACCGCATCATCGAGCGCACCCGCCACGGCGGTGCCGAGATCCTGGCCCTCAAGCAGACCTCCAGCGCCTACGACGCCCCGGCCGCGGCGATCGCCGAGATGGTCGACGCCATCGTGCGCAACCGCCGCCAGGTGCTGCCCACCGTCGCCATCCTCGATGGCGAGTACGGCTCCGACGACGTGGCCATGGGCGTGCCCTGCGTGCTCGGCAAGAACGGCATGGAGGAAGTCGTCGTGCTGGAGCTCAACCACGAGGAGCACAAGATGTTCGACGAGTCGCTGGCCGGCGTGGTCGCCGATATCGAGCGCCTGCGTGAGGGGTGAGGCGTGTGAAGTGTGAAGTGTGAAGTGTGAAGGGAGGCGATACACTAACGCCTAATGCCCAACCCCCCAACCCCCATGCCCGATACCACCTACCTGGTCGACTCCAGCATCTACGTCTTTCGCGCCTGGTTCACCCTGCCTGCCTCCATCACCGACGCCGAGGGCAATCCGGCCAATGCCGTGTTCGGCTTCTCCGATGTCGTCTTCAGGCTGCTGAAGCAGGAACGCCCTGAACGCATCGGCTTCGGTTTCGACGAGAGCCTGACCACCTCGCACCGCAACGCCATCTACCCGGCCTACAAGGCCAACCGCGAAAGCGCACCGCCCGAACTCAAGCACCAGTTCCAGCTCGCCCGCCGCTTCCTGCGCGGTATCGGCATCAGCGAGTTCGGCAGCGACCGTTTCGAGGCCGACGACCTCATCGGCACCCTGGCGCGCATCGAGCGCGAGCAAGGCCGGCGGCTGGTGCTCATCACCGGCGACAAGGACCTCGCGCAGCTCATCCATGCGGGGGATCTGTGGTGGGAGTTCGGCCAGGACAAGCGCATGGATGCAAAAGGCATCCAGAAGCGCTTCGGCGTGCGCCCCGACCAGATCGCCGATCAGCTTGCCATCGCCGGCGACAAGGTGGACAACATCCCGGGCGTGCCCGGCGTGGGCATGGCCACGGCCGCCAGCCTGCTGCGCAAGTTCGACAGCATCGAGGTCCTGCTGAGCCGCATCCCCGAGATCGCCAACATGAAGGTGCGCGGCGCGAAACGCCTGATGGGGCTCATCGACGAACACCAGGACACCATCCGCATCGCCCGCCAGCTCACCGGCATCCACCTCGAGGCCGACCTGCCCGCCGGCCTGAAGCTCGAGCCACAGCCGCCCGAGCAGAGCGCCTTCGACGCCATCTGCGACGAGCTGGACATGTCCCCGGAACGTCGCGCACGCTGGGAACGCCTGCTCGACGAGCTGCACGGGGGATGAGGCGGTTTTTGCCACAGTGGGCACAGGGCAATGCAGCTTGAGCCGGATGCACCGTTGCCATGAATCCGAGTACAACCGGGTATATCGCTTGCCAACGCCTCGTTCGTCCCTCTCTGTGAGCCCTGTGCCCTCTGTGGCAAATTAACGATTTGCCGAAAGAACCCACGACCTCATGCGCATCATCCTGTTCAACAAGCCCTACGACGTCCTCAGCCAGTTCACCGATGGCCAGGGCCGCCGCACGCTGGCGCATTACATTCCGGTAAAGGACGTGTACGCGGCCGGTCGCCTGGACCGTGACAGCGAGGGGCTGATGGTGTTCACCGACGACGGTGCGCTGCAGAGCCGCATCACGCACCCGGACAACAAGATGAGCAAGACCTACTGGGTGCAGGTGGAGGGCATCCCGGACGAGGCCGCGCTCGCGGCCCTGCGCGAGGGCGTGGAGCTCAAGGACGGGATGACCCTGCCCGCGCGCGTGACGCGCATCGCCGAGCCCTACCTGCTGTGGCCGCGCACGCCGCCCATCCGCGAGCGCAGGCACATCCCCACCTGCTGGCTCGAGATGACGATCAGCGAGGGCCGCAACCGGCAGGTGCGGCGCATGACGGCAGCCGTCGGTCACCCTACCCTGCGACTGATCCGCTACCGCATCGGCTCCTGGACCCTCGACGGACTCGCCCCGGGCGAGTGGCGCGACGCCTGAACGCAGCGAGCGGGCTTCGATTTACAAGCCCGGGCCCATGCGACACACTCGTTGCGGAACCACTCATTCAGGGGCATGGGCTTGATCGGATACGTGCACATCGATGACCGCTGGCGCGAGATGACCGACGCGGACCGCCTCGACGGCGAGACGCTGTTCTGGCTCGACTTCACCCACCATGAGGACGACTGGCCCAGCGTATTCCAGCGCCTGGGCGGGGGCGCCGTGCACGAACGCCACGTGAAGGACAGCCTCAATCTCGCGCATCCGCCCTACTACGATGCCACCTCCGATTACGAGATGCTCATCTTCCGCCCCCTGGCGGGACTGCAGAGCAACGACCTCGACCTGGATACCAGCGCCAGCACCCTGCTGCTGTTCGCCCACGGCCTGGTCACCATCCGCCCGCCCGACAACGGCCTGTTCGAGGACGTTGGCCGGCGCCTGCACAGCCAGACACCCCGCCAGCCGGAGACCATCGTCGGCGTCGCGCATGCGCTTTTGCACCGCATCGTCGAGGAACAGATGCGGGTGCGCGGGCCGCTGGCCATGCAGCTCGAACTCTGGCAGCAGCGACTGTTCGGCAGCGAACACGGCGTGAAGGACTGGGTGCCCCTGCTCGATCTGCGCGGCCGCCTGCGACGCTTCTCGACCATACTCGCCGAACAGCTCTCCAGCCTCACCCTGTGGCGCTCGGAAACCGAGCTGCACATCAGCGAGCACGTGGGCGTGCGCATGAACGACGTCATGGAGCATATCAAGCGCACCGCGCACGACATCGACGCCCTGCAGCACGACATCGAGGGCATGATCCAGATCTATTTCTCCATCACCGGACAGCGCACCAACAGCATTGTGCAGCTGCTGACCATCATCTCGGTGGTCTTCCTGCCGCTCAATCTGATCGCCGGCATCTTCGGCATGAACTTCGAGCAGATGCCGCTGCTCGACCACGCCCTCGGCTTCTGGGCCACCGCCATCGGCATGGCCGCACTGGGCCTGGCCACCCTGCTGCTGCTGCGCCTCAAGCGCTGGATCTGAACCCGCGACTGACCGGCAATGCGCGCCCGCCCCGATTCGCGCTATAGTCGCAGGCGAACGACCACTCACGGCGAAGCTGCATGAGCGAGATGCAAGGCAAGGCGGTACTGGGCTGGCGCGAATGGATCGCGCTGCCCGATCTGGGGCTGCCGCACATCAAGGCCAAGATCGACACCGGCGCGCGCACCTCCTGCCTGCACGCCTTCAAGGTGAAGGGCTTCCGCCGCAGGGGCACGCGCTGGGTGCGCTTTCATGTCCACCCGCAGCAGGGCGACCGGCACACCGAGGTGCAGTGCGAGGCACTGGTGAAGGACCGTCGCTGGGTGACCGACTCGGGCGGCCACCGCACCCTGCGCTACGTCATCGAGACCGGCATCGTGGTGGGCAGCCAGCGCTACACCATCGAGCTCACGCTCACGAATCGCGACAACATGAAGTTCCGCATGCTGCTCGGGCGCACCGCCATGCACGACCACTTCATCGTCGACCCGCAGCAGTCCTATTGCCAGGAACGCCTCGAACTCACCTCCCTCGAATGGGAAACCGAAGAAGAACAGGCCGAACTCGAATGAAGATCGCCATCCTATCCCGCAACAAGAAGCTCTACTCTACTCACCGCCTGGTGGAGGCCGCCGAGGAACGCGGTCACGAGGCGCATGTGATCGATACGCTCAAGTGCACCATGGACATCACCTCGGCCAGGCCTGCCATCTGGTACAAGGGCGAGACCCTGGAGGACTTCGACGCCATCATCCCGCGCATCGGCGCCTCCATCACCTTCTACGGCCTGGCCGTGGTGCGCCAGTTCGAGATGATGGGTGTCTACTCCGTAAACGAGTCGGTGGCCATCAACCGCTCGCGCGACAAGCTGCGCGCCCACCAGCTGCTGGCGCGCGCCGGCGTTGGCCTGCCCGTCACCGGCTTCGCCCACTCGCCCACCGACACCAATGCCCTCATCAAGCTGGTGGGCGGCGCGCCGCTGGTGATCAAGCTGCTGGAAGGCACCCAGGGGCGCGGCGTGGTGCTGGCCGAGACCGCCAAGGCCGGCGAGAGCGTAATCGACGCCTTCCGCGAGCTGGACGCCAACTTCCTGGTACAAGAATTCGTGAAGGAGGCCAAGGGCGCCGACATCCGCTGCTTCGTCATCGGCAACCGTGTGGTGGCGGCGATGATGCGTCAGGCCAAGGAAGGGGAGTTCCGCTCCAACCTGCATCGCGGTGGCACCGCCACGGTGGTCAAACTCACACCCAAGGAGCGCGCCACCGCCATCAAGGCGGCGAAGACCATGGGGCTGAACCTCGCGGGCGTGGACATCATCCGCGGCAAGGACGGCCCGCTGGTGCTGGAGGTCAACTCCTCGCCGGGCCTGGAAGGCATCGAGGCCGCCACCGGCAAGGACGTGGCCGGGCAGATCATCGAATTCCTCGAGAAGAACGCGAAACATGGCAAGACGCGCACCCGCGGCCAGGGCTGAACCCGCCAACGAGCCGATCACCATCGGCGAGGTCACGGTGCAGCCGGGCAGCCGGGAACTGGTGCTGCTGCCGGTGACCGTGCTCTACACCAGCAACCCGGTGGAGATGCCGGTGCACGTCATCTGCGGCAAGCGCCCGGGACCGCGCCTGTTCGTCAGCGCGGCCATCCACGGCGACGAACTCAACGGCATCGAGATCATCCGTCGCCTGCTCAAGTCCAGCGCGCTCCGGCACCTGCGCGGTACCCTGGTCGCCGTGCCCATCGTCAACGTGTTCGGCGTGCTCAACCACTCGCGCTACCTGCCCGACCGGCGCGACCTCAACCGCAGCTTCCCGGGCTCGGACCACGGCTCGCTCACGGCGCGCCTGGCGCACCTGTTCATGGAAGAGATCGTGGCCAAGTGCACGCACGGCATCGACCTGCACACCGGCGCCCTGCATCGCGACAACCTGCCGCAGATCCGCGCCCACATGGACGACGACGAGACCGCGCGTCTCGCCCGCGCCTTCGGCGTGCCGGTATTGCTCAACTCGGTGCTGCGCGATGGTTCGCTGCGCCAGGCGGCGGACGAGTCCGGCATCAAGATGCTGCTCTACGAGGCGGGCGAGGCATTGCGCTTTGACGAGGTGAGCATCCGCGTGGGTGTGGCCGGAATACTGAACGTGATGCGCGAGCTGGGCATGCTCGCCGCCCGCCACAAGAAACCGCACAAGCCGAAGAAGGAGCCCTTTACCGCGCGCTCAAGCTCGTGGCTGCGCGCGCCGCAGGGCGGCATCTTCCGGGCCTTCGTCGGTCTGGGCGAGCACATCGGGCCGAACACGGTGCTCGGCATGGTCTCCGACCCGATGGGCGTCGAGGAGGAGCCGATCCTGAGCCCCAACTCCGGCATCGTCATCGGCCGCACCAACCTGCCGCTGGTCAACGAGGGCGACGCCCTGTTCCACGTCGCACGCTTCGAGCGCTCGAAGCAGGCCGAACATGCCGCCGTGGCGGTGGCCGAACTGCACGACTTCCACGAGGGCCTGCCGCCGGACGAGACGGAGATCCGTTAATGCTGCGGGCCTGGCGTCCCTAGTGGTTTTTGCCACAGAGGGCACAGAGGAAAGACATACCCCATCCTGTTCACCGCTGCGACCGCTAAGGACTCTGTGGCAAATCTGACGGCCGCGCCTCAGCCCTGCGGCTCGGACGGCTTGCGCGGCATCCCCGGCATCTCGCCCTGCACCACCACCTGGCGCAGGCGCATGGCGATGCCCTCGGCCATCATGAACCACTGCTCGGCCAGCTCCGGCTCCATCACCTCGAACAGCGTCTCGCGGAAGTAGGCGAGCCAGCGGCTGATGTGCCGGTCCTCGATGCCCAGCGGCATGTGCTTGCCCACCATGTCGATGCCCGGATCGTGGTCGAGCCGACCGCCCATGGCCGTCCACCAGAAGTCGGCAATGCGCTGCTCGTGCTCCGCGAAATCCGGGATGTGAGCAAAGAAGCCCTTCATCTCCTCGTCGTTCTGCAGCTTTTCGTAAAAACGATGGATCTGCTGCTCGATACGCTCGCGGCCGATCTTCTCGCACAGGGGGATGAGTTTGCGTACTGCCATGGGGTGTCTGCCTTTGGGCCTTGTCAGGGATTAACGTTACCATTCTACCACTCGAGGCAACCCCCACCGCAGGAGCGCACATGGGTAGCGACGACCACACCCTCTGGGACGCGATCACCGCCAGCATCCGCGCGGCCGAAGGCGGTGGCTTCACGCCGGCCGACCGTCACGGCGTCGGCGGCGGCTGCATCAACCAGGCCTGGACGCTGACAGGCGACGGCCAGCGCTACTTCGTCAAGCTCAACGACGCGGCGCGCCTGGACATGTTCGAGGCCGAGGCCGAGGGCCTGTCCGAGCTGCGTGCGGCGAATGCCATCCGCGTGCCGCGTCCGGTAGCCACGGGCACAGCCGCCGGGCGCGGGTACCTGGTCATGGAGCACATCACCTTCGACGGGCGCGAGAGCAGCGCCCGATTCGGCGCGGAACTCGCCGCCCTGCACCGCCGGACCGCCGAGCGCTTCGGCTGGCATCGGGACAACACCATCGGCGCCACCCCGCAGGTGAACACCTGGAACGCAGACTGGGTGGCCTTCTGGCGGGAGCAGCGCCTGGGCTTTCAGCTGGACCTGGCGGCACGCAGAGGCGCAGGCACCCGCCTCGTCGATCGCGGCCATGTACTCATGGAGCACCTGCCGGCGTTCTTCGCCGACTACCGCCCGCTGCCCTCGCTGCTGCACGGCGACCTCTGGGGCGGCAACATGGAGACGGACCGCGACGGGCGTCCGGTGATCTTCGACCCGGCGGTGTACTACGGCGACCGCGAGGCCGATCTCGCCATGACCGAGCTCTTCGGCGGGCCCGGCGGCGCCTTCTACCGGGCCTACGACGACGCGTGGCCGATCGATCCGGGCTACGGCGTGCGCAAGACGCTCTACAACCTCTACCACATCCTCAACCACTACAACCTGTTCGGTGGCGGCTACGCGGATCAGGCCGAGCGCATGACCGACCGCCTGCTGGCGGAACTCGGCTGAGCGGGCCTACACTCAGCCTCAACAACGAATAACAACCACCACCCGAGGGAACGCCATGCGCGCATTGCTGGTGCTGTTCACGCTGCTCCTTCTGACCCCGGGCAGCCAGGCTGCCCTCGACCCCGAGACCGTTCCGGAACCGCTCCGGCCCTGGCAGGCCTGGGTGCTCCAGGGCCACGAGGACCTCGCCTGTCCCTTCCTCTACAACAGCGCGAGCGCGCGTCAGTGCGCCTGGCCGACCACCCTGTCGGTCGAGGCCACGGCCGCCGGGGCGCGCTTTTCCCAGGGCTGGCAGAACTACCTCGAGGGCTGGCTCTACCTGCCCGGCGACGCCGAGCGCTGGCCGCAGGACGTCACCCTCGACGGCGAGCCCGCGGTGGTGGTCGAGCGCAATGGCCGCCCCGCGGTGTTCACCGGCCCGGGCATGCACCGCCTGGCCGGTCGCTTCGCCTGGCCGCAGCTTCCCGAGCAGCTCGCGGTGCCCCACGACACCGGGCTGGTCATCCTGAGCGTCGATGGCCGCGCCATCACCCCGCCCGACCTCGACACCCAGGGCCGCCTCTGGCTGGGCGAACGTCAGCGCGACGCGTCGGATGCGGACGGCGACCGGTTGGGCGTGGAGGTCTTCCGCCGCGTGATCGACGAGGTGCCGCTACAGGTCGTCACCCGTATCGAGCTCAAGGTCTCCGGTGCCCCGCGCGAGGTGGTACTCGGCCAGGCCCTGCTGGCCGACGCCATTCCCGTGCGCCTCGACAGCCAGCTGCCCGCACGCCTGGAGCCCGACGGCCGCCTGCGCGTGCAGCTGCGCCCCGGCAGCTTCAGCATCGACCTGACCAGCCGCCACCCGGGACCGGTGGACACGCTTGACCGGCCGGTCAATGCCTCGCCCTGGCCAGACGACGAGGTCTGGGTGTTCGACGCCCGGCCGGCCCTGCGCCTGGTGGAGATCGAGGGCGTGGCCGCCGTCGATCCACGCCAGACCAACCTGCCACGCGAGTGGCAGCAACTGCCGGCCTACCGGCTCGAGACCGGTGACCGCCTGGGCCTCGAGACCATCCGCCGCGGCGACCCCGAACCCGAGCCCAACCGCCTGAACCTGAGCCGTGACATCTGGCTGGATTTCGACGGCAGGGGCTACACGGTGAGCGACCGCTTCAGCGGCCAGCTGTCCCGCGGCTGGCGACTGGACGCCGTCGACACGCTGGTGCTCGGCCGGGTGAGCATCGACGACCAGCTCCAGTTCATCACCCGCCGTGGCGACGACGGCCCGCTCGGGGTCGAGGTACGCCGCGGCGAGCTGAACCTCGCCGCCGACAGCCGCGTCGAAGGCGACACGCGCCGCCTGCCCGCCGTGGGCTGGCAGCAGGACGTGCAGCGGCTGTCCGCCACCCTGCACCTGCCGCCGGGCTGGACCCTGCTGGCGGCCTCCGGCGTGGACCAGGTGCCCGGCACCTGGCTACAGCGCTGGACCCTCCTGGACCTCTTCGTGGTGCTGATCGCCGCCGCCGCCGTCGGCCGCCTGTGGTCCTGGCGCTGGGCCGCGCTGGCGCTGGTCACCCTGGCGCTGGTCTGGCACGAGCCGGGGGCGCCGCGCCTGGTCTGGCTCAACCTGCTGGTGGCCATCGCCCTGTTGCGGGTGCTGCCCGCAGGCCTCTTCCGCCGGCTCATCACCGGCTACCGTCACCTCTCGCTGCTCGCCCTCGTGCTGGTGGCCGTGCCCTTCATGGTCGACCAGGTGAGGCTCGGCCTCTATCCCCAGCTCGAGCGTCCGGGCCCCATGGCGCCATCACTGCAGCGCGCCGACCTCTACCAGGCCGCCCCTCAGGCCGGGGCCCTCGTGGAGGAGTCCGTGCGCAGCCGCGAGGTCGCGCCGGACAAGCGGGTCAGCAGCCTGCCCGCCAGCCGCCCGACCTCGCCGCCGCTCACCGAGCTCGACCCGGACGCCGCCCTGCAGACTGGTCCCGGCCTGCCGCAGTGGTCCTGGACCACGATCCCGCTCCACTGGAGCGGCCCGGTGGCGCAGGACCAGCACATCGAGCTGACCCTGCTCTCGCCCACCGGCCAGCTGGTGCTCAACGCCTTGCGCGTGCTGCTGGTGCTGGTGCTCGCCCTGCGGCTGACCGGCTGGCGGCCGGGCGGCGACATCATGCCCCCGCGCCCCGACCGCAGCAGCTCCTTCGGCGCACACCAGACCGGCGCCGCCGCCGTGCTCCTGCTGCTTGGCGCCACGACCCTGCTGCCGGCACCGGTCCGGGCCGAGATCCCGGACCCGGCCCTGCTGGAGGAACTGCGCCAGCGGCTCATCGAGCCGCCGGCCTGCCTGCCGCAATGCGCCCAGATCCCGCGCATGCGCCTGGCCGCCGCGCCGGAGACCCTGCAGCTACGCCTGGAGATCCATGCCCTGGAGGCCGTCGCCGTGCCCCTGCCCGGCCAGCGCGAGCACTGGCTGGCCACCCGCGTGCTGGTGGACGGCCAGCCCGCCACCGGTCTGCGCCGGGACAGCACCGGCGGCTACTGGCTGGACCTCGCGCCCGGCCGCCACCAGGTGCTGATGGACGGCCCCCTGCCCGCGCGGGATACCCTGCAGCTCGCCCTCCCGCTACCGCCGAACCAGGTGGAGGCCGAGGCCCGCGGCTGGAGCATCGAGGGTGTGCGCGAGAGCGGCGTGCCCGAACGGCAGCTGCAGCTCACCCGCATCGAGGAGTCAACCAGCGGCGCCCTGCCCGCGCTGGAACCCACCACCCTGCCGCCCTTCGTGCAGGTGACGCGCCACCTGCGCCTCGGGCTGGACTGGGCCGTGGAGACCGAGGTGCGCCGCCTCGGCCCGCCGGGCGAGGCGGCGGTGCTCGCCGTACCCCTGCTGCCGGGCGAATCGGTGATCACGGAGGGCATCCGCGTGGAGGACAGACAGGTGCGCGTGAATCTGCGCGAGGGCAGCCTGCGCTGGCGCTCGGTGCTCGAACCCGTCGACCGCCTCACACTCACCGCGCCGGATACCACCCGCTGGAGCGAACACTGGCGTGCCGACATCGGCGCCATCTGGCACGCCGAGCTGGAGGGCATCCCGGTGGTCCATCACCAGGCCCCGGGCGGCCAGTGGCTGCCCGAGTGGAGGCCCTGGCCCGGCGAAACCGTCACGCTCGACATCACCCGCCCCGCCGGCGTGCCCGGCCCCACGCTCACCATCGACGAGAGTCGCCTGAGCCTGCGCCCCGGCCGGCGCGCCACCGACGCCTCGCTGGAACTCACCCTGCGCAGCAGCCGTGGCGGCCAGCACGACATCCGGCTACCCGAAGGCGTCACATTGCAGACCGTCACCATCGATGGCCTCGCCCAGCCCATCCGCCAGGAGGACCGCCGCGTTACCCTGCCCCTGCGTCCCGGCGAACAGCGGGTCCGCCTCGACTGGCGCGCACCGGAGGGCATCGGCGCCAGCCTCTCGACCCCGATGGTGGACCTGGGCAGTCCCAGCGTGAACGTCGAGCTCGTGCTCGAGCCCGGCCGTGACCGCTGGGTACTGTGGACGCGTGGCCCGCTGCTCGGCCCGGCCGTCCTGTTCTGGGGCGTGCTGATCGTCATCATCGTCCTCGCCGCCGGGCTGGCCCGTGTGCCGCTCACGCCCCTGCGCACCCTGCAATGGCTGCTGCTCGGCGTGGGCCTGAGCCAGGTGCCCATCGCGGTCGCGGTCATCGTCGTCGGCTGGCTGCTCGCGCTGGGCGCCCGCGCCCGCCTCAAGGCCGACATGGACGCCATGGCGTTCAACGCCATCCAGCTCGGCCTCGGCCTGCTCACGCTGATCGCCCTGATCGCCCTGATCTTCGCCGTGGAACGCGGCCTGCTCGGCCTGCCCGAGATGCAGATCGCCGGCAACGGCTCCAGCGCCCACCAGCTCAAGTGGTACGCCGATCGCGCCGAGGCCACCCTGCCCCAGGCCTGGGTATTCTCGGCACCGCTGATGGTCTACCGACTGCTGATGCTCGCCTGGGCGCTGTGGCTCGCCTTCGCCCTGCTCGGCTGGCTGCGCTGGGGCTGGCAATGCTTCAGCGAGGGTGGCCTGTGGAAGAAGGTGCGGCTGGTCGAGAAGAAGGACGAAAGGGCCGATGACAAATGAGGTGCAGGAGCGGCAAAAACCGCGACCAGCGCAGCCAGGTCAAGGAGCCGCGGCCTGGATCGCGACTGTCGTCACACCCTGTATCTTCACCCGCGGTATCGGCAGGAGTGCTGCAAGGCGCGATTCAGGGGTGGCGGCATCAACCGGGCATGGGTATCGCGGCTGGCACCGCTCCTACAATCCGGTTCTGGTTCCGGTAGGAGCGCTGCAAGGCGCGATTCGATGGTGGCAGCATAGGCTGACATGAGTATCGCGGCTTTCACCGCTCCTACGGTCCGAGCCCGGCCCCGGTAGGAGCGCTGCGAGGCGCGATTCGGGGGTGGCGGCATCACCCGGGCATGGGTATCGCGGCTTTTACCGCCGCTACGCCTCACCCCGTTCGAGAAAGCGCCACAGGGCCTCGAGGAAGGCCTGTGGCTGCTCGGCATATACCCAGTGCCCCGCAGCGGGGATGGCCTCGAGGCCGGCCTGCGGGAAGTGCCGGCGGATGAGGGGCTCGGCGGCGTCGGTGACGTAGTCCGAACGCGCACCGTAGAGGAAGCGGGCAGGCCCCTCGAACTGGCGACCCTCGAGCGCGGGCGGGGCATCCTGGATGACGGGCACCGCTGCCTGCAGGATGTCGAGGTCGATGCGCCAGCGCCAACCGGCATCGGTCTTCTCCAGGTTCTGCAACAGGAACTGGCGCAGACCCTCGGTCTCCAGCACCGGCTGCATCATGGCATCGGCATCGCGCCGGCTGGCGATGCGGGCGAGATCCACCGCGCGCAGGGCGCGGAAGACGGCCTCGAAGCCGTGGTGGTAGCGCACGGGCGCGATGTCCACGGCCACCAGCCGCGCCACCTGATCGGGATGGCGCAGGGCGTACTCCATGGCGAGCTTGCCGCCCATGCTGTGACCCACGAGTACGGCACGCTCGATACCGCGCGCCTCGAACAGCGCGGCCAGGTCCGCGGCCATGGCGGGGTAGTCCATCGCCGTTGCATGCGGCGACTGGCCGTGGTTGCGCAGGTCCGGCACCAGCACCGGCCAGGCCTCGTTCAGCCGGCGGGCGATGCTGTGCCAGTTGACGCCGGAACCGAGAAAGCCGTGCAGCAGCACCACCGGGGTGCCGTCACGGGTAGCGTCGTAGTCGCGTACGTGCAGGGAAAGCGATGTCATGAATCTGGATCCATGTTGATGGAGCGGCAGTGCCCCGAACCGGGCACCCAGCCTACCCCTCGCGGGACAGGCGCTCCACCATCTGCTCGTAATACGCCTGCTGCAACGCCAGCGGGCCGCCTCGGCCCGCGTCCAGCCGGCTCATAAGCACCCGCAGGCGCCGCGCCGCGTCGTTGCGCTCCTCGGGGGCGCTCGCCTCGCGGATCAGGACCTCGACATCGCGGATCTCGCGCCGCAGGCGGACTTCCTCGGGCACGAAGCCGGCATTCTTCAGGATCTTGTAGGCCATGCGCAGCTCCGGCGCGACAAAGGGATCATCGGGCTCGATCGGCAGCGGCCGCCCGGCGCCCGGCAGGTCGTCGAACTCGCCGCGCGCCGCGGCCTCGGCCAGTCGCTGTTCCACTATGTCGTCGAGAAGGCTCATGGGCACGTAGTGTAACCGACGCGCCGGGGAAACGACCTCCGTGGGAGTCGGGAGACATGACGGGGTTCACTACCTTTTGCCGGTTCCAGCGGCTACACTCGAACCAGAACCAAGAACAACTCAACCCGTAGAGGAGATCCACGATGGTACTGTCCAAACTCTCCCGCAACCTCGGCCTGGCCATTGTCGCCACCGGCATGATGGGGGCGCAGATCGCACCGGTGCAGGCCGCCATGGTCGGCACCCAGCAGGTCATCCAGGCCGAACAGTCCCGCGTCGACCGCGCCCAGCTGCTGGCCGCGCTGGAACGCGAAGACGTGCGCCAGCAGCTCGAGGCCATGGGCGTCGACGGCGCGATGGCCGCCGAGCGCGTGGCCGCCATGACCGACGCCGAGATCGCCGAGCTCAACCAGCGCATGGGTGACCTGCCGGCCGGCGGCGACGCCCTGGGCGTGGTCCTGCTCATCCTGCTGGTGTTCATCATCACGGACGTGATCGGTGCGACCAATATCTTCCCGTTCATCAATCCGGTTAACTGATACCCCCCGGTATCCATCGCGCGCCCGCCTCCTGGCGGGCGCGTTTTTTGTGTGGCTGCTGGTCACCGGCTGCGCCAGCACGCCGCAGACCCGCGCCCTGCAGGAATCCCCGCCGGCCGAGCTGCCGCCCGCGCGCGAACTCGCCGACACCCCGTTTTTCCCCCAGGAAGACTACCAGTGCGGCCCGGCCGCGCTCGCCACCGTGCTCACGCCGCTGGGCGTGGAGGCCTCGCCCGACACCCTGGTCCGCGAGGTCTACCTGCCCGCCCGCCAGGGCAGCCTGCAGCCAGAGATGCTGGCCGCGATCCGCAAGCGCGGCCTGCTGCCCGTGGTGCTGCCACGCGAACTCCCCGCCCTGCTGCGCGAGGTCGACGCCGGCCACCCCGTACTGGTGCTGCAAAACCTCGGCCTGAACTGGTACCCGAAGTGGCATTACGCCGTGGTGGTGGGCTACGACCTCGACCAGCGCCACCTGGTGCTGCGCTCGGCCACCACCGAGCGCTGGATCACCTCGTTCCGGGTGTTCGAGCGCACCTGGCAGCGGGGCGATCACTGGGCCGTGGTGGCCGTGCGACCGGGCACGGTGCCGCCCTCGGCGGACCTGCTCGCCATGCTGCGCGCGACCCACGGGCTGGAGGCGACCGGGCAGGCCGAGGCGGCCTTCGAGAGCTACCGCGCCATCGCGACGCGCTGGCCGGACGAGAGCCTGGCACAGTTCGGCCTGGCCAACGCCCTGATGGGCGCCGACGAGCCCCAGGCCGCGCGCGCGCATTACCTGCGGGCCACGGCGATCGATCCGGAGTTCGCCCCCGCCTGGAACAACCTCGCCTATGCCCTGCATGCCAGTGGCTGCCATGCCGAGGCCCTGGCCGCCGCCGATTGCGCGCACCGACTCGCGCCGGACGACCCGGCGATCGCGGACACGGTCACGGAGCTGCGTACCGCCGTGCCGGAACCGCCCGACGCCGCCTGCCCGGTCATCCGCTGCCCGCTGGACTAGCCCGTAACCTCTCGGCAGGTTATTCCGCCACAGGGTCCGTATCGGCCTCGATCCCGCTCCGCTGGGGTCCGGCCAGCACCCGGCTTCAATACCCATGGTGGCTGAACCCCTGCTTTTGCAGGGATGACGGGGCAAGCCCCGGACACACCGGCCAGAGTATTGGCCTCCCGCCGAGACTCCGCACGCTGGCTAGTGACAGGGGGACAACGGACCACTGGCGACCCCATCTTTCCAGCACCGCGATGATCCAGACGTCGGCCGCAAGGCCTGTCCAGCTGCAAGCTGGTGGGTTTACGCGACTAGCCCCGCCCCGCCAGGAACTGCTCTACCCAGGCCGGAAAGTCGGTAGCCAGCCCGGCCCCCGGCTCACCGATACGCACCTCGTCGCCCGCCCGGTACTTGCCGGTCTGCACCAGCACGGCCGCAAGCCCCGCCTTGAGCGCCCCCTCCACGTCGGCGAGCGCATCGTCGCCCACCATCACCACTTCCCCGGGGTCGCAGCCCAGGGCCGCGACGGCGCCGAGAAAGAACCCCGCGGCGGGCTTGCCGAGCACCACCGCCTCCACGCCGGCGGCATACTCCAGGGCGCGCACAAAGGGGCCGATGTCGAGACTCAGACCGTCGTCCTCCATGAAGTAGCGGTTGTCGCCCATGGCGATCAGGGGCGCGCCGGCCATCAGCAGGCGGAAGGCCGCGTTGAGATGCGCATAGTCGAAGGCCTCGCCGGCATCACCCAGCACCACGGCATCGGGCGCCCGGGTGTCCAGATCCGCGAATTCGGGCGCCAGGCCCGGATGTATGATGAGATGGGGTGCCAGGCCATGCTCGGCCAGGTAGGCCCGCGCGGCCGCGGGCGCGGTGAAGATCTCGGCATCGTCGATGGCGAAGCCGAGGCCGCGCAGCTTCTCGCCGATGGCCACCCGCGTGCTGCGGGTGGTGTTGGTGACGAAACGCAGCGGCAGGCCGGTGGCGCGCAGGCGCCCGAGCGCGGGCACGGCACCCGGCACCACCTGGCTGCCCACGTAGAGCACCCCCGAAAGGTCGAGCAGTATGCCCCGGATCGTCATGGCCTGATTCTAGCGCGGATTCCCCGCCATGCCGCGCCGCGAGCGCCGGTCGCAGGGGCGGGGAACCGCGCCCCGGATTCTGCTATCATACGCGGCCTTGGGCCCGCGCCGAGCGCGGCGCCCCACCGGATTCCAGGCCCGGGCGCGCATCGCGCCGGCCACCGACTCCAGTCATTTCAACATCTAAACGGAAGCTGACCATGCATATCGGTAAAACGCTGACCAACTACATCATCGAGACCCAGCGCGGCATCGAAGGCGCCACCGGCGAATTCACCGGCCTGCTGAACGATATCGCCACCGCCTGCAAGAAGATCGCCTCCCTCGTCGACAAGGGCGATCTCATCGGCGTGCTGGGCGCCGCCGGCTCGGAGAACGTGCAGGGCGAAGAGCAGAAGAAGATGGACATCATCACCAACGAGGTGTTCATCGAGGCCCTGGAGAACAACGGCCACGTCGCCGGCCTGGCCTCCGAGGAAATGGAAGACGTCTACAACCTGGCCGCCGGCAAGCCGCGTGGCGGGTACATGGTCACCTTCGACCCGCTCGACGGCTCCTCCAACATGGACGTCAACGTCTCGGTGGGCACCATCTTCTCCATCCTCAAGGCCCCCAAGGGCGTCGAGAACCCGAGTGCCGAGGACTTCATGCAGCCCGGCACCACCCAGGTCGCCGCCGGCTACTGCCTGTATGGCCCGTCCTCCATCATGGTGATCACCACCGGCCAGGGCGTGAAGATGTTCACCCTGGACCGCGACATGGGCGAGTTCATCATGACCCGCGACGACGTGAAGATCCCGGAAGACACCCAGGAGTTCGCGATCAACGCCTCCAACTCCCGCCACTGGGAAGCGCCGGTGAAGCGCTACATCGACGAATGCCTGGCCGGCAAGGAAGGCGCCCGCGGCAAGGACTTCAACATGCGCTGGGTGGCCTCCATGGTCGCCGAGGTGCACCGCATCCTGACCCGCGGCGGCATCTTCATGTACCCGATCGACGAGAAGACCAGGAAGGCGGGCAAGGAAGGCAAGCTGCGCCTGATGTACGAGGCCAACCCGATGAGCTTCATCGTCGAGCAGGCCGGCGGCGCCTCCACCACCGGCCGCGAGCGCATCCTGGACATCCAGCCGAAGGAACTGCACCAGCGCGTGCCCGTGGTGCTTGGCTCGAAGAACGAAGTGGAGCTGGTGACCCGCTACCACAGCGAGTAATCTCACCGCTCACCCGCTTCGCAGAAAGGCCCGGCATTGCCGGGCCTTTTTCGTTGTAACAAGCGTTGTCAGTTATCAAGGGAGCGCCATCCCTGCCTGCGCCGGAATGACCGAACGGCCAAGACGGCCCGGGTTTTCATCGGCTGACCGCCGGCCATGGACAGCGGACACCCCCATTGCGCCATCCGGGCCGCCACGTTAGTCTGATTTCCGGCCCGGGATGGAGGATACAGGATCAACCGCGCCGGATGTGCCATGCCTCACGGCAGGGCAAACAACAACAAAATGGAGAATGACAAATGAACGAAGTCGCCGCCCCGACCACCGAGGGCACCGCCAAGATCGTCTACATCCTTTACCTCGTCGGTATCGTCGTCGGCGTCACCGGCATCGTCGGCGTGGTCATGGCCTACATCAACCGGCGCGAGGCGCCGGACTGGCTCCAGAGCCACTACACCTTCCAGATCCGCACCTTCTGGATCGGCCTGCTGTACCTGTTCATCGGGACGCTCACCGTCGGGCTGGTGATTGGCGCCTTCATCCTGCTGTTCTGGCTGGTGTGGCTGATCATCCGTTGCGTGAAGGGCATGCAGTACCTCGACAAGCAGCAGGCCCATCCGCAGCCGGAAACCTGGATGTTCGGCTGAAGCGTATCGGCCGAGGAACGAGAAAGCGGGCCCCGGCCCGCTTTCTCTTTGCCTGCCAGGGCATAATCGTCTTAAGTTTGATTTCAGGATCGGTGGCTAGCATGGCCCCGTTGGTCGAGACCGACCGCCCGAAACCTACGGAGACAATGCCATGAACCTGAAACTTGCCGCGGCCACCGCCGCCCTGCTTACCGCCCTGAGCTTCGGCGCCCAGGCCGACTCCCACGACAAGGTCCGCGAGCTGCGCGAGGCCGGCGACATCCTGCCGCTGGTCACGCTCATCACCGACAGCCCGGAGCTGCGTGAGGCGCGCATCCTGGAGGCCGAGTTCGAGCGCGAGAATGGTCGCTACGTCTATGAAATCGAATACCTCACCCACGATGGTGAGCACCGCAAGGGCTATTTCGATGCCCGCACCGGTGAGCTGCTAAAGTCCAAACGCAAGGACTGACATGCGTCTGTTGCTGGTCGAGGACGATCACGCGCTGGCCGAGTCCCTCGGCCAGCGTCTTCGTGCCGAGGGCTTCGCCGTGGATATCGCCGGTAACGGCGTCGACGCCGAACACCTGGGGCGCGAGGAAGCCTACGACGTGGCCGTGCTCGACCTGGGCCTGCCGAAAAAATCCGGCGTGGAGGTACTCGGAAGCTGGCGCGCCGCCGGGCGGGACTTTCCCGTGCTGGTACTCACCGCCCGCGATGCCTGGCAGGACAAGATTGCCGCCTTCAAGCTCGGCGCCGACGACTACGTCACCAAGCCCTTTCACGACGAAGAGGTGATCGTGCGCCTGCAGGCGCTGATCCGCCGCGCCCATGGACGCGCCCGGCCGGTGATCGAGAGCCATGGCCTGGTGCTCGACGAGGACGACCAGTCCCTGCGCCTGCCCGATGGCACGCAGACCCAGCTCACCGCCATGGAGTACCGCCTGCTGCACTATTTCATGCTCAACGAGGGCAAGGTGCTGTCGAAGTCTCGGCTGGCCGAGCATCTTTATGAGTATGACGACGAGCGCGACAGCAACGTCATCGAGGTCTATATCAACCGCCTGCGCCAGCTCATCGGCCGGGAACGTATCACCACGCGCCGCGGGCAGGGCTACGTCTACGGCGGGCCGGCATGAACTCGCTGCGCGCGCGTTTCTTCCTCTGGCTGTCGATCAGCCTCATTGCCGTGGTGGCACTGGCCTGGGTCGGCGGCATGCTGGCCGCCCGCACCCTCACCGAGACCTATATCCACACCCGCCTGGAGCACGACGCCGAAAACCTGCTGCTGGCCCTGGACTTCGACACGGCTGGGCGCGCGCGACTCGACGCCGCCCGCATCGCCCCCATCTATCAGCGCGTGTTTTCCGGGCATTATTTTGTCGTGGTCACGCCACGCGACACCCTGCGCTCCCGCTCGCTCTGGGACGAAACGATCAGCGCGCCTGCCGGCACGCCGGAAGACCGGGCCTTCCACATGCAGGGCCCCCAGGACCTGCCCATGCTCGCGCTACTGATGCGCTACGAAAAATCGGGGCAGCCGGTGGAGATCCTCATAGCGGAGGATGTCAGCGAGTTTCAGGAGCTGGCGCAACGCTACCTGGTCGGGTTCGGCCTGGCCGGCGCTCTACTGCTGCTCCTGCTGCTCGCGCTGCTGCAGGTCCTCGTCCGGCACTCGCTCAGGCCCGTGCGCGCGACGGTGTCGCAACTGCGCGCCATGCAGGCCGGCGAGCGCGAGGTCATCGACACCCGCGTTCCCGACGAGATCGCACCGCTCACGCGCGAGATCAACAACCTCAACCGCAGTCACACCCGTCGCCTGGAACGCTCGCGCACTGCGCTCGGCAACCTCGCCCATGCCATCAAGACCCCGCTGGCCCTCGCCCGCCAGAGCCTGCAGGACCTGCCCGAGGCACGCCGGCGCGACCTGGACGAGGCCATCGACCGGATCGACCAGTCCGTATCCCGCGAACTCAAGCGCGCCCGCCTGGCTGGCGGCGCGCTCGCCCGGCATCGCATCCCCACCCGCGAACTCCTGCAGGACCTCGCCGGGGTGCTGGACAGGATCCACGGTGAACGCGCCCTGCGTTTCGACATCGACATCCCGACGGAACACGTGCTGATCGGCGATGCCGCGGACCTGAGCGAACTGTTCGGCAACGCCCTGGACAATGCCGCCAAGTGGGCACGCCACCGGGTTCGGGTACGCTGCGCCGACACCGCGACCCGGCACTGTATCTATATCGAGGATGACGGCCCCGGTATCGACGAGGCCGAGTCGGCCCAGCTCCTCGAACGCGGCGCCCGCCTGGACGAGAACGTCCCAGGCCACGGCCTGGGGCTCGCCATCATGCAGGACATCGTGAAGGAATACGGTGGAGAACTCGCACTGGAACGCAGCGCGCTGGGAGGGCTGGGCCTGAGGATCTGCCTGCCCCGGCAGGGCGAGGGCTGGGCCTGAGGATCTGCCTGCCCTGGCAGGGCGTATGAGACAACCCGATCGTTGCGGATAAACGGCAGAAAACGGCAGGTGCGACGAGGATCGCAGAACCTTCCCCCTGGGTCGCGATCTTGGTCGCTTCTTGGCATGTTCACCCTCGGTACCGGCAGGACACCGCAAGGCGCGATTCGGGGATGGCAGCATCGGCCGGACACGGGCATCGCGGCTTTCACCGCTCCTACAGTCCGGTTCTGGTTCTCGTAGGAGCACTGCAAGGCAGCGATTCGGGGATGGCAGCATCGCCCGGGCACGGGTATCGCGGCTTTCACCGCTCCTGCGGTCCGGTTGTGGTTCCGGTAGGAGCGCTGCAAGGTGCGATTCGGGGATGGCAGCATCGGCTGACATGGGCATCGCGGCTTTCACCGCTCCTACAGTCCGAGCCCAGTTCCGGTAGGAGCGCTGCGAGGCGCGATTCGGGGTGGCAGCATCACCCGGGCATGGGTATCGCGGCTGGCACCGCTCCTACAGTCTGCTTGTGGTTCCCGTAGGAGCGCTGCGAGGCGCGATCGGGGATGGCAGCATCGGCTGACATGGGCATCGCGGCTTTCACCGCTCCTACAGGGTCGTTGATGGCGGCTGTGCCCTCTGTGGCAAAAAACAGCCGTCAGGACTGGCGCGCCCTAGCGCCAGCTCACCCCCATGCGGCACAGCTCTTCGGCGAACCACTCGCCGGCGACTATGACCTCCGCCGCCTCGCCCTTGAGGCCGATCTCGATCTGGCGGCGGTTCTCGGTGCTGGGCAGGCTGGCCAAGCGCACGCCGGGGAAACGCTTGATGCACGTCTCCATCAGCGGGATGAGCTCGGACTCGGCGACGTTTTGCAGCAGCATCAACCGCTCGACGGGCGGCGTCCGGTTGAAGATGTCGCGATACCAGTATTCCAGTACCCACTCCAGCATCGGCCAGGCCATGTTGGGGAAGCCCGGCAGGAAGTGATGATGACGGTAGGAGAACCCCGCGATCTGGTTCACCGGGTTGGGGATGATGTCCGCCCCTTCCGGAAACTCGGCCATGAGGATGCGGTTCGGATAGGCCTCCTCGCCGAAGCGCTCCTCGATGATGGCTGCGGCCTCCGGATGCAGGGCCAGCTCGACGTCGGCGGCGGCCGCCGCGCACTGGCGCGTGACGTCGTCCGGGGTGGCACCGATGCCGCCGAAACTGAAGACGATGTCCCCCTCGGCGAAGGACTGGCGCAGGGTGTCGGTGAGCAGGGCGATGTCGTCCCCCACCATGCGCACCCAGGAGAGTTGCAGGCCGCGCTCGCCGAGCAGCGCGATGGCCTTGCCCAGGTGCTTGTCCGTGCGCTTGCCGCTGAGCAGCTCGTCGCCGATCAGCACCAGGCCGATGCGTCGGTTGCGCATGCTCAGTCCTCCGCGCCCATGGCCTGCGCGCGCACCACGCGCTCCTGGGCCGCCTCGCGCGCCGCCTCGTCGGTATAGACCTCGGAAAATTCCGGCCAGCCCTGCGCGTGACGCCAGACGAGGCTCGCCAGCGCATCGATGTGGGCCGCGTCGTCATTGAGGGCGGGAATGTAGTGATAGGCCTCGCCGCCGGCCTCCATGAAGTAGCCGCGGTTCTCCTCGCCGATCTCCTCGATGGTCTCCAGACAGTCGGCGGAAAAGCCGGGGCAGACCACGTCGACGCGCTTCACCCCGGCCCGCGGCAGGGCCTTCATGGTCTCGTCGGTATAGGGCTTGAGCCATTCCTCGCGGCCCACGCGCGACTGGAAGGTGACGCGGTACTCGCCGGCCGACAGGCCGAGCTGCTCCGCCACCATGCGTGCAGTCTTCTGGCAGTGGCAGAAGTACGGATCCCCGGCGAGGAAGTAGCGCTGGGGGATGCCGTGGAAGGAGAACACCAGCACCTCGCCGCGCGGGTGTTCCTCCCAGTGGCGGCGGATGCTCTGCACGAGCGCGTCGATGTAGCCGGGCTCGTCGTGGTAGTGGTTGATGAAGCGCAGCTCCGGCACCCAGCGCCACTGCTTCAGCACCTCGGCCACCGCATCGAAGGTGGAGCCGGTGGTGGCGCCCGCGTATTGCGGGTAGAGCGGCAGCACCAAGATGCGGCGCGCGCCGGCAGCCTTGAGCGCCTCGAGTCCGGTCTCGATGGACGGATTGCCGTAGCGCATGGCCAGCGCCACCTTCACGGGTCCGGGCACGCGTTCGCCCAGGACGTCTTCCAGCGCGACGCGCTGGCGCTGCGAGATAGTGAGCAGCGGCGAACCTTCCTCGGTCCACACGCTCTGGTAGGCCCTGGCGCTGCGGCGCGGACGCACGTTGAGGATCACGCCGTTGAGGATCAGCCACCAGATCGGCCGCGGCACCTCCACCACGCGCGGGTCCCACAGGAACTGCTTGAGGTAGCGGCGCAGTGCGCCGGGCTCGGGGGCGTCCGGGGTGCCGAGGTTGGTGACCAGGATACCGGTGCAGCCGGTCTCGGCATGGGTGAAGGCGGTCTCTCCGCGGTACAGGCTCATGGCGTCGGGTGATGGCGTTGTGGAAACAGGGCGTCCAGCATAGACGGACGCGGGGCGGGTGCCAACCGGAGCTGGGCGGGAAATCAGGCCTCGAGCGCGCGACTGCGCAGCGGGCTGCTGCGCGGGAAGTGGGCGCGCAGGAACTCCATCTGGTCGGCCAGCACGCGCCGGCCCTGCAGGTAGACATATTCGGCGTGGGTGGGGGTGAAAGGCACGGCCAGCAGCTCCATGCCAGCCTCCTCCGGGGTGCGTCCCGCCTTGTGGTTGTTGCAGCGCTTGCAGGCGGTGACCACGTTGGTCCAGCAGTCCTCGCCGTCCTGGCTCACCGGGGTGACGTGGTCGCGCGACAGGTCGGCGCGGGAGAACGGCTGCCCGCAGTACAGGCACAAGTGGGCGTCGCGCTTGAACAGGGCCGGGTTGTTGAGGGGCGGGACATAGGCGGGATGCAGGGCGCGGTTGCTGCCGTAGGTGGCGATGATGGAATTCACGTCGACCACGCTGCGCCGGCCGGTCAGGGCGTTGATACCCCCGTGCAGGCGATAGAGCACCGTGCCGAGGCAGTAGGCCACCTGCTCGGCATGGTAGAGCTTGACCGCCTCCTGGTAGGTGATCCACTCCAGGGGCATGCCGGCCACGTCAGTCCTCAATACCTGCTGGCTGAGCTCGTACACGTCCTCCTCCCTCGGCAAACACCGTCAAAAGGAGCGTGCGCTCGCGGCGCCACGCCGCGATAACGCAAGCGCTGAGCCAATGTATCCGCAAACCCGTTTGTTTGGCAAGTGGTTGATATGAAAGAAAAATGAAATATGAATCGCGGAAAATGGCGAATCCGGTCCAAAACCCTGCAAAGCGGGTGCGATATTCAAACGGCGGACATTATCCGCTAAGATAACGCCCTTTTTGGCAGGCCGCCCCGCGGCCGGCCGAATGACCGGGGATACCCGCTCGCCAGCGTATCCGGACCCCCGTAGCAACGAACAAGACGGCGACCGCAAGCGTCGCCCCGGCCATGAGTGCCCCGCCGAACGGGGCAATGGGAGTAAAGAGCATGCCGATCAAAGTGGCTATTCCGAGAGAGACCGCGGAAGGTGAACGTCGCGTCGCGATGGACCCGGTCGTGGTCAAGAAGCTGACCGCCCTGGGTTGCGAGGTCCTGCTGGAGAAAGGCGCCGGCCTGTCGGCCCGCCTGGCCGACGAGGACTTCGCCGGCGCACGCGTCGTGGAAGACGCCGCCGCGCTGTACAAGGAAGCCGACATCGTGTTCAAGGTCCAGCCCCCGTCCGAGGACGAGATCGCACAGATGCGCGAGGGCACCACGGTGATGAGCATGATGTTCCCGCACAAGCACCCGGAGCGGGTCGCCAAACTGCGCGACGGCAAGATCACCGCCTTCGCCATGGAGCTGATCCCGCGTATCTCCCGCGCCCAGGCCATGGACGTGCTGTCCTCCCAGGCCGCCGTGGCCGGCTACAAGGCCGCCATCATGGGTGCGGACCTCTCGTGCCGCTTCTTCCCGATGCTCACCACTGCCGCCGGCACCATCCGTCCCTCCAAGGTGCTGGTGATCGGCGCCGGCGTGGCCGGCCTGCAGGCCATCGCCACCGCCAAGCGCCTGGGCGCCATGGTGGAGGGCTATGATGTGCGCTCCGCCACCAAGGAGCAGGTCGAGTCGCTGGGCGCCAAGTTCATCGAACTCTCGATCAAGGCAGAAGGCGAAGGCGGCTACGCCCGCGAGCTGACCGACGACGAGAAGAAACAGCAGCAGGAAGAGCTGGCCGAGTACATCGCCAAGGCCGATGTGCTCATCACCACCGCCGCCGTGCCGGGCCGCCCGTCGCCGAAGATCATCCCCAACGCCACGGTGGAGGGCATGAAGGAAGGTGCCGTCATCATCGACCTGGCGGCCGAGGGCGGCGGCAACTGCGACCTCACCCAGCCCGGCAAGACCATCGAGCACCAGGGCGTGGTCATCCACGCGCCGCTCAACGTGCCGAGCCAGGTGCCGCTGCACGCCAGCGAGATGTTCGCCAAGAACCTGCTCAACTTCATCACCCCGATGATCCAGGAAGGCGAGTTCAAGCCGGACTGGAACGACGAGGTCATCGCCGAGAGCGTGCTCACCCATGAAGGTGCCATCAAGCACGAGGCCACCCGCAAACTGGTGGAAGGAGCGTAAGAATGGAAGGTTTCATCGCACTGTATATCTTCATGCTGGCCGCCTTCACCGGTTACGAGGTGATCTCCAAGGTGCCGGTCATCCTGCACACGCCGCTGATGTCGGGCTCGAACTTCGTGCACGGTATCGTCGTGGTGGGTGCCATGGTCGCCCTGGGCCACGCCGAGACCCCGCTGGAACAGACCATCGGCTTCATCGCCGTGCTGCTGGCCGCGGGTAACGCCGCCGGTGGTTACGTCGTCACCGAGCGCATGCTCGAGATGTTCAAGACCAGCAAGGGGGACAAGTAATGGATTTCATCATCAAGGCCTCCTATTTCGCCGCAGCCGTCCTCTTCATCCTCGGCCTGAAGAAGATGTCCTCGCCGAAGACGGCGCGGGGCGGCATCATCTGGGCCGGTGTCGGCATGGTTCTCGCCACGCTGGTCACCTTCGTGCATCCCACCCTGCTGCACGCCCCTGAAGACGTCATCTTCACCAACTACGCGCTGATCATCATCGCCATCGGCGTGGCCGGCGGTCTGGCCTGGTACACCGGCAAGAAGGTCGCCATGACCGACATGCCGCAGATGATCGCGCTCTACAACGGCATGGGCGGCGGTGCGGCCGCGGCCATCGCCGCGGTGGAGCTGGTGAAGTTCACCGAGATGACGCAGACCGTGCAGATCCTGGCCGTGCTCGGCGCGCTCATCGGCACCGTCGCCTTCTCCGGCTCGCTGATCGCCTACGCCAAGCTGCAGGGCATCCTGCGCAAGACCGTGCGCTTCGGCGGCATCCAGCTGGTCAACGGCATCCTGTTCGCCGCCACCGTCATCACCGGCGCGATCATCGCCTTCTCCGGCGTGGAATACAGCCCGGTGGTGCTCGCCGCGTTCTTCGTGCTGGCGCTGGTCTTCGGCGTGATGATGACCCTGCCCATCGGCGGCGCCGACATGCCCGTGGTCATCTCCCTGTACAACGCCCTGACCGGCCTCGCGGTCGGCTTCGAGGGCTTCGTGCTCGGCAACCCGGCCATGATGATCGCCGGTATCGTGGTGGGCTCGGCCGGTACCCTGCTCACCCAGCTGATGGCCAGGGCCATGAACCGCCCGATCACCAACGTGCTCTTCACCCAGTTCGGCGCCAGCGGTGGCGGCGAGGGCGAGGAAGTCAGCGGCTCGATGAAGGAAATCGAAGCCTCCGACGCCGCCGTGATGATGGCCTATGCCGAAAAGGTCATCATCATCCCAGGTTACGGCATGGCCGTGGCCCAGGCCCAGCACAAGATCTGGGAACTCACCCAGGCCCTGCGCAACAAGGGCGTGGACGTGAAGTTCGCCATCCATCCGGTGGCCGGCCGCATGCCGGGCCACATGAACGTGCTGCTCGCCGAGGCGGGCGTGCCCTACGACATCATCTACGACCTCGACGAGATCAACAGCGAGTTCCCGACCGCCGACGTGGCGCTCGTGATCGGCGCCAACGACGTGGTCAACCCGGTGGCACGCACCAACCCGGACAGCCCGATCTACGGCATGCCTATCCTCAACGCCGACCAGGCGAAGAACTGCATCGTCATCAAGCGCGGCAAGGGCGCCGGCTTCTCGGGCATCGAGAACCACCTGTTCTTCGCCGACAACACCCGCATGCTGTACGGCGATGGCCAGAAGGTCGCCGCCGACCTGGTCGCCCAGGTGAAGGAGCTGTAAGGCTCCTGCAGCAGGCACAAAAAAGCCCGGCCTTCGAGCCGGGCTTTTTTGTGGGCGAGAGGAGTCAGGCGTTAGGCCGAAAAGTCCAGGCGCCACAGAGGGCACAGAGGGAATCACGAGACAGGCTTTCCTCTATGAACTCTGTGCCCTCCGTGGCAAAACCCGCCTTTACTCCGCCGTGCAGTTGCGTCCCTGATGCTTGGCGCGGTAGAGGGCCTGGTCGGCCCGGGCGATGAGCTGCTCGGGCGAGTCGCCACCCACCATGTTGGCCAGGCCGATGGAGAGCGTCACCGGGGGCAGTGGCGTGTCATCGTGGCCGATGATCGGCTGGTCGGCCACGGCCCGGTGCAGCCGTTCCGCCACCTTGCGGGCCTCCTCCAGTTCGGCGCCTGGCAGAACCACCACGAGTTCCTCGCCGCCATAGCGCACGGCCATGTCGCTGCCGCGCAGGGCAACCAGCACGGCGGCGGCCACCCCCTTGAGGGCCTGGTCGCCCGCCACGTGGCCGTGCTGATCGTTGTATTGCTTGAAGTTGTCGATATCGGCCACCATCACCGTCAGCGGCCGCTTGCGCAACTGGGCGCGGGAGATCTCGAAGGCCAGGCTCTCGTTGAGCCAGCGGCGGTTGTACAGGCCGGTCAGCGGATCCGTGGTGGCATGCACGCGGTATTCCTGCTGCAGGCGCTGGGCAGAATTGACCACCAGGTTGAGATTGGCAATGCGGCGGACATAGAGCCGCAGCAGGTTGCGCGCAAACGGGCGGCTCTCGTCGAACACAGCCCACAACGCGTCGGCCGGCAGATCAATGAGCCGGCAGTGAGTATCGGAGCGGACAAAGGCAGAGGCGGGCTGGCCGGTGACCACGGACATGTCGCCCACCACGTCGCCCGCCTCCAGCAGGGCGATGGCATCACGGTCGAGCTGGGTGTGGACGGACAGCCGCCCTTCGAGCAGGATGAACACGCGCGGGTTGAACTGGTCCTTCTCCAGCAGGACATCACCGGGGGCCAGGTCGCGCTGCCGGGCTTCGCGCAGCAGCGGCGCGATGTCACACGGGTCCACGCCCCGGAACAGCGACAGCTGGCCGAGGGCATCGAGATGCGCGAGCGCGCCGGAATCCCGCGTGGTAGTCATGTTGGCGTCCGTGGGCCCTAATATTTATTAGACGATGTTACCCGCCTGATGGGGGCCAGTGCGCACCAGTTCGGATGAACGGCGACAAACATGTGATGAATGTCACGCCCGGGGGCGCCCCGGAGCACCCTGCGCGAATCCATAAGGACTCGCTAATAAGGGCGATTGTCAATCCCCCGGAACGAAAATCCCCGGTGTTTATGCACAACTGTCATGCCCGGGTCAAGGCCTTGCTTGAAGGCCGGGGCGCACCGGGCCAGCGTCGCAGCGCACAAACACAACACACTGTTTTATATAGGAATTTACCATTGGCTATTTTTTCGCCAGTTTAACGGGCATGCAACAATTCCCGGGGTCGGACCGATTTGGCGACAATCTATCCACAAAGTTATCCACAGGATCTGTGGACAAGCGAAAAACCCCAAAATATCTCAGCAGTTAGACCGACTTGTGAGAAGATACTTCAAGTTTGAACACTAACCCGCAAAACCCGTCGGCGGCCGTTACGCCCGTCCTGCGCGTGGCCGTGCCCACGCCCCTGCCCCGCCTGTTCGACTACCTGCCGCCCACTCGCGGTGAGGCGAAGGCGCTGCCGGGGGCACGCGTGCGTGTGCCCTTCGGCCGGCGCAGCGTCACGGGTGTGGTGGTCGAGACGGCAGCGACCTCCGAGCTGCCGCGCGAGCGCCTCAAGCCGGCCAGCGCCCTGCTCGATCCGGACGGCCTGCTGCCCGCCGACACCCTCGAGCTGCTGCGCTGGGCGGCCGACTACTACCAGCACCCCGTCGGCGAGGTCATGGCCACCGCCCTGCCGGTGCTGCTGCGCCAGGGCGAGGCGCCCGAGGTCCCCGGCGTGGAGAGCTGGTCCCTGACCGACGAAGGGCGCGCCACCGATCCCGCCACGCTGGCCCGCGCCCCGCGCCAGCAGCAGCTGTTCGCGCTTCTCAAACAGCAGACAAGGGGACTCACGGCCGACGAGATCGGGGCCGAACTGGACAGCTGGCGGCCGGCGGCGAAGGCCCTGGTCGACAAGGGCCTCGCCGATCGCCGCCTGCGCGACTGCCTACTGGCGGCGACCGACTCGCCCACCCCCGCACCGGACCTCAACGAGCACCAGGCCGCCGCGGCGGATGCGATCTGCGCCGCGCTGGGCGGCTTTACCCCCCTGCTGGTCGAGGGCGTGACCGGCTCGGGCAAGACCGAGGTCTACCTGGCCGCCATCGATGCCGCCCTGGCCACCGGGCAGCAGGTGCTGGTGCTGGTGCCCGAGATCGGCCTCACGCCGCAGCTACTGGCCCGCTTTCGTGCCCGTTTCGCCGTGCCCATTGCCGTCATGCACTCCGGGCTCAACGACCGCGAGCGCCTCTGCGCCTGGAACATGGCCCGCACCGGGCGCGCGCCCATCGTCATCGGGACGCGCTCGGCGGTGTTCACGCCCCTGCCACGACTCGGCCTGATCGTGGTGGACGAGGAACACGATGCCTCCTTCAAGCAGCAGGACGGCTTTCGCTACCACGCCCGCGACCTCGCCCTGGTCCGCGCCCGCAACGTCGGCATTCCCGTGGTGCTGGGTTCGGCCACCCCCTCGCTGGAGTCGCTCGCCAACGCCGAGCGGGGCCTTTATACGCGCCTGCACCTGCCGAGCCGCGCCGGCACCGCCCGCCCCCCGCGGGTGCGCCTGCTCGACCTGCGCGCCCAGCAACTGGACGAGGGGCTCTCCCCGGCGCTGCTCCAGGCCGTCGGTCAGACCCTGGCGGTCGGCGAACAGGTGCTGCTGTTCCTCAACCGGCGCGGCTACGCCCCCACCCTGCTGTGCCACGAGTGCGGCTGGGTGGCCGACTGCCAGCGCTGCGACGCGCACATGACCTACCATGCCCGCGGCCAGCGCCTGCGTTGCCACCACTGCGGCGCCGAGCGGGCGGTGAACCGCCAGTGCCCGGACTGTGGCAGCACCGACCTGCGCACCCTGGGCCAGGGCACCGAGCGCCTGGAGGCCGCGCTCCGACGCCACTTCCCCGACACCGGCATCGTGCGCATCGACCGCGACACCACGCGGCGCAAGCACGCCATGGCCGAAAAGCTCGCCGGGGTGCACAGCGGCGAGCACCAGCTGCTCATCGGCACGCAGATGCTGGCCAAGGGCCACGACTTCCCGGGCGTCACCCTGGTGGGCCTCATCGACATCGACCAGGGCCTGTTCAGTGCGGACTTCCGCGGCGCCGAGCGCATGGCCCAGCTCATCGTGCAGGTGGCCGGGCGCGCCGGGCGCGGCGAGAAGCCGGGCGAGGTGATCATCCAGACCCACCACCCGGACCACCCGCTGCTGCTCACCCTGCTGGAGGGCGGCTACCGCGCCTTCGCGACCCAGGCCCTGGCCGAACGCCGGGCCGCCGGGCTGCCGCCCCACGGCCACCTCGCCCTGTTCCGCGCCGAGGCACCCGGGCCGGAGGCGCCGGCCAGCTTCCTGCAGGCCGTGCGCGACCACCTCGGTTCGACCGGGGAGGTGAGCGTGCTCGGCCCCATCCCGGCCCCCATGGAAAAACGCGCCGGCCGCTACCGCGCCCAGTTACTGCTCATGGCGCGCGAGCGCCGCCCCCTGCACGCGATGCTGCGCGCCGTCATGCCCACGCTGGCCGAGCTGCCCGAGGCCCGGCGCGTACGCTGGTCACTGGACGTGGACCCGCAGGAGATGTTCTAGAGAAACACCGGGGTTTTCACCCCGCTGTTTCTGTCACGCCCGCATTTCTTTAGAATGCAGCTTTCGCGCCGGCGCCCCGCGCCCGCCTTTGCAGGAAACCAGGAATCGCCCCTTGAAAGAGCAACTCGAATCCCTCGTCCGGCTCGCCCTCGGCGGCCTCAAGACCGCCGGCGTGCTGCCCGCCGATGCCGACCCGGAGATCCAGGTCACGCGCACCCGCGACAAGACGCACGGCGACTTCGCCTGCAACATCGCCATGCAGCTCGCCAAGCCGGCGCGCCGCAGCCCCCGCGACGTCGCCCAGGCCATCGTCGACCACCTGCCGGCCTCGGACGTGGTGACGAAGGTCGACATCGCCGGTCCCGGATTCATCAACTTCTTCATCGATCCCTCCAGCACCCTGAAGGTCATCGACCGCATCCGCGAGCAGGGCGAGGGCTACGGGCGCAGCGAGCTGGGCGCCGGCAAGCGCGTGCAGGTGGAGTTCGTCTCCGCCAACCCGACAGGGCCCCTGCACGTCGGCCACGGCCGCGGTGCGGCCTACGGCGCCACGGTGGCCAACCTGCTGGCCGCCGTCGGCTTTAAGGTGCACCGCGAGTATTACGTCAACGACGCCGGCCGGCAGATGAACATCCTCGCCGCCAGCGTATGGTTGCGCTACCTCGAACACTGCGGGGTGAAACTCACCTTCCCGAGCAACGGCTACAAGGGCGAGTACGTGCGCGACATCGCCGGCATCCTGTTCGACGAGCACGGCGACCAGTGGGCCTGCACCGCCGAGGAGGCCATGCACGACCTGCCGCCCGACGAGCCGGCCGGCGGCGACAAGGAAGTGCACATCGACGCCGTGGCCGAGCGCGCCCGCCACCTGCTGGGCGACAACCGCTACCGTTACGTCTTCGAGCTGGGGCTCAACAGCATCCTCGACGACATCCGCGATGACCTGGCCGAGTTCGGCGTGACCTACGACGAGTGGTATTCCGAGCGCTCGCTCACCGACAAGGGCGCCGTGAACAAGGCCCTGGAGCGCCTGCGCGATGCCGGCCACGTCTACGAGCAGGACGGCGCGCTGTGGTTCCGCTCCACCGAGTTCGGCGATGAGAAGGACCGCGTGGTGCAGCGCGACAACGGCCAGACCACCTACTTCGCCTCCGACATCGCCTACCACATGGACAAGATGGAGCGCGGCTTCGACCGCGTGATCGACGTGTGGGGCGCCGACCACCACGGCTACGTGCCGCGCGTGAAGGCCGCGCTCAAGGCGCTGGGCGACGACGACGCGAAGCTCGACGTGCTGCTGGTGCAGTTCGCCATCCTGTACCGAGGTGGCGAGCGCGTGCAGATGTCCACCCGCTCCGGCTCCTTCGTCACCCTGCGCGAACTGCGCGACGAGGTCGGCAACGACGCCGCGCGCTTCTTCTACGTGATGCGCAAGTGCGAGCAGCACCTGGACTTCGACCTCGATCTGGCCAAGTCGCAGTCGGCCGACAACCCCGTCTACTACATCCAGTACGCCCATGCCCGCGTGTGCAGCGTGCTGCGCCAGCTCGCCGAGAAACAGCTCGAACGCGACCCGGCACGCGGCAGCACCAGCGTGGACCGGCTCACCGAGGAGCACGAACAGGACCTCATCACCCTGCTCGCCCGCTACCCCGAGGTGGTCGAGGCCGCCGCCCTCTCGGAAGAGCCGCACCAGCTCGCGCACTTCCTGCGCGACGTGGCCAACGCCTTCCACACCTACTACAACGCCCACCAGTTCCTGGTGGACGACGCCGCCCTGCGCGATGCGCGCCTCAACCTCTGCGAGGCCACGGCGCAGGTGATCCGCAACGGCCTGGAGCTGCTCGGCGTCGGCGCCCCGGAAGAGATGTAATGGCCACCCGCGACTACAAGCACTCTGGCAGGAAGAAGAAGCAGCAGCGCACGCTGCCCGGCTGGGTGTGGATGCTCTCCGGCCTGGGCATCGGCCTGTTCGTCGCCCTGCTCGTGTACCTGAAGGACACCCCGGCGCCCAAGACGGTCACCGCCGCCCCCAGCATCAGCGTGACCAAGGGTACGCAGGACACCCGCGAGGTGCGCAAGCCCGACGCCGAGGAGATCCCCGCGCCGCCCAGGCCCCGCTTCGACTTCTACACCCTGCTGCCCGAACTGGAAGTGGTGGTACCGGAAGAGGAAGTCAGCGGCCAGACCGCCACCCCACGCGAGGCCAAACCCAAGGTCATCACTCAGGGTGGTGAGTTCATCCTGCAGGCCGGCTCCTTCCAGAAGTTCGAGGAGGCCGACCGCCTCAAGGCCAGCCTCGCCCTGCTTGGCGTCCAGGCCCACATCCAGAAGGTCGAGGTCAACGACGACACCTGGCACCGCGTGCGCATCGGTCCCATCGCCAGCCTGGCCGAGATCAACGACATCCGTTCCCGCCTCAAGGCCAACCAGATCGACACGATGCTGTTGAAGGCGCGTTAGGCGGGGAAGTTACAGGTCGCGAGTTACAGTCTTTAGAGCCTTGGGCACGCGGCACCTCACGCCTCACACCACTCTCTCCCCGTGTATGTGACACGACTCCCACTACGGTGACCTCCACCTTGCAGGCTCGGGCTGGCTTCGGCAGCCTCGACCTGTCCGGCTGTGATGCCGGGCGTGGAATAACAAGAAACAAGACATGGAAACCAAAGGAGCAAGTACATGAGTGATCTGTTTACTGCCACGTGGATGGAAAAGTTCCAGAACGAATGGAACGGTGAGAAGGAACTGGCCGAGGCCCTGGGCAAG